>JBEKAM010000060.1:0-16990 GCA_050015915.1 Solirubrobacteraceae bacterium
AGGCTGCCGACCAGGAGGCTCTCGACACGGCGCTGATCGCGCTCGACGGTACGCCCAACAAGTCGCGGCTGGGCGCCAACGCGATCCTCGGCGTGTCGCTTGCGGCTGCGCAGGCGCAAGCTACCGAGGAGCACCAGCCGCTGTGGCGCTATCTGGGCGGCCCCGACGCTGGCGTGCTGCCGGTGCCGATGATGAACGTGCTCAACGGCGGCGCGCACGCCGACAACAAAGTGGATTTTCAGGAGTTCATGATCGTCCCCTGCGGCGCTGGCAGCTTCGCAGAGTGCCTGCGTATGGGCGCAGAGGTGTTCCACGCGCTGAAGGGCACGCTGCACGAGCGCGGCCTGGCCACGGCGGTGGGCGATGAGGGTGGCTTCGCTCCCGACCTGAGCTCCAACGAGGAGGCGCTGAAGATGCTCGTCGCGGGTATCGAGGCGGCCGGCTACCGGCCCGGAGAGGACGTGGCGATCGCCCTTGACCCTGCCGCCAGCGAGATCTACCACGACGGGGCATACGTGCTCGAGCACGAGGGCCGCACGCTTAGCGCCGCGGAGCTGACTGACTATTGGGCGGACCTCGCCGGCCGCTATCCGATCGTGTCGCTCGAGGACGGCATGGACGAGGAGGACTGGGACGGGTGGCGGGTGCTCACCGAGCGCCTGGGGTCGAGCTTGCAGCTCGTGGGAGATGACATCTTCGTTACCAACACCGAGCGGCTGCGTCGCGGCATCGACAGCGGCGTGGGCAACTCGATCCTGATCAAGGTCAACCAGATTGGCACCCTCACAGAGACGCTACAGGCAGTCGCTATGGCTCGCGACGCTGGCTACACCGCCGTCATGAGCCATCGCTCGGGCGAGACGGAGGACGTGACGATCGCCGATCTCGCTGTGGCCACCGGCTGCGGGCAGATCAAGACTGGCGCGCCGTCGCGCTCTGACCGTGTGGCCAAGTACAACCAGCTGCTGCGCATCGAGGAGCAGCTGGGTGCCAACGCGCGCTTCCTTGGGCGTGGTGCCTTCAGCCAGCATCGCTGACTGTGCCGCGCGTCTCTCACGGAACGTCATGCCGCTCCACGCCGTCTGACGCCGGCTGACGGCGTCCAACCAGTGGCAGGATGTTGGCGGGCTGGCGCGAATCGGGGTAAGCATGTCCTCGATCCCAGCCTCCCGCAGTCGTTTGAAGGCCCCGCCGGTGGGCCGCGTGCAGTGGGATCGCCTGGGGCGTTTGGCGATGCTCTGCGTGCTTATTGCGCTCGTGTACCTATACGTGAGCGCTGGCCTGCACATGCTCTCCACCTGGCGTCAATCCAGCCATGACAGCGCTGCAGTGGCGAGCATGGAACGTGAACACAGGCTGCTGGTGCATCAGCACGAAGCGCTGAGCGCTCCGGGGACGCTTGAAGCTGAGGCTCGCCAGCTGGGGATGATGAGGAAAGGCGAGCAGCAGTATGTGATCAGCGGCTTGCCCGACAACTGAGCGAAATGCGCGCGATCTCGCCAGACCGGGCTCCTCTCCAGTCGCCACTGCTAGCCTCGGCTGGTGTCGTTCGAGACGGCCATCTACCAGTGGCAGCAGGGGGAGCGCAGGCTCCGTGCTGCACCCGCCGAGCGCATGCCGCTGTTGGAGCGGGTGACGGATGCTCTGGTGGCGGAGCTACGCAGGCGCTTGGGAGGACGCTTCGCGACGGAGGAGCTTGTGAGCCTGTACGACGGGGGCACCATGTGGTGCCTGCAGGTGGCGATGAAGACAGCGCCAGACGATCCGTGGGCCTGGGAGGCGGGTGTCGTCGTGGACAGCGCCTTTGCGAGATACCTGCGCGAGGCCACCGACTACGCGGGCGGCCGGCGCACCCTTTCAGAGGCGTAGCGCTAGTCCTCGCTGCCCGCGCGGCGGATGACTATGCGGTCCTCTTCGACTTCGACCTCGACGGGCCGGTGGCCGGCCCAATGCTCGGCGTAGATGGGGTTCTCCTGGATGGCGGGGTCGAGCCACAGGCCGTAGCCCTCCTCGCCGTGGTCGAAGGTTCCCTCGAGCGGGCCGGTGTTGCGACCTGCGGAGCGCGAGCGGCCACGTCCACCGCGGCGGGAGCGCCTGCGGGTGCGTGTGCCACCGGAGTCGTCCGTGTCCTCGCCGGGCTCCTCACCTGCCTCCTCGGCCTGAGCTCTTGCAAGCTCGGCCTCAGCCTCGGCGGCCTCGAGCTCCGCGGCGATGAGCGCGTCGTCCTCGGCGCGCAGATCGATCTCCTCGGGGTAATCGCCGGTGCCGGCGCCCTCGGGGGACTCGTCATCGCTGACGAGCTCGTTCTGGCGCTTGAACTGCTCGATGTCACGGACGGTGACCTCGAGCTGGTGGGCGACCCACGCGTCGGTACGGCCTTGCCGCACCCAGGCGCGGATCTGGTTGAGGTGCGGGCGCAAAGATTTCCGGGGCATGGACGGTCCGGGAGACTAGCGCAAGCGCTCGCGCGACGCTGCAGGGTCGCGATCGGGGGATCTGGGAGGGCCGCTGAGACGACCTACGTGGGCACGTTTGAGAAATTGGGATCGCGTTCCCCCGGTCCTGTGACTATGCTTGGAACACCGGCGGTTTGGGGTCGCGCCGGGTCGCCAATCGGCAAAGAGGAAGGTGCACCCAAATGCTGGTTCTGACGCGCAAGTCCAACCAGAGCATCATGATCGGCGACGAGATCGAGGTTTCGGTGCTGTCCGTCATGGGCGAGAAGGTGCGCATCGGCATACAGGCGCCGCAGCGTGTGCCTGTATTCCGCAAGGAGATCTATCTGGAGATCCACCGCGAAACGGGTGCGGCGACGCCGGAGAAGGATGGCGTGGCGAGTGATCACGTTGCGGACAGCGCGGCGAAGGTGGACAAGTCGCTACGCGAGCTGGGCGACAGCGCGTCGACTTGAAGCGCGCGTAACCCGCGCATAGCGATACAGCTACGTGCGCTTCGGGCCCCCTGCTGCCGCCCGTGAGGGCCCGTCAGCCGAGCAGTAGGTACAGGGTGCGAAACATTACGACCGTTACGACAACGGCTGTAAGGATGAGCGTGAGTACCAGCAGCGCGAAGCGCATGGAGCCGCGCTTGTGACGCTTATCGATGCTGCGCTTGAGCGCCCGCTGCTCGGTGGTGCGACGCAGCGAGTCGCGGCGATGACGGTCGAGCGTGATCTCCTTGACGAAGGCTTGCTCCCACTCAGCGAAGCTCTGCCGCATCTTCACGACGGCGCCTCGTCGCCCGTGGTGGCGTCCTCAGTCGCTCGCGTGCAAAGCACGCCACGCTCCTTGCGTCCTTGCCACGAACGACGATTCATCCGTCGACCGCGCCGTTCGCGATAGATCCTCACGTCAACAGTCCTTGCCTAGGAGCCGACGAGCGACTTGGAACGCTCGTAGACGGCTACGAAGCGCAGGTAGTTCTCTGCGATCTTGCGCGCGCCGGCGGAGCGCTCGATCTTGCCGTCGACGTAGGCCTTGAGCGGGTCCCACCAGATGGAGCGGCCGATGGCAAAGCCGATGTAGCCGTCGACTGGTGCTGCTGCGGTGAGCCATTGATCGACCTTGGCGTCGTCGGCGCCGCGTCCGAGCACCACGCACTTGACGTCGTCGCGACCGCCGCTACGCGTTTGGGTGGCGAGCATCTCGCAGTCGGAGCGCTGATCGACGCCCTCGATCTTCCAGATGTCGACCTCGATGCCGGCGTCTTGGATCTCGGCGATGGCGCGGCGCATGAGCTCGGGGCGCAGCTCCGCGTCGTAGCGGTCGCTGTCGCCGCCGACCGTCTCGAGCTGGGCGTTCTCAGCAGGCACGAGCAGCTCGAACAGGAACTTGCGATCGTGGGCCTTTAGCCAGTCGCTGAGGATCAGTAGCTTGCTGAGCTGCTCGCGATTGGCGGCGCTGTCTCCGTCTGGGTTGTAGCGGACGAGCACCTTGGTGAAGTCTGGGTTGAAGCGCTCGATGTGCTCACCGAAGTCCTCGCCGTACTGGAAATCGAACATGTTCTGGCCGGAGCGCTCAGCGGGCATCGCCACCTTGAGACCCTTCTCGTGCGCCTCGGCGGGCACGGTGGAGCCGAACTGCTCGTCGACGAGCACGCCGGTGACGGCTGGGTCGGCACCGGCGCCGATCGCCTGCAGCATGCCCTCGAAGATGAGGTGCTTGGCGTCGGCGATGATGGCCGTCTGCTCGGAGTCCGGCTCACCGTCGATCCCGAAGAACTTCTTCTGGAAGGAGCCACGGTGGTCGAACGCGAGGATGTAAAGCTTTTGGTCGTATCCGAGGTTCATGCACCTGAGTATTCCAGAGCCGAGCGAGCAGACGTCGACAGGTCCATAGAATGGGTCGTCCTATGTCTTCCGGTGCTGATCTGTTCGTGGTTTGCAAACAGTGCAACTCGGAGGTCAGCCCGTACGTGACCGAGTGCCCGTACTGCGGCGCTCGTCTGCGCAGACGCGCGCCGAAGCTTCCTCGGGTGCACGCGTCGCCGAGCGCGCCGAGCGGGCGCGGCCGGTTTGGATCGTTGCTTGGCCGCGGCCCCAAGCGCGGGGCTACTCGAGCGCCGCGTCGTGCGCGTGCTGCACCTGTGTCGGGCCGCTGGGCGGCAGAGCGTCCGTACGCGACGATGCTGCTGGTGGCGGTGGGCTGTTTGGCGTGGATCGTGTGGCATGCGGAACCGGATGTGTATGAACACATGGCGCTGATTGGCCCGCTGGGCGGCGACTGGTGGGAGCTGTTTGCGAGCGCGTTCGTATACACCAACGGCGTGGTGGCGTTTGTGGTGCTGTTTGCGGTTGCGCTGTTTGGCTGGCTGCTCGAGCGTCGCTATGGGCCGGTGATGGTGTTGGCGCTGTTCCTGGGCGCGAGCGCGACGGGTGGGTTGGTGGCGCTGGCGGTGTACCCGCTGCCGGTTGTCCTTGGCGGCAACGCTGCAGCGCTGGCGCTGCTCGCCGCGTGGGCGGTGCCGGACCTGCAGGCAGCACGCGCGGGCGAGCACTACGAAGGCGATCTGCTGGGCACGGCGGCGATTGCGGCGCTGCTGCTGGCGATCCCGTTTGTGCGCCCGGAGGTGAGCTGGCTGGCGGGCGTGACTGGTGGTGCGCTGGGACTGGTGGTGGGGCTGGGTGTGCACCGCCTGCGTGGAGCGGAGGCGTAGAGTGAGTATGCGATGACGATGACCAACGCGGTGGTGCTGATTGAGGCGGAGCGCGATGCGCTGTCGAGCCTTGGTGGGGCGCTGGCGGACATCGACGGCGTGGCGGAGGCGTACTCGGTGACGGGCGAGTGGGACTTCGTGGCGATCGTGCGGGTGCCTGACCACGAGCAGCTGGCGGATGTGGTTACGGGCCAGATTGGTGGCCTGCCGGGGGTCGCGCGCACCCAGACGATGGTGGCGTTCGCTGCGTATTCCCGCCATGACCTCGAATCGCTTTTCTCGCTTGGGGAATGATCGCCTGACCACGATGGTGGCGGTGCCGATGAAGTCCGAGTACGGGCCGACGCTGGGGCGGCTGCTGTCGCCGTGGTGGCGCGGGGCCTCACGGCTGGTGCGGACGGCGGTGATTGGCGGGGTGGTGGCGCTGCTGGCGCTACTGGTTGGGCTGGGACTGACGCTGGAGAACGCGCAGTACAGCCACGGTGGCCCGGTGCCGTTTAGCTTCAGCTACCGCAGCTTGTACAGCGTGCAGCCTGACCCTGGTGGCTATGTGAAGGTGCAGAGCCGCTGGCCGGACGGCTCAGTTAAGTACTCGTTTGCGGTGGATCCGCTGCGTCTGCCTTCGTACTCGGGATCGGTGTGGGGTGAGCTGCCCATCTATGCGTACAGCTACATCCTTTCTTTGAGCCGCCACTCGCAGGGTTTTGAGCTTCGCGGGGAGGGCAAGACGCGGATCAGCAACACGCTGACGGGCTACCAGGTGGCGTACTCGGAGAAGCTGGAAGGACGGGAAATATACGCGCGCAATGTGCTTCTGCTGCCGGAACGACCTGGCGTGCGCGAAGGGGTGGTCATCGCGATGCTGACCTCGCCGACGGCCAGCGCGCAGGTGAGCTCGCCGCTTGAAGTGGGCGAGACGGGTGTGTTGCTGCGGCCGCTGAAGAACTTTGCGTTCGGCTAGCTATTCGCTAGGGCCGTCAGGGGCCTGTGCGCCGCCGGTCACGTTGACGGGCGGTGACGTCTGCGGGTTGCTGGAGCCCTGCGGTGCCCCTGATCCTTCAGTGGGGGGCGTGGCTGAGGTTTCTGTGGTGGGAGTAGGTTCAGTTGTTGCTTCGGTGGTGGTCGTGGGGGTGGTGACGGGCGTGATGGGGGGAACGGTGGTGGTTGGCGTGGTGGACGGCGTGGCGGTGGCTGTAGCTGGAAGCGTGGTGGTGTTGGTGGTGACCTCGGTGACCTGCACGGTGGGCTGAGGGTCGGCGGGTTTGGTGGGCGTTGTGGCGGCGGCTGTGGTGGGTGTGGGAGTTGCGCTGGCAACTGGCGTCACGGGCGCGCTCTTGACCGCCTTGATGACCTTGGCGTGGTGCTGCTGGCGCGCGATGGTGGAGCGGTGGATCACGGGCGGCCCGCCGGCGCTCACCGGCTGCAGCGCCTGGTGGACGATCACTGGTTCGGTGTAATGACTGGCTGGCACGCTTGCGGTGAGGGCGGCGTGCGGATGACGGTGGTGGACAGCGACGGCGTTGCCAGCGGCGACGGCGCCAGCTGTGACGATGGCGGCTGCTGCGAGGCCGGCGACGGCCTTGGTGGCGAGGGCGCCTGCGCCGGCGGTGACGAGCCCACCGGCGACGCTCGAGCCGCCGGTGGCGACTGCTCCGGCTCCGACGGTGGCGCCAACTGCACCAGCGCCGCCTGCTACGTGGGCACCTCCAGCGGATGCGGTGGAGCCGAGCTTGGCGAGCAGCACCTTCTTGAGCAGCAGCAGCGGGCCGACGGGGAGGATGAGGGCGAGCGCATGGTTGTTGTCCTTGAGCTGCTTCTTGAAGAATGTGCAGCGCTCGCACGTGCGCACGTGTCGACGGGCTGGGGTGGTGAGCTTGGTGAGGCCCTCGGCGGCTTCGCCGAGCTCGAGGCGGACGTCGTCACAGCTGAGGTTGCGCGCCTCTGCGGCCTCGGCGAGTGAGATGCGGGCACGCACGAGCAGGGACTTGACGGAGGGGATGGTGGTCTCCATGGCGTGTGCGATCTGCTCGTAGGAAAGCGCGTCGATCTCGCGCAGCAAGAGCGCGGTGCGCTGGGTCTCGGGCAGGTGGTGGACGTCGTCGATGAGCTCACGGAAGCTCTCGCGGCGCATGACCTTGTCGCCGGTGGAGATGCCGCCGTCGGCGTAGTGCACGTCCATGGAGTCGACGCCGATGGCGGACGCGCGGCGCAGGTGGTTGAGCGAGCGGTTGCGAGCAATGCGATACAGCCAGGGGCGTACGTTGATCTCGCGCTCGTCTGCGAGCACCGCGTTGAAGGCAGCTGCGAACACCTCTTGAAGGACGTCCTCTGCATCCTCGCGGGAGGCGAGCATGTGCCGGCAGAAGGACAGAAGGCGGCTTTGATAGCGGTCGCAGAGCACCTCGAAGGCAGCGTGCTGGCCGCGGCGTGTGAGCGCGATGAGGCGCTCGTCGGACTGTAGGCGCAGCAGTGCAGACGGCCCGCGAAGGCCGGTGATGCTGCTGGGGTGTGAGAGTGCGGAGACCTCCATGGACAGTCCCGGTAGCTGCTGTCGACCTTTATGACACGGTAGCAGCGCGAAAGTTGCGTCATATGGTCATTTCCCGGTGTGAAGGGGGCCTAAACGGGGCGGCGGGACGTGCTGGCGGGGAGCTTGGCTAGCCTGCATGCGGTGGCAGGGCCCGGGTGGCGAAATAGGTATACGTAATCGACTTAAAATCGATGGTTCCCCACGGGGAGCATGTGGGTTCGAACCCCACCCCGGGCATGAGACGCAGAAGCGGCTGGTCGTTAGGCGATAGAGTCGCGCGCGTGTCGACGCAGAGCGAGAGCACACAGGAGACGGGGACGTTCCACGGAGGGCGCTTGATAGCTAGGCGCTTGAAGGCGCATGGCGTGAGCAAGCTGTTCACGCTGTCGGGCGGCCACTTGTTCTCGATCTATGACGGCTGTCGCGAGGAGGGCATTGACATTGTGGACGTGCGTCACGAGTCAACGGCGGCGTTTGCTGCGGAGGGCTGGGCGAAGGTGACGCGGGAGACGGGCGTGTGCGCGCTGACGGCAGGGCCGGGGGTTACTAACGGCATGAGTGCGATGGCATCAGCGCAGGCGAACCACTCACCGATGGTGGTGCTGGGCGGCAGGGCGCCGGCGCTTCGCTGGGGGCAGGGCTCGCTGCAGGAGATCGACCATGTGCCGTTTGTGCGACCGCTGACGAAGCTGGCGGCGACGCCGGGAAGCACGGAGGAGATCCAGGGGCTGGTGGACGACGCGTTTGCGGCGGCGGCAGCGCCGCATTGTGGGCCGACGTTTGTGGACTTCCCGCTGGACTACGTGTTTATGGAGGCGGTTGAGCAGGAGTTCGAGTTGGATACGTCGGCTGCTGGCGCTGGGGGCGGCAGGGGCGCGTCAGGGGAGGCGCTGGAGCGAGCGGCGGCGCTGCTTGCGGCGGCTGAGCGACCGGTGATCATGGCGGGCACTGATCTTTACTGGGGGCATGGCGAGCAGGCGCTGAACGAGCTGGCGCACACGCTGCGCATACCGGTGTTCTTGAATGGCCTCGCGCGCGGATGTGTGTCGGCTGACGATGAGCTGTTCTTCTCGCGGGTTCGCTCGCAGGCGCTGAAGGGTGCGGATGTGGCGCTGGTGGTGGGTGTGCCGATGGACTTCAGGCTGGGCTTTGGCGGGGCGTTTGGTGAGGACACTGAGGTGGTGGTGATTGACGCTGTGGAACCGCAGCGCGATCACGTGCGCGCGGTGGCTGCTGAGTGCTACGGGTCGATTGCGCAGACGCTGACGGACCTGCGCGCGGGTGCGGGTGGGCAGGCGCTGTCGAGCGAGCGCCGGATCAGCGAGCTGCGAGCGGCGGAGTCTGAGCGCCGTGCGGCGGAGCGGGTGGAGCTTGAGGATGGCCGCTCGCCGCTACACCCGATGCGGCTGTATGCGGAGCTTGCGAAGGTGCTCGACAGGGACGCGATTGTGATTGGCGACGGCGGTGACTTTGTGTCGTATGCGGGTCGTGTGGTGGATAGCTACGAGCCGGGCTGCTGGCTGGATCCGGGTCCGTTTGGCTGCTTGGGCACGGGTTGCGGGTATGCGCTGGCGGCGAAGCTTGCGCACCCGGAGCGTCAGGTGGTGCTGCTGGTGGGGGACGGTGCGTTTGGCTTCTCGGGCATGGAGTTCGACACGCTGGCGCGCCACGGCGTGAACGTGGTGGCGGTGATGGGCAACAACGGCATTTGGGCGCTTGAGAAGCACCCGATGGAGTTCCTTTACGGGTACTCGGTGGCGGCTGACCTGCGCCCGGGCACGCGCTATGACGAGCTGGTGGGTGCGCTGGGCGGGCACGGCGAGCTGGTGGAGCGTCCTGAGGACATGCGGCCGGCGCTCGAGCGGGCGTTCTCGGCGGGACTGCCTGCGCTGGTGAACGTGCTGACGGATCCGACTGTGGTTTACCCGCGCAGGTCGAACTTGGCCTAGGCTAGGCGGCGCCAGCCAGCTGCAGGGCTCCTCCGTAGAGGATGTCGTGCTCGGAGACCTCCACCTGCTCGAGCGCAAACGCGCTCATGGCCTGTTGCAGGAGGATCATGCCGGCGATGATGGTGGGGGCACGGTCGGGGTGTAGGCCTACGACTTGTCGGCGCTGCTGTTCGTCCATGTCTGCGAGGCGGGCGAGCAGCAGTTCGACGGTGCCTAGCTGCAGCTGGTAGCCGTGCACGCGGGCGGGGTCGTAGGGGTCGAGCTCCTGGTCGATGGCGGCGGCGGATGTGGCGGTGCCGGCGACGGCGATGCCTGCCTTAACTGACTGGCGCTCAGTTTCGGGCAGGCCTTGATGCAGGGTGGCGCGTACGTCGGCGGCGAGCGCTTGCAGCTCGTGTGGCTGTGGCGGGTCGGTGTGGATGTGGCGCTCTGACATGCGCACGACGCCGGCGTGCAGAGAGGTGTGGAAGCGGGTGGTGTGGCCGACGCCGACGACGAACTCGGTTGAGCCGCCGCCGATGTCGATGACGACGGTTGGCTGGGCCTGTCCGTCGGGCTGGTGAGGTGGCCGGCCGGACATGGCGCCGAGGAACGTGAGTTGGGCCTCTTCCTCGCCGGTGAGAACTTTGGCGTCGAGCTGAAAGTCGTCGCGCACGCGCTGGGCGAACTGGGGGCCGTTGCTGGCGTCGCGCACGGCGGAGGTAAGCACGGCGAGGTTGGCGGTGGCTCCGTGTTGGTCGATGGCGGTGCGGTACTGGGCGAGCGTGTGGAACACGCGCTGCATGGAGTCATCTGCGAGCGATCCGTTTGCGTCGACACCGTGGCCTAGGCGGGTGACCTGGGAGCGGCGGTCGAGCACTTCTACCGTCTGGGTGCTGGGATCGACGTCTGCGACGAGCAGCCGGGTGGAGTTGGTTCCGATGTCCACGACGGCAACGCGCACGCGGGTGATCCTAAGGGCGGGGATGGGCGCGAGGTATGCTCGCGCTGGATGACCTGGATTGGACGTGTGTAGTTGATGGCAGCTACGGCGTGGGTACTACAGCGGCCATGAGCGCAGTGATCAAGCTCAGCTTGCCGGTGGGCCTGTTGGCTCTGTACGTGGTGGGGGCTTTGATTTGGTACGAGCTACTGAGATCGCAGCTGGTGGATCTGCTCGCGTGGAGGCGGCGTAGGCGCGGGCGCCAGCGGAGAAGACGGCGGCGTGGTCGCAGCGGCGAGGCTGAGGCGGCTGCGGCTGTTCAGGTAGGCGATGCGCAGCTTGTGCAGGCGGCTGAGGCTGGGCAGGTGGGGCCTGGGCAGGTGGAGCCTGGGCAGGCAGAGCGTGTGGAGAGCACCGGCGGCACTACAGAGCTGGAGGCTGTTGACGGGTCGGGGGATGACGCGCGGATGCACTACTACCTGGCGCGTAAAGCTGCTGCGGCGGAACGGGACGCGGCGATAGAGGCGGCGAACGAAGCTACGAAACGGGCGATCGAGCGGATCGAACAGCGCTATGGGCAAACACGCTCAGCGGAGGATGACGTGAGCGATGCGGCGAAGGCGGAGCGGGACGCGGCGGTGGAGGCGGCGAACGCGGCGGCGAAGCAGGCGATAGAGCGAATAGGGCAGCGCTACAGGGAGATCGACTGGGCGCGGGAAGACGAAGAGGCGGAGCGGATCCGACAGATGCTGGAGCGGGCGGAGCGCTGAGGTGCTGTCACGGCTGGTGAGCGGTGTGGTTCTTTGCTAGAACATAAGAAGCGACGCGGGGTGGAGCAGTCTGGTAGCTCGTCGGGCTCATAACCCGAAGGTCGCAGGTTCGAATCCTGCCCCCGCTATGAAGCGAAAGCCCTGGAAATCCAGGGCTTTCGTGGTTCTAGGGCTCGGGCGCTGGTGGAGCTTCCTCCCGAGATTTCCTCCCAGGATCGGCGTCGGGTTGGAGGCGCTTCGCTTCAGCGAGCAGCGACGCTGCCCAGCGGCTCGCGCTCTCGGCCGCTGCGAGCGCGGCGGCGCGGTCAAACGCGATCGGCTCGTCGTAGCGCAGTTCGGCCGCCCAGGGCGTGAGCCACGCGGTGTCCGAGATGTCTTGTGGAGGCTCTGTGCCCGTCTCGCGTACCTGCCGCAACAGGAACTTGAGATCGTGGGTGAGCGGGAGGTCGGCATCGGCGAGCACGAGCACGACCTTCATCGCCTTCTCAACCGCCTGCTGAGCGTGAAACCCGACGATGTTGTCGTCGATGTCTACGTTCTCGGCGAGCACTCGGCAGGCTTCGAGGTCGCCGTTGGCCCGGCGCAGCAGCAGCTCGGCGTACTCGATCTGTTCAGGACTCGGCGAGAACACGACCCTCGCGGAGGGCTCGGTGCACCATCGTGCCCCGTACCTTTGACCGCCGTTCGGCGAGCGCCGCATCCATCACGATCACGTCAACGGGTGCGTTGAAGTCTCCGAGAGCGTCGCGGAGCCTGACGGCCTCGGCGAGGCGATCCGGGACCGTCTCCTCAATGACCAAGAAGTCGAAGTCGCTGCCGTCGTTGGCCTCGCCGCGGGCGCGTGAACCGAACAGAATCACCTTGGCTGGCGCTGGCGCAGCCGCGATGAGCGCACGGCCTGCACGGTCGATCATCGCCTCTGCGGTGACGGCGTTCATCCTCGCCGCCCTTTGGCTGCGGTCCCGTCTGGCGCTGTGGTCGCCAATGCACGCATGGTCGGGTCGATTGTAACCCTGCCTGCGACGGCCCCATCGGTCGGTGGTGGGTCAGTTTGACGGGCGACCGCCTGACGTGAGAGGCTGCCCAGGTGCGCAAGCTGCTAACGCGCCTGTTCAAAAGGAAGGCTCTACGCGTGCCAGAACGCGAGCCTAGGCCGACGGTGATTGCTGGTCCGAGCCTTAGCCGCGGTGGCGTCCGCGGAACTCCAGTCCTGCTGGACGTGGACGCCGACGATCCGCCACCGCTCGGGGAACCAGCTCCCGCTGAAGCGAGCGAGGCTGCTTGGGAGCACGAGCGCGAACAGCGCGAACGCGACGGCCGCTGAGCCGACGCTCCCCGCGCGCCCGTATCCCGGCCCTCGTTGGCAGCTGGAACTGAGGTCGAGTCAACGAAACAGCCTTCGAGCGGTCCGGGTGTGCCGTAACAAGGAGGGCGCAGCCCGACGCCTCCGATGCAGGTAGTGGCGGCCACCGCGCCGCGATCCGTAGCGTTGTCTGAAGGTTGCGGTTGCAGCTCGGGCTGCCACGAGTGCCGAGCTTGCCGGTTGGCGATCTATCGCCCCTCGGTGCAGCAGTTGACAGCGCTGGCGATTCGGGTGCGTTCGTGGCCTTGCCGCCCTGAGCAAGTTCTTGGCCGGTTCGCCGCGCTCGCGCACATATACAGGGATGGGAAGGCACCAGCAGCCGGTGTGGGTGTGGCGTTGGAGGGGCTCGTCGCGGGCATGGCCGGCGCGCTCTGTTGGCGCCGTCCGCAAATTGCGTGGCCGTTTCAGCGAAGTTGGGGTCATTAACCAGAGAGAGCCAGATGCAATCAATTTGCGTAGGGGCATCGCAGCTCGGCTCTCGACATACAGGTGTCGGGTTTTTGCTGAGCGACAGGAGCGTGAGTTATGGCTGGTAGAGCGAATGTGAGGCCGGCGGAGTCTGATCCCCGCATCGGCGGTCGGCCCGCGCGGGCGCGAGGAAAGGAGTCCGGTATGCCGGGCGATGGCGAGATGGTGTCGTTGTCGGAGCCGCTGCTTGATTGCGTGGCTGCGGCGGCGTTGTTGAACGTGCGGGTGTCGTGGGTTCGCGACGCGGCGCGACTCGGGCATTTGCCCTGCCTGCGAGTTGGGAGGCATCTGCGCTTCACCCGCGCGATGCTCGAAGACTGGCTCGCAGCGCAGGCCGCGAGCACGCGCGGGCAGGCGGCAGGCCGCACGGGCACGCGGACGGCAGGCACGGCGCGTCCAGCGTTTAGGCGCAGTACACAGGCGGCGTTGCTGGCGAGCTTGGCGGAGGCGCCGAAGGCAAAGGGAGGTGGGCGTGATGGGTAGCGATCCGGGGCGTGGCCGTTCGCGTGGCTCTCGGGGCCGGCTGGATCGTCCGCCGGGCTGGGCGGATTCGTTGTTGGCTGGCCGCTCGCGTGCGGATAAGGAAGCCGACCAGGACGCGCGGATGAAGGCGCTGCTCGTGTTCGGCTCGGTGGCGGCGCTGCTGATCTTGGCGTTGCGCGTGGTTTTCTCGGCGGTCGGCTTGCGGTTCGGCTGGTGGTCGGCGCCGGTGTTTGTGCCGGTGTTTGCGTGGGCGCTGTGCTCGGCGGCGATGAATCGTGTGTTGCGCCCGGTCGAGCTGGACGGGTGGCGCTGGCCGGCGAGGCTGAAGGGTGGGGGGCTGCTCGCGTTGTTGTTGTGGTTCTGCTGGGACGTGTGGGCTGGCCCTACGGCGAGGGCGTGGAAGAACGCGCACGGTGGCTTTGACAGCACCACGGGTGCAGGCCCGCGGTATCCCCTGCACGCGATCCTCGCCGCCTCGCCGATCGTGATGGGGCTCGTCGCGTACCTGCTGCTCGCGCTGGGCATGGTGCTCGCGCCGAACGTCCGCAGCCGCGAGCGAGAACCACCGCGCCCGCCGGGTGAACCCGAACCGCTGCGCGCGCCGTTGGTGCGCGAGCGACGGCCACCACAATCTCCGCGCTGGCCGTGATCGTGCTGTTGCTCATTGGCGCGAGCTTCGCCGCGTGCGCGGCCGCCGGCCTGTGGCTCATCCGGGGCACGGGCGGGGCGAACGAGTCGAGCCGGGCGCGCGCTCTGCCGCCCGCGGGGTCTGATGACCCGTGGGTTGCTCGCGTTGCACCGTCGACGGCTGGAACGAGTGTTTGGGCTGGGCACGCCGAGGATGGTGTTCTGCGTTCTCCGCCGGGCTGTGCGGCGATCATCGTCGGACCACCGAAGGCGGGCAAGACACGGAAAGTGATCGCGCCGACGCTCGCGGCGTGGGCGGGTCCGGCGCTTGTCACTTCGACCAAGGGCGACATCTTGGCGAGCGCCGGGCACCGCGCGCGGATCGGCCCGGTTGCGGTGTATGACCCAACTGGCTCGCTCGGGCACTCGGAGGCGAGTGTCGGGTTCTCCCCGCTTTCACGCTGTCAGACGTGGGACGGCGCGGTCGAGGTCGCTGCCGCGCTGCTCTCGCCGGCCTCCGCGGATGAGACGGTCCGCCACGGCGAGCACTTCGCGATCGCCGCACGCGCGCTGCTCGCGCCGCTGTTTCACGCCGCCGCGCTATCGGGTCGGGGGATCGATCGTGCGCGTGGATGGCTCGGCCGCTCGGAGTTCTCCCAGCCCGCGGAGATCCTCCGCGGGGCAGGCGCGACGATCGCGCTTGAGGAGCTATCCGGTGTGGCCGCGCAGGCCGTCGGGGACTACCGAACCTCCGTGCTCGGCACCGCACAGGTCGCGCTCGCGTGGGCCTCTCGTGCAGCCGTCCGCGCATCCAGCGACCCCGCTCTCACGCCACAGATCGACCTTGGCGAGCTGATCGCGAAGAACGGCACCCTCTACGTCGTCTCCCCGTCACGTATCCAGGAGGAGCTTGCGCCGCTGATCGCGGCCCTGCTCGACGCTCTGTGCGCGCAGGCGATCGACCTGGCGATCACCTCGCCCACCGGGCGTCTCAAGCACCCGTTGCTGCTCGCACTGGATGAGGTGGCGAACATCGCACCGATCCGCTCGCTCCCCCGGCTGCTCAGCGAGGGCATCCAGCAGGGCATCGTCCCGGTGCTGGGGGTGCAGGACATGAGCCAGGCCCGCGCGCGCTGGGGCGAGCACGAGACGGCGACGATGTGGTCGACGCCCGCGCTGCGGCTGGTGCTCGCCGGCGTCGCCGACCCATACACCGCGCAGCTTGTCTCAGATGCCTGCGGCGAGCAGCTCGTGTGGCGCCCGCAGGTGAGCGAGAACACCTCGACCTCGCATCAGGTCGAGCGAGCCGGGCGAACCTACACCGGCGGAGACAGCCATTCCTACGCCCAGCAGCGCGAGCGAGTCATCCAACCAGCGGACCTCCGCGCGATGCCCGCAGGCCACGCGCTCGCGCTACCGCAAGGCCGGGAGCCCATCCGGGTCGACCTGTTCCCCGGAGCCCCCGGTCTAACCGATTGCGACTGGCCAGCCCTGTGCCGCGATGGGCGCGAGCGGCTTTCCGTCGAGGCTATGCCGTCGATGGGCTGAACGGTCGCGAACAAAGTCATAGAACGAAAACGTCCAGACGTTCACAGCCATGTTCGAGGGGCTTGCGCGGGCGGCGCTGCGGTTCCCGGACGCCACTCGTCGGCCGGCCCGGAGCGTCGGAGCGCCTCGACGCGCCGCATCAGCTCGCTGGGTGGGATGCGGAGCCCGTCGCAGAGTCGCAGCAGGGTCCGATACGTCGGGTTGGCCTGCCCGCAGATGATCGCGTTGACCTGCCGCACGTCCAGGCCGGCCTTCTTCGCCACCCATTCTTGGCTGATCCCGCGCCGCTCGGCGATCACTTGCTCTACGGCTAGACCGAGCGCTGCCTGCGAGGGACTACGTGGCTTGAGCTTCCGTTCGGGCATCAGCCGGGCGCGAGCCGGTAGCCGACGCCCCACTCCGACACGACCCATCCGACGGCCCCTGCCGCCGCGAGCTTGGCGCGCAGCCGCGATGCGTGGCTGTCTACGGTGCGCGTAATGCCGTCCGAGCGGTAGCCCCATACGTCGCGCAGCAGCTCGTGTCGGGTCCATACGCGCTCGGGGTCGTGGGCCATGTGCGTGAGCAGCGCGTACTCGCGGCGGCGAAGCATCACGGGCATCGGCCCGTATGTGACGACGCGGGAGCGTGTGTTGATCGCCAGCTCGCCGTACCGGAGGGCACCGGAGCCCGCAAGCTCGCCCGGACGCGGGGTGCGTTGAGCGCCGCGCCTCGCGCCCTTCGATATGCGGTCGTGTACGACCAGCTCCCGGTCCAGCATCGCGGGGTCGCTGATGACACGCACATCGTGGCCGTAGATCGCTACGGCCAGGGGCATAGCTCGCGGGTTATTCTCCGGAGGCATGGGAGTTACGGCTCCTTGCCACGCCCCCGGCTGTTTGCGCAGCGCGGGGGCACTTATTTGCTGGACACCCCCAGCGTACTCTCACGTATAGCTAGCCGTCAATGGCTAGTCATAGAAGGCATGGTTTAGATGGCCGGGCCATGCGAAGGTTCCCGCGTGCCGCGCTCGCCCGCTCCCGACCTGTCCTTGGCGGCAGCGCTCAAAGGACTACGCGAACAACGCGCCATCACGCAGGAGGCGCTTGCGTCAAGTGCGGGCATTTCCGTGGGAACGCTGGCTCGCATCGAAGGCGGGCGGACGGCGCCGAGCTGGGACTCGGTACGGCGGATCAT
>JBEKAM010000061.1:0-16984 GCA_050015915.1 Solirubrobacteraceae bacterium
CATGCCATAATCTATGTCCATGTCCACCAAGGATCTATTGCGTACGCCCGCCGTCGAGGACTACTCGAAGGCAATCTTCTCGCTTGAATCGCGCAAGGACGAGCCGGTCTCCACAAACGCCCTCGCAGAGCGTCTTGGTATCACCTCAGGCTCCGTATCCGCGATGCTCAAGCGGCTCGACGAGCTCGGCTTGATCACACATGTGCCCTACCGGGGAGTGCGCCTAACCGAGGACGGCAGACGCATCGCGCTTGAGGTCATCCGCCATCACCGCCTGCTCGAGAGCTACCTCGCCGAGGCGCTCGGGATGCCCTGGGATCGTGTGCATGCCGAGGCTGAGGTCCTCGAGCACGTCCTCTCCGAGGACCTCGAGGCGCTGATTGCCGACAAGCTCGGGCACCCCACCGTCGATCCCCACGGCGATCCCATTCCCAGTGCCGAGCTCGAGCTCGAAGAGCGCGCCACCGATCGCATGGAGAGCCTGCAGCCCGGTGACGCCGGCCTGTTCGTGCGCGTGTCGGACTCGGACCCCGAGATGCTGCGATACCTCGCTGAGCGCGGCATCGCCCCCGGCGAGCGCTTCACCGTCCGTGAGCGCCAGCCATTCGGCGGGCCGCTGTTCGTGCAGTTCGGCGAGCGCGAGCACGCCATCGGCGGGCAGCTCGCGGGAGCGATGCGCGTTGAAGTCGATTGCCCGGACATGCAGCAGCCGCTGGCAGCCCCAGATCTAGGAGCGGTGGATGGGCACGCCTGAAGCCACCGTCTCATCCCCCCTGCTGCGCCAGCCGCAGCTGACCGACGAGGACACGGCCCGCTCGCGCGACCGCTCACGCGTTCACCACGCGCGCCGTCAGCACCGGCGGTGGCACCTGCTGTGGCTGCTCGTCGGCCCCGGGATTCTCGCCATGCTCGGCGAGAACGACGGCCCGAGCATGATTGCCTACGCCTCCGACGGGGCCCAGTACGGGCTCGGCTTCTTCGTCCCGTTTATTCCCATCCTGTTCGCCATGGCATACGTATGCCAGGAGATGTGCATGCGCGTCGGTGCCGTCACACATCGCGGCTACGGCGAGCTCGTCCTGCAGCGCTACGGCCGCGTCTGGGGTTGGTTCGGCGCCGGCGACCTCACGCTCACCAACCTGGTGACGCTCGTGGCGGAGTTCGTCGCCATCCGCGTCGGGCTCGCCTATTTCCACCTCGGCGCCGGTGTCGCCGTTGCGCTCGGGCTTGCGCTCGTCGTGTTCACTCTCAGCGGCGGGCGCTACTGGCGCTGGGAGCGGATCGTGCTGGGTCTCGCTGCCTTCAACGGCCTGTTCCTGCTCGCCGCGATCCTCGTCAAACCAAATGTCGGCGCGGTCGCCAGCTCGTTTGACTTCACGCCGTTTCCCGGCGGCGGCTTCAACACCCTGTTGCTACTGCTCGCCTCCACAATCGGCGCGACCGTTACGCCATGGATGATCTTCTTCCAGCAGAGCGCCTCCGCCGACAAGGGCATGACCCCATCCGACGTTCGCCACGGCCGCTACGACACCGGGCTCGGGGCCGTGCTCGCCGCGATCTTCGGCATCGGCGCGCTCGTTGCTGGGGCAGCTTTGCTCACTCATGGCGGGTCCGGCATCCAAGGGTTCGCCGGCGCAGGTTTCCCGCAGGCGCTCGAGCATGTCGCCGGTGGTGCTGCAGGAACCGTGTTCGCCCTTGGGCTGATCGAGGCGGGCGCTGTTGCCATCCTCACCATCTCCGCCAGTACCGCCTACGCCGCCGGTGAATGCATCGGCGCCTCCCACAGCTTCAACAGCTCGCCTCGCGGAGCCGCCGTCTTCTACGCCGCCAACATCGGTGTCGCGCTGCTTGCCGCCGTCGTCATCCTCATCCCCGGCGCACCGCTCTTGTCGATCGCGCTCAACGCCAACGTGCTCGCCACCGTGCTGCTGCCAGTGAGCCTCGTGTTGATGGTCATGCTCGCCAACGACAAGGGGCTAATGGGCCCGTGGGCCAACAAGCGCTCGACCAACATCGTCGGCATTGGCGTGATCGCGTTCGTGGGCATCTGTGGAGCCGCCTACGGCATCGACTCCTTCCTGCAGACAGTCCACCTGATCGGCTCATGAGCACCGAGACTCCTCGCAGCCACGAGGCGCCAGCAGAGCGCGATTGCATCCCCGAGCAGGATCTGCAGGCTCAGGAGCGCACCGAGGACCAGCTGATCATGCACCTCGAGCGCGACCAGTTCGTCGCCGAGACATCTCGGCCCGTGCCGCGGGCGCCGCTCAGCCCCCGTGTCAGCGCCGGCCTATGGGCGCTACGCGTGTTCGTCATCGTCGTCAGCCTGATGGTGATCTACACGTTCATCGACCAGTTGCACTGAGCTTCACCGATCAGACGCGCCCCAGCGCTGAGCACAGCTGCCGGTCACGCTCAGTCGACGAGCAACCGCACGATCGCGAACACCCCCACCACCACGATCAGCGCCCGTAGCGCGTCCGGCGGCAGCCGGCGCCCGTAACGCGCGCTGAGCTGTCCTCCGACGATCGAGGTGCACGCGATTATCGCCGCAGGCCCCCAGTCGACGTGCGCGGCGAAGATGAAATACAGCCCCGCCACGCCGTTGGTCAGGGCCGCCAACACGTTCTTCAGAGCGTTCGTGCGGTGTAGATCCTGCGCCAACGCCACACCAAGGATCGCCAGCAGCAGAATGCCCTGCGCCGCGCCGAAATAGCCGCCGTACACGCCTGTCAGATAAATCGCCAGCGGTACGAGTACTGCGCCCTTGCGCTCGAGGTCGATCTCACGCTTGGTCAGCCACCGCGCCAGACGCGGCTGCGCCACCGTCAAGACGAGTGCGATCACGATGAAAACAGGCACGATCGCCTTGAACGCCGAGGACGGCAACACCAGCAGCAGCACCGCCCCGGTGATGCCCCCGCTCAGTGACATCGCGCCGAAGCGCAGCGCCCGCGCGCGCTGGCCCGCGAGCTCGCGCCGGTAGCCGATTGCGCCCGACACCGAGCCGGGGACCAGTCCGATCGTGTTCGACACGTTTGCCGTCACCGGCGCGTACCCAAACGCCAGTAGCACCGGGAAGGTGATCAGCGTGCCGCTACCAACCAGCGTGTTGATCGCGCCCGCCGCCATGCCGCCCGCGGCGATCGCCACGATTTCAGCGATGCTCATCGCGTCTTTGACCAGGCGCCCGCAGCCGCAATCAAGCGAGCAACTCGACAATCGAGCGGGTAATTCGGGGATCGGCACTACTGTGGTGCGCCATGGATCTCGAGAAGGCTATCCGCACCCGCCGTACGCACAAGGCTTTCAGTAGCCAGCCTGTCGACGCTGCGCTTCTGGACGAGCTTTTCGAGCTGGCCCGCTGGGCGCCCAACCACCATCTCACCAACCCCTGGCGCTTTCGCGTGCTCGGCGAGCGCACGCGAGAGCGGTTGATGGAGCTCGCGGAGTCACAGCAGCCCGGGTCCGCCGTCAAGCTGAAGCGCGCCCCCACGCTCGTAGCCGTCTCAGCTCAACTGGGCGATGACCCAAGCCAGGACCGCGACGACGAGCTCGCTGTCGCCGTCGCCGCCTACCTGGTGCTGCTCGGTGCGCACGCTCGCGGCCTCGCCGGCTACTGGCGCACCGTCCCGCTATTGGACGATCCACGCGGTCGGGAGATCCTTGGCCTGGATTCCCGCGAGCAGCCGATCGGGCTGCTGTATCTCGGCTATGCCGTGCAGGAGCAGCGGGTGCCCGAGCGCGCGCCACTCGAGGACCTCGTCAGCTACCTGGACTGATCGGCATGCGCGAGGCACTGAGGAGCCTCTGGCCGGCCCCCGGCGATCGCCACGGGCCGCTTGTGCCGGTGATGATCGTGCTCACCGTGGTCACCGGCGTGGTCGACGCCACCAGCTATCTGAAGCTCGGCCACGTGTTCGTCGCCAACATGACCGGCAACGTCGTCTTTCTAGGCTTCGCACTAGCCGGCGCCCACGGCGTCTCCGCGAGCTCCTCGCTCGTCGCGCTCGGGTCGTTCCTCGTCGGCGCGTCCGCAGGCGGGCGCTATCGCGTGCTGCATCCCGACCACCGCGGGCACATGCTGCGAACGGCGACCATTACGCAGGCGGCGCTGCTAGTAATCGCCCTGGTCGTCGCGCTGACACTCACCAAACCGCTCAGCACGCCCCAGAGCTACGCGCTGATCGTCCCTATGGCCATCGCCATGGGCATACAGAACGCCGCCGCACAGCTGCTCGCCGTACCGGAGCTCACCACCACCGTGCTCACCCGCACGCTCACCGGCATCGCCTCGGACCTTGCTCTCCTCGGACGCAGCCGCGAGACGGCGGGGATGTTCGCACGGCGCGTCGTGGCTGTCGTGGCGATGCTGCTCGGGGCATTCGTAGGCGGGCTACTCGTACTGCACGTCACAGTGGCGTCCGCGCTCGCCGTCGCAGCCGCAATCGCGCTCGCAGTGGGCATCGCCATGCACTTTCTCTCTCACGCGGACGCACCCTGGATAAAAACCTGAGCAAATCTCTTCAAGGGTCGAAAAATTGACGAAATAGCTGCATGTAGCGGGAACTTCATGCGTTAGCCTCTAGGCCGTGAAACGGGGATTTCTTGTAGTTCTTGTGGTGGTGGCCTTGGCGATCGTGGGTGTCGTAGCGCTCTCCGCGCAAGGTCATGGCATCGCCAGCGTGCCCGGTACCGGTGCCGCCAGCGCGAGTGCCGCCGCCTCGCCTCTACCACCCACACGCCTGGCCGCGCTACCCAGTCGTACCCTCACCAACGGGACCGAGCCGATCGCTGTGGCGCTCTCCGCGCCCGTGTCCCCCACCTCGCCGATGCCGCTACTCACGCCGAAAGTGGCCGGCACATGGAGCATCGTCGGCAACGACGAGGTCTTCACGCCCACCTCCACGCTTGAGCCCTGCACCCACTATGCGCTGACTGTATGGGCGCGTACAAGCTCCACAGCCCACAGCCAGCTGGGCAAGCGCCAGACCGTCACCCTGCACGTCGCCTGCCCGTCGATCGCCGGGCTCCAGCAGGCGCTCGCGCGCTTGGGCTATCTCGGCGCGAAGCTCCACCCTCGCTACGACGTGTCCGTCACAAGCGGCCCCGAGACACGCCGTCAAGCCGCCGAAAACGCCTTCCACCCGCCCCGCGGCGTGCTCGTCCCCCACCCCGCCGATGCGCCGAGGACACAGATGGGAAAGCTCGATGCGGTCACCCGTGGTGCGCTTGAGGTCTACCAAGCCGACCGGGGGCTGGAAGCGAGCGGCGAACCTAACGTTGCCACCTGGGAGTCACTGCTCTACGACGAGACCAACAACCGGCGCGACCATGAGCCCTACACGTGGGTGAGTGTTTCCGAGTCGCTGCCCGAGACACTCCAGGTACACCGCGGCAACCACGTCGTGTTCACCACACTCGTCAACACCGGTGTGCCCGGTGCTGAAACCGAACAGGGCATCTTCCCCATCTACGCCCGCTATGTCTCGACCACGATGAGCGGCACCGATGTCGACGGCACCAAATACGACGTGCCCGACGTGCCTTGGGTCAACTACTTCAACGGCGGTGACGCCGTCCACGGCTACCCCCGCGAATCGTATGGCTTCCCGCAGTCCAACGGCTGCGTCGAGCTACCGATTGAAGCTGCTCACACCGTCTTCGGCAAGCTCGCCATCGGCGACATCGTCGAGGTCAACGGCTGACGCCACTGTCTCGCGGTCCGGTCCGCGTCGGCGGTAAGCGACTCACCGGCGGGTCGAGAGAACTTCAAAACTACTTGACGGTGAGCGTGCCTTCCATGCCCGCCATACGGTGGCCGGGCACCGAGCAGAAGAACTTGTAAGTGCCCGGTTTCAGGTCAAGCGTGAGAACCTTCGAGCCGCCTGAGAACGTCGGTGTTGCCCCGAGGATCTTGTGCGCCGCGGATTCGATCGTCATGTTGTGGTCCAACGGCGCCATGTTCGTGAAGTCGATCGACACCTTGCCTGCGTTGGCCGTCAGCGAGGTCTTGTTGTAGGCGAGCTGGCCTTCCGGGTTGGCCGCCAGGCTCAACGCTCCGCTCGGCGCGGTGCTCGATGTCGTGGACGTTGCCGTCGACGTCGAGCTGCCGCTAACCGTGGTCGTTGCGGTTGAACCCGTCGTCGGTGACGACGTGCCGCCACTCGACGAGCTCCCGCAGCCGGCCAGCGCGAGCACGCCCACCGCGAGCAGTAGTGCCGTTGGCCAGCTCCTCCGGCGGTGGGTGTCGATCGGGCTTTCGTTCACGGTCAAGGCGCCTTCGTGATCATCTTTCCAGACGGCGAGAGGACATACCATAGGCCACCGTTGGCGCTGACCCCTTGACCATTGGCGGTACCCGGGCCGGAGTCCGCCGCGTAGGTGTAAAGCGGCCATCCCGCGTACGTGACGACCGCGCCGCCTTCTGGGTTCGGGTCGCTACCCAGCAGTGCGGCCTTCACTTCTCCGCCCGCGGTGGCTTTCTGTCCGCTCGACAGCTTCGCCGGCGGCCACAGCGACTGGCAGCTGCTCAGGCACGTCACCTTTGCGTGGTTATCCGGCGTGAACATGTAAAACGTTCGGCCCGCGGCGTTCACCAGCACCGGCCCCAGCCCGGAGATCGTCTTGGTCGAGACCTGCACGCCCGCGGACGCGCTCGCTGCGGCGCTGCTCGCAGCAGCAGTGCTCGTTCCGTAAGCGCCTGCGCTGCTGGACGTTGTTGCCGGTGAGGAGCTCGACGTTGTCGTCGTGGAGCCGGTCGTGTTGGAGGAGCTGCCGCAGCCGGCCAGCACCAGCACGCCTCCCACGAGCAGGGGCAGTGCTGAAAGTCGGGGCATGCGCTTGAGTGCGCGAATTTGCATTTGGGAGCTCATGTGGTCAGATCCTCCGTCGTGTTGGTGACATCGGGCCTTAAGACACCGTCCCCGTCTACATCCTTCCCGGGCGTGCCGCCAAAGCTAGCCGGTCGCGACCTGCTCGGTGCCGGCTGCCTGCTCAGCCTCGGGCGGCGCAGGCGGTGCGGCCGCGGCTGCCAGATGAGCTCCGAGTGCGCCCAGCCCGCCGACCAACAGCGCCGCGCTCGCCACTCTGCCGGGATGCTCGCGGCCGCTTTCGGTGAGTGCCAGCACCGCCGCGATCAGAACCACGTTGTACTCGTAGCCACCGTTGGTGAGCCACGGGCCCTTGCTGCCGTGCACCGTCTCGATCGCCGTGATCATCGTCGCTGTCAGCACCGATGCTGCTACAGGCGTCGCCACCCCGCTGGCCAGCAGCGCACCGCCGCCAGCCTCGGCCGCGCCGGCCACGATCGCGTTGGCCTTGCCCGGTCTCAGCCCCATGCCGTCGAATGCCTTCGCCGTAGCCTCAAGGCCGTGTCCGCCGAACCAGCCAAACAGCTTCTGTGTGCCGTGTCCAAAGAAGAACCCTCCCACGGCCACGCGCAGCAGCAGTCGTCCAATCTTCATATCTCAGCGCCTTTCTTCGATTCACTCGATTTATACGCTTAGTTCTAAGGCGCTGCGGGGACCACCACGAGCGGTCCGTCCGTCTGCGGCAGCTCGCTCGTCTCAAACGCGCTCTGCTCCCGGCGCTCCACGTGCGCGGAGCGCTCCAGGAACTCGTCAGCTGTCTCGAGGAAGCTGATGCGTGGCGTGCGGTAGTGCATCGGCACGACCCATTTCGGAGAGAGCCGCTCGACGAGGACAGACGCCTGCTCGGCGCCAATCGTCGGACCGCCGCCCACGGGGATGATCAGCAGGTCGATCTCGCCGAGCGCAGCCTCCTGCTCGGGACGCAGCCCGCTCTGGCCGAAGTCGCCGAAGTGCGCGACCCGCAGCCCGTCCAGCTCAAACACGAAGATCGTGTTCGGCCCCCGCGCCGTGCCTGCCTGATCGTCGTGCTCGGAGGCGATCGCCGTCACCTGTCCAAGCGGTGACTCAAGCGTGCCCGCCGTCGAGCGCAGGATCACCGGGTCGCCACCGATCGCCTCAACACCGTTGTGGTCGCCGTGCTCGTGAGTCACGAGCAACAGGTCCGCCTCCACGCCCTCGAGTGGCGGGTAGTTGAACTCGATGCCGTGGCTCGCCGCCGCCGACATGTCCCCGAACGGGTCGATTGCCACCGACTGCCCACCTGCGCTCAGGTGAAATGTGGACTGCCCATACCACTCAACGCGCATGCTGCTCCTCTCTTGTAGTAGTTCGCGCGAGCGTACTCGCGCCATTGTGATCCAAGCTCTGCACGCCGCTGTCGGCGCTCACAACCACGCCGTTGGCCCCCGCGCCGGTGGCCGGGGATTGCACAGGCTCGGCATAGTGATACTTACCCCCACGCAACAGGGATGCACCGGCCGCGATCAGGCAGGCGAGGATCGCGAACAGGAATGCCTCGTGTAGGCCCGTGCGAAACGGCCCCGAGATCAGGTGCGGAAAGAACGAGCGCCCGGCTAGGGTCGCGCGGTTGGCGGCCGAAAGCGAGCCGAGTACGTGCGCCCCGACGAGGTGTTCGATTGGGTTGTAGCCGAGAAACGCCGCGAACAGCACCGACACCGGCGGCGTGTGCGCGGCGCTGCTCGCCGCGGTAGCCGAGACCCCGTGCGCCTGAAGACCTGAGGACAACGTGTGCGGCAGGTTCGAGGCGAGGCCAAGGATCATCAGCGTAAAGAACACGCCGATCGAGAGCACCTGCGCGGAGTTCTGGAACGTCTGGTTCATGCCGCCGCCGGCGCCCCGGTGCTGCGGTGGCAAGCTGTTCATCACCGCCGCGCGATTGGGTGAGGCAAACATGCCCATCGAGATGCCCACCAGCGCCAGCACGGCCGCGAACAGCCAGAACGAGAAGTCGATCGGCAGCAGCGTCAGCAGGAAGAAGCTCAGCGCCGAGCCGAGCATCCCGCCGGTCGCGAACCAGCGCGCGCCGAAGCGGTCTGACAGATATCCGGACGTCGGGCCGGCGGCGAGCATGCCGAGCGTCAACGGCAGCATGTAGATGCCCGCGCGCAGCGGCGTGTCGGTGAAGTTGACGCCATGCAGCGGCAGCCAGATGCCCTGCAGCCAGATGATCAGCATGAACATCAGCCCGCCGCGCGCGATCGCCGAGAGGAACGTCGACAGCGTCCCGAACGTGAACGCGCGGATGCGAAACAGCGGCAGGCGGAACATCGGCTCGGCCACACGGCTCTCGATCACCGCGAACACGGCTAGGCACGCCACTCCCGCGCCCAGCAGACCAAGCACCCGCGGGCTGCCCCAGCCGGTGGCGGAGCTGCCATAGGGGCGGATTCCGTACGTGACCGACACCATGATCAGGATCAGGCCGAGGGCGAAGAAGACGTTGCCCCACCAGTCGACCTTGGCGCGTTTGGGGGTACTGCGCTCCTCGAGCTTCAGATACGCCCACACCGTGCCGAAAAGCCCCACCGGTACCGAGATCAGGAACACCAGCCGCCAGTCGATCGGCGCCAACAGGCCGCCCAGCACGAGGCCCACGAACATGCCGCTGACGCCCACGATGTTGTTGATGCCCAGCGCCATGCCGCGTTGGTTTGCGGGAAACGCGTCGGTGATGATCGCCGCCGCGTTCGCCAACAGGAACGCCGCGCCGATCCCCTGCACGATCCGGAAGCCGATCAGGTACAGGGCGCCCGCCCTTCCGTCCATCCAGTCCACCGTCAGCAAAAGCGACGCGATCGTGTAGATGACGAAGCCGAGGTTGTACATCTTCACCCGCCCGTACATGTCCCCCAGCCGCCCCAGGCTCACGATCAGCACGCTCGTCACCACCAGGAAGCCGAGGATCATCCACAGCAGGTAGAAGCTGTTCGCCGGCACCAGCGGATCGAGGTGGATGCCGCGGAAGATGTCCGGCATCGCGATCAACGTGATCGAGCCGTCCAGCGTCGCCAGCAGTACTCCAAGCGTCACGTTCGACAGCGCGATCCACTTGTAGCGATCCGACCCGCCTGAGTCGGAATTAGGCGTGCTTGCGCTCGCCTTCGCCTGGGTAACCACCGCGCTATCCATCTAAATAAATTATACAGGAAAACTGAGCAGTTTCCCTGCTCTTCTCCATATATAGTGTGCAAACCGTGGCTTCGGCCGTTGACACCACACGTCTGGCGAGCGAGCTACGCATGGTGCTCGGCCACCTGATGCGCCGCCTGCGCGCCGAGCATCGCTTCTCGCTGTCCCAGGGCGCCGTGCTCGGGCGACTGGACCGCGAAGGCACCAAGTCGATCGGCGACCTCGCCATCGCCGAGCGCGTGCGCCCGCAGTCGATGACGCAGACGATCTCAGACCTCGAGGGCGACGGCCTGATCGCCCGGCGCCCCGACCCCGCCGATGGGCGGCGCACCCTCGTCGAGCTCACCGATCAGGGCCACGAGACGCTCGAAGCCGACCGCCGCCAGCGCGAGGGATGGCTCGCGCGCGCCATCGCCGAGGACCTCTCACCTCAGGAGCAGCAGACGTTGATGGAGGCCGTCACACTGCTGCAACGCCTGGCCGAGGAGTGAGCCGGTGCGCCGGGCGTGCACCTGCATCGCAGCCGTTTGCCTCGTGGCACTGACGCTGCCAAACCTCGCTGCAGCGTTGCCAACGGTCAAGTTCAAAGTCATCCCCGTCCCTATTCCCGGGTTCCCGCACACCGGCTACATCCTCGGTGCGGGCACAGCCCTGAAGACCGAATATGAGATCGAAGGCAGCGAATACCAAGGCTCGCCGCCGCCGATTATCGGCATCAACTTCTACCTGCCGAACGGCACACAACTGCATCCGAGTGGCTTCCCAACCTGCGCCAAGCCACTGCTCGAACAGTTCGGTCCGATCAAGTGCCCAAAAGGCTCCGCCGCGGGCCCGGTCGGCCGTGCGCTCGGCTACGTCACCTTCGGCGGTGAACGCGTCGAAGAGGCGGTGGAAATCTCATCCTTCTACGCGCCCGGCGGCGGCTTTGAGTTCTTCAGCGACGGTCACTCACCGGTGTCGCTTGAAATTCTCTCCGGCGGGCGATTCAAGGATCTCGGCGGTGCCGGCGGCTTCGGCCAGGAGCTAGAAGTCGAAGTGCCACTCGTTGCCAGCGTGCCCGGTGCGCCGTACGCGTCGGTCAAGACGATCGAAGTGATCGCCGGCTCGGCCTACCGCTCGCATGGGAAGGCGATCTACTACGGGCGCGTACCAGCCACCTGCCCCGCTGGTGGCTTTCCGGTCAAGAGCGAAGTCACGTTCGCGGAAAACGGCGACATCTCCAAGCCGGAGACGGTGAGCGTCAGCTACACCGCGCCCTGCCCGAGGAAGTAGCTACGGCTCGGTGTGTACGACCACATCAGCGATGCCCGTGATCTGCTGACGCAGGTCCTCCTCGAGTTCGCTCGCCAGATGGTGAGCTTCGGTCAGGGACTCGTACGGGTCGACGCTCAGCGTCAGAAATAGTACGTAGCCGGCGTCGGTCGCCAGCAGCCTCACCCGCTGCGGGTCGTTGCCGGTGCGCGCCCTCACCAGCCGCTCGATCGAGCCCATCGTCTCCTCGTCCGCGCGCACGTCCTCGCGGCCGGCGGCCAGCGGCCGCTCGAGCGGCTCGAGGTGCGTCTGCACGTCTGCCACGCCCGGTCGCGCGCGGATCCCCCGCTCGACGCGCTCGGCGATCTCGTGAGCCGCGCGAAGGTCGAGATCGTCGGGGAACTTCAGGTGCAGCGAGACGCTGCTGGATCCCCGCTGCTCGAAGATCGTGATGTCGTGGGCCTCCTTGACCAGAGGCTCCGCCAGCGCGATCGCGAGCACCCGGTCGCGCAGGTCAAGGCCCTGGCGGCGAGGCTCAACGTGCACGACCACATCGCTGCCAGGCAGCGCCTGCTCGAGCGCACGCTCCACCTGGTCCGCCGCGTGATGACCCTCCACCACGGCCTGCCCGGGCGGCACGCTGACGACCACGTCGGCGAAGTAGCGCCCCGCCGACTCGCGCAGCCGCAGGCGATCGAGCTCGATGTCCTCCCCCAGCTGCGCGATCGCCCGTTCGGCGGTCGTGCGCGTCTGCGCGGGGACGTGGTCCATCAGGGCGTTGGTGTTCCTGGCGATCACTCTGCTCGCCGCCGTGAAGATGATCACCGCGACGAGTAGCGCCGCCAGCGAATCGCCGTCGTGCACGCCCGCGCGCACCGCCAAAAGACCCGCGAGCACCGCCAATGAGCCGCCAATGTCGCTGGCGAAGTGCAGCGCGTTGGCGCGCAGCGCCGGGCTGTCGTAGCGCCGCGCGCCCGCCAGCGCGACGCCCATACGGCTCAGTTCCAGGACGAGCGCCACGCCGATGACCGCGAACTCATACCAGTGGATCACCGGCGCCTTGGCGTCGCTACTGAGGCGGGTGATCGCCTCCACGCTCACAAGCACCCCGCCCCCCACCAGCAGCGCGGCCTCGCCCAGCGCCCCGAGGTTCTCCGCGCGACGGTGCCCGTAGGGGTGGTCGAAGTCGGCCGGTCTGCCGCCCAGCCCCACAGCGAAGACCGTCAGCGCCGCGGCCACCACGTCGCCGCTTGACTCGATGCCGCTCGAGATTAGGCCCAGGCTGCCCGTGGCCAGGCCGACGCCCAGCTTCAGGATCACGAGCAGACCGGCCACGGTGATCGACACCAGGGTCGTGGCCCGCTGCGTGAGCACGTGCTCCCCCTCGCTCGTGTGCGCCATCGTCGGGAGACCGTATCGTGAGCGGATGACCCACGAGCACGCTGGGCACTCACATGCTGGGCACTCCCACGCCGTCGAGCCCGATGCCGACGCCGACAGGCTGGCAGTGGCCCTTGGCCTGATCCTCGCCTTCATGGCCGTCGAGGTGACGGTCGGCGTGGTCGCCCACTCGCTCGCGTTGCTCTCAGACGCCGGCCACATGCTCACCGACGCTGGCGCGATCGGCTTCTCGCTGCTGGCGCTGCGTCTGGCAGCCCGGCCCGCTGCTGGGGCAATGACTTTCGGCTTTCGCCGTGTGGAGATCCTCTCTGCCCAGGCCAATGGCGTGACGCTTCTAATCCTGGCCGCGTTCATTGCCTACGAGGCCATCCGCCGCCTGTTCGCGCCACCGCACGTGCAGGCGCTCGCGGTACTGATCGTCGCGCTGGCGGGCATGCTCGTCAACCTCGCCGCCGCCTGGAGCCTGTCGAAGGCGAACCGCCGCAGTCTGAACATCGAGGGTAGCTTCCAGCACATCCTCACCGATATGTACGGGTTCATCGGCACGGCGATCGCCGCCGCGGTGATCCTTGCCAGTGGCTTCCAGCGGGCCGATCCGATCGTCTCGCTGCTGATCGCCGCGCTGATGACACGATCCGGCTATTCGCTCGTGAAGGCCTCGGGCCGGATCTTCCTGGAGGCCGCGCCCGAAGGCCTCGATCCACAAGCGATCGGCGAGGCGCTCGTCGCCCAGTCCGGCGTGGTGGAGGTCCACGACCTGCACGTGTGGGAAATCTCAAGCGGCTTTCCCGCCCTATCCGCCCACGTACTAGTCGCCGCGGAGTGCGACTGCCACGAAGCCCGTAGGCGCATGGCCGAGATGCTGCGTGAGCACTTCGATATCGAGCACGCCACGTTGCAGGTCGATCACAGCGTCGGCGAGCAGTTGCTGGAGATCAGCCCGCCTGGCCGCTCGGGCGCACGAGCACCTCGTTGACGCTCACGTTCGGTGGCTGGCCGATCGCGTAGAGCACAGCGTCGGCGATGTCATCGGCTGACAGTGGCGTGACCCCGGCAAAGCGCTTGGCCATCTGCTCGAGCACCTCCTCGCGATTGTGGCCGGGAAGCTCGGTAGCTACAGCGCCGGGCTCGATCAGCGTCACGCGCACGCCCAGCGCCACGCCCTCCTGGCGCAGCGACTCCGAGAAGGCACCGACGCCGAACTTCGTCAGGTTGTACACGCCTGAGCCGAGCCGCGCCACGCGTCCGGCGACGGAGCTGACGTTGACGATGTGCCCCGAGCCCTGCGCGTGCATCAGCGGCAGCGCTGCGTGGGTGCAGTAGAGCACCCCGAACACGTTCGCGTGGATCATGCGCCGCCATTCCTCGGTGGGGGCGTTCTCGATCGGTCCCAGCAGCATCACGCCGGCGTTGTTGACGAGCACATCCAGCCGTCCGAGCTCCGAGTGCGCGCGCTCGATGAACGCCCGCGCCTCGGCCTCCTCGCCCACATCGGTGCGCACGGCGATCGCGCGTCCGCCCTCAGCTGTGATCCGCTCCGCCAGCAGTTCGATCCGCTCGATCCGTCGCGCGGCCAGTGCTACAGCTGCCCCCGCGCGTGCGCAGGCAAGGGCTGTGGCCTCGCCGATGCCCGACGAAGCGCCGGTAACCGCGATAACCTTTCCAGCGAGGTCGGTGCTCATCCGCCGAGCTTAGCCGGCCGCACTCACATTCCCCGCGTGGCGGTCGATAACGCTCGCAGATCGACGGATCGCTCTTTTTCGCCCGGTCGCGGGTTTTAGACGGCGCCTATGTGGGCACTTTACTTTCTGATGTGCCGGGAAGGTAACGGCCCAGGAGACGTCGAACGACCTAAATAGACACCAGCTCCACAAGATGGTTGACAACGCAACTATCGTGGCCTATAATTCCGACTCCAAGCATCGGATTAGAAGGACTCCCATGACAGACTCCCCCACAAATTCCACTCTCACCCTCGAGCCAGACACCGAGGATCTCGTCGCTGACGCCGAGCCGGTGGCCGCCGCGGCAGAGCGGCTGGACAACCCGATCGAGCGCCTGGACCTGAGCACCCCGGACACGTTCATCCCCGAGGCGGTCGACCAGCTGCTCGCCCACTCGCGCCGCTACCCGCTGCTCACCCCAGCAGAAGAGATCGACCTGGCCAAGCGCATCGAGCGCGGTGACCTCCAGGCGAAGGAACTGCTCGTCAACTCCAACCTGCGACTCGTTGCATCGAACGCCCGGCGCTACCAGAACCAGGGCCTGCCTCTGGGCGACCTCGTCCAGGAGGGCATGCTCGGCCTGATCCGCGCCAGCGAGAAGTTCGACTGGCGCAAGGGCTTTCGCTTCTCGACGTACGCCACGCTGTGGATTCGTCAGGCGATTCAGCGCGGCCTTGAGAACTCCGGCCGCACGATCCGCCTGCCCGTCCACGTCGCCCAACGCTCCCGCAAGGTCGGGCGCGTCGAGCGTGAGCTGTCCGTACGTCTTGGACGCGAGCCCACGCTCGAGGAGCTGGCCGAGGAGACCGGCCTGCCGATCGACCAGGTAGAAGAGGTGCGCCACCAGCGAGCAGCGCTCGTCAGCCTCGACCAGCAGATTGGCGAGGACGGCGACACTGCGCTTGGCGACCTGCTCCCCTCGGATGCTGAGGTGCCCGAGGAGACCGCCTGGGAGAACGAGCGCGAGCGCATCGTCCACCGCGCGATCGAGCAGCTGCCCGAAACCGAGCGCAAGGTTCTGACCCTGCGCTTCGGCACGGGTCGCGAGGACCCGCAGACGCTCACCGCGATCGGCAAGCGGCTTGGGTTCTCAGCTGAGCGAGCCTCACAGCTCGAGCAGCGGGCGCTGAAGAAGCTTGCAGAGAGCCCTGAGCTCGCGGCGCTGCGCGAGGCTGCATAGCGAAAAGCCTGTCGCACCCTGACTTGCCAAAAGCCCCGGGATGGGATCTTTCCGCCCCGGGGCTTTTGCATTTTTTGCCCGTTTTCGCCCGCCTGCGTAATAAACTGTCAACCGTGACGGGTGGGTCACAGAAGTCGCTGTGGGAGAGGATTGTTCAGCTGACGATCACTGTTGGCGAACGGATCCTGGCACCGGTGGAGCGCTTTATCGGCAAGCGCTCGCTGGTCGGCGACGCGACGTTCTTCCCGCTCGAGCGCTTCCCGTGGGTCGAGCACATCGAGGAGAACTGGGCGGTGATCCGGGAAGAGGCCGAAGGGCTGCTCGAGCACCAGGCCGATCTAGCCAACTTCCAGGACATCTCGAAAGACCAGATCGAGATCACCGACGACGACCGCTGGAAGACGTTCTTCCTCTACGGCTACGGCTTTGAAGCCAAGCTCGGCGTGGAGATGTGCCCGCGCACCGCGGCGCTGATGCGCGAGATCCCGGGCATGAAGACCGCGATGATCTCGATTCTCTCGCCGCGCAAGCACATCCTCGACCACCGCGGCCCCTACAAGGGCGTGCTGCGCTACCACCTGGGCCTGATCGTGCCCGAGGATGCCGAGTCGTGCCGCATCCGCGTGGGCGATGACATCCGCCACTGGGAAGAGGGCAAGAGCATGATCTTCGACGACACCTTCAACCACGAGGTGTGGAACGACACCGACGAGACGCGCGTGGTGCTATTCGTCGATGTTATGCGCCCGCTTCCGTTCCCCGAGTCGGCGATCAACGAGGGTATCGTCAAAGCGATCGGCTACTCGCCGTTCGTACTCGACGCCAAGCGCAACCAGGAAGCGTGGGAAAAGAGCTTCTCCGAGCGTCGCTCAGATACTCGAAACGTTGAGGCCGGTGCCCTGTAGGAGTTCGTTGGCCTGAGAGTTGAGCGTGGTGAACTCGCCCGTGACAATCAGCACTCCGAGCGTGATCATGACGGCACCGCCAATGGCGATGATCACCGGGAAATGGCGCTTGACGACGGTGAGCGCGTTGGTCATGCGCTCAAACGCGAGCGCGATCAACAGGAACGGGATCGCCAGGCCCGCGGAGTAGAAGGCGAGCAGCAGCGCGCCATGGGCGGCGGAGCTTGAGACAGCGGCCTGTGTGAGGATGGCCGCGAGGGTGATGCTCGTGCAGGGTGTCCACGCGATCGCGAACGCGGCGCCCGCGATTACAGGACCGCCGCGGCCGGCGAGGCGCAGCAGCGTCTCGGAGTGCCACTCGCGGTTGAACATGCCGATGAACGGCGTGGCAAGGAACACGACGCCCATGACGATGATGACGACGCCGCCGATCTTCTCGAGTTCCACTTTGTGGGTGACCAGCGTCGAGCCGATCACCGTGGCGCTCATGCCGAGCAGGAT
>JBEKAM010000062.1:0-16892 GCA_050015915.1 Solirubrobacteraceae bacterium
CGACGCGAGAAACGTGTGGTGATCGTCGACGGTGGCGCCAAGCCCAACGCCACGGGCCGGCGGTTGGCCCAGCAAGAAGCTGAATGCGGGTACGTCGCGACGGCCGCCGTCGGTCTTCAAGAGTTGTTGCATATATGCCACAGTCGTGCTACTCTCAAGCGATGTCCAAGCAGTCCGCCCACGAGAGCGCAGTCAACGCCCTGCTGTCCGAGGCCGAGCGCGCAGAGCACGATAGGCGAGTCCAGGCCCTACGCTCACGCAACGCCCTGCTGACGGTGTTGGAGACCACACGCGAGCTGCAGGGCATGACCAAGCGCGCGCTTGCCGAGCGCGCCGGTCTCGAGGCTTCAAGCGTGCGTCGGCTGCTGACTTCCGAGACAGCGAACCCGACAATCGACAACGCCTTCCGTCTCATGGCCGCCATGGGCATCTCCCTCGACGCGACACTGCCCAGCGGAGAACGCGTCCAGCTGGTAACGCAGGCTCCAGCGGCCGACCGCGCCGCCGGGGCCTGACGTTCCAGCCGCGGCTCGGCTCGGCTCGTCGCGGCGCAAAGCCCGAGGCCCCGGGCTGCTCGGCGCGTGAGTCGTGAGCGCGCCGTTTGATTGGGACGGAACAGCGATCTCCCGTCCCAATCAGCCTGAAAACGGGCGCAAATTACGGCAATTTGCATCGACCACCCGGCTCGTGCGTTACCAGTAGAAGTCCTGCAAATCGGCACTCGCGAGCGGGTTTTCGGGGCCTTCTGAAAATCGTGGTGTCCCGGGTTCGAATCCCGGTCTCGCCATCTGACGTTTGCGCTGCAGTAGCTCTTTGCGATCCGGTCGTATAACGTCTGCCGTTCATAACGTCGTGCGTTATCATCGTGGCGTGTGCTGCGGTCGTTCGCGGATAAGGAAACCGAGCGGGTCCGGCGACGAGAGCGGGCGCGCAAGCTCGACCAGGGCACCCAGCGTGCGGCGTTGCGGAAGCTCCTCATCCTGGATGCTGCCGAGACGCTCGACGATCTGCGGGTCCCTCCGGGAAACAGGCTCGAGAAGCTCAAGGGCGATCGGGCGGGCTCCTACAGCGTTCGCGTTAATCAGCAATGGCGTATCTGCTTCAGTTGGACGGACGCCGGACCCGACGGTGTCGAGATCGTCGACTACCACTGAAACACCACAGGTAAGGAACCCGTCATGAGTACCGACTCGATCATGCCCCCTATACATCCTGGCGAGGTGCTCATGCTCGAGTACCTACAGCCACTCGAGGTCACCCAGCATGGCCTAGCGATAGCGATCGGCGTTCCCCCCCGCCGAATCAACGAGATCGTCCACGGCAAACGGCGCATCACCACCGATACGGCTCTGAGGCTCGCGCGGTATTTCGGTACCAGCGAGCGCTTCTGGCTGAACCTGCAAGACCGCTACGACATCGAGGTCGCACGGGACCGGCTCGGCGCGACACTCGACGAAATCCGTCCGCTCGCGCACGCCTGAGCGGACCACGGCATGGAGGACGCGCGCCAAGCGCGGACCTCTTGCTCCCGCAAATCTCCGTTCTAGTCCTCGTCCGGCCGGGTGTCTGAAATCGTGGTGTCCCGGTTCGAATCCCGGTCTCGCCATCATCATCTGATGTCTGCTCCGGAAAGGGGTTACGAACTCGCGCCGGGTGAGAGCACGGGCAGGCCGGCGGCTGTCGCAGGCTCAGCAATCTCCCCGTCGTAAGCCAGTGGCCACGGATGTCGGCCACTATCGTCCGGCTGTCGACTGTAGACGCGCTCTGCTCCACAGGTCGGGCCCAGGGCTTGAGCGTCCATGGTGAGATCAAATCACGGGTATCCGTCCGACTGTTCGAGTTCGTCGGCTAGCCTGTCGCTGGCGCATCAACCATCGCGCGCAGGAAGGATCCACGTTGCCGGCGCCAACGAACAAGAACGGAATCGGATGAGCTCCGCTGCGCGGGCTAGAGAGCTGCTCCAGCAAGCTCTGGGCGCTAAGGCCGACTTCCATCCGGGCCAGCTCGAGGCGATTCTCGCCCTGGTAGATGATCGCGAACGCGTGCTCGTTGTTCAGCGGACGGGGTGGGGCAAGAGCCTCGTTTACTTCATCGCCTCGGCGCTACTGCGTGAGCAGGGATATGGCCCCACCATCCTCATCAGCCCGCTGCTGTCGCTGATGAATGACCAGATCAGGATGGCCGAACGTATGGGTGTTACGGCGCAGACCCTGAACAGCCACAACGAAGCCGAATGGCTGGAGATCGAAGCAGCCTTGCGGAAAGATGAGCTGGACGTCCTGCTCATCTCGCCCGAGCGTTTGGCCAACGATCGCTTCAGAACGAGGACGCTGGCGCAGATCCCGCTCGGTCTCGGCCTGTTTGTTGTCGATGAGGCGCACTGCATATCCGACTGGGGCCATGATTTTCGCCCCGACTATCGACGTATAAGAGGCCTCGTGGCGCAGCTTCCACGGGCCGTGCCTCTGCTCGCGACCACGGCCACAGCAAATGACCGGGTGATCGCCGACATCACCGACCAGCTCGGAGATGACCTGCGTTTGATTCGCGGCCCGCTGGGGCGCAAGAGCCTGTGCCTGCAGATCGTGCGCCTGCCAGCGCAGGCAGAGCGGCTCGCCTGGCTCGCCAGCTACATCCCTTCTGTGCAGGGGTCGGGGATCGTCTATGTGCTCACCCACGCCGACGCCTGGCTGGTGAGCAGATGGCTCGAGTGTCGCGGCATCGAGGCACCCGCGTATCTCGGTGGCATGGAGCGCGAGAAGCGGGAGACACTCGAGCGACGGTTGCTCGAGAACGATGTCAAGGCCTTGGTGGCGACGGTCGCTCTCGGCATGGGCTTCGACAAGCCGGACCTCGGATTTGTCGTTCACTATCAGCGACCGTCGTCGCCGATTGCCTACTACCAGCAGATCGGACGTGCTGGGCGGACGGTGGACCGCGCCGAGGTGGTGATGCTCGCTGGCGAAGAGGACGACGCGATTGCCGACCATTTCATCGAGAGCGCGTTCCCGCCTGAGGAGGAGCTGAGGGAGGTCCTTGGCGTGCTCGACCAGGTGGAGGATATGAGTATCGAAAGGCTGCTCGGGCAAGTCAATCTCTCGCGCGGTGCGATCGAGCGCGCCCTGAAGAACCTCGAAGTGGAAGGCGCGGTAATGCGGCAGTCAGGGCGTTATGCGCGTACGCCCACACTGTGGTTGCCAGACTCCGAGCGCGTGCAAGGTGTAATCGCTGCACGCCGACGTGAGCGCGAGCGGATGGCGGAGTTCGTTGAGACAGACGGTTGCCTGATGGCCTTCCTTTGCCGCGAGCTAGATGACCCGACTGACGAGGTGTGCGGTCGCTGTGCCAACTGCGCCGGTCCGTTTGCGACGTTTGAGCCCCGCGAGCAGGACATCCAGGACGCCTCGCGGTTCCTTCGGCACATGCATCGTCCGATCGCACCGCGCCGGCGCTGGCCAGGCGGACTCGAGGGCCGCGGCGGATACATCCCCAGCGAGGTGCAGCTCCGCGAGGGCCGGGCTCTGTCGATGTACGGTGACGCTGGCTGGGGACGCCTCGTCAGGGCTGGAAAGTATCGTGACGGCCGCTTTTCAGACGAGCTTGTGGAGGCTGTCGCAGAGATGCTCACGCGCTACTGGCAACCGGACGTGACGCCCACGTGGGTCACGGCTGTACCCTCACTTCGTGCGGCTGAGCTGGTGTCCGACTTCGCCCGACGCCTGGCTGCCCGCCTCGGGCTCGCCTACCGCGACGCGCTGGAGAAGCCCGTCAACACCCAGCCACAGAAGACGATGGAGAACAGCCACCATCAGGCGCTCAATGCGCTGCGTTCTTTTCAGGCAATCCCAGAGAGAGTGATCTCCGAGCCTGTGTTCCTGATCGACGACATCACCGACTCGCGATGGTCGCTGACCGTGTGCGGGGTCCTGCTCGCGGAGGCTGGCTCGGGTCCAGTTGTGCCGATCGCCCTTGCCGAGGCGGCGAAAGGCGTACAACCGTGACGGCCACGTCTATCAGCCCGGATGGCCAGGCCATTGCGCTTGCCTGCTCAACCCTCGCGATGGGAGGTGAGCGCTCGGTCAAACCCCTTAACTCCCGCGAGTGGCACGAGCTCTCCGCGCGGCTCGTCCGCTCTGAATGGGGCAGTCCAAGCGAGCTACTCGGGTGCTCGTCCGCTGAACTGCGGCGCGGGCTCGACCTTGCCCCCGAGACCGCCGAGCGCCTCGCGCAGCTGCTCGCGCGCGGCGGTCAGCTCGCGTTCGAGCTCGAGCGGCTTGCCAATAGCGGTATCTGGGTGCTCACGAGAGCCGACGAGGAATATCCGCAGCGGGTGAAGAAGCTGCTCGCCAGCTCCGCACCGCCGGTCCTCTATGGCGCCGGGCCACAGACAGCCCTGCGCGAGCAAGCTCTCGCAATCGTGGGTTCCCGCGATGCCGACAGCGCCGCGCTTGTCTTTGTGCGAGCGATAGCACGCCGCTGTGTCAGCAGCCACGTTGCGGTCGTCTCTGGCGCTGCTCGGGGCGTCGACCTCGAGGCGATGGGCGCCACGATCGAGGCCGGTGGCATGGCGGTCGGCGTGAGCGTCGACCCGCTCGAACGTCTCGTACGCCGTCCTGCTCTGCGTGGGCCGCTAGCCGAGGGGACGCTCACGCTTATGACTCCTTTCCATCCCGCTGCTCGCTGGCAGGTGGGCAACGCTATGGGCCGTAACAGGATCATCTATGCGATGTCCAACGCGGCTGTCGTTGCTGCCACGGCTGCCGGCAGCGGTGGTACGTGGACTGGAGCGATCGAGAACCTACGCTTCGGCTGGGTGCCGCTGTACGTCCGCGCCGGCAAGGACGAGGGCAGTCGCGCGCTCGCCCGCGCCGGCGCGATCCCGCTGGCGGAGGACACGCTCGAGGACATCGAGATCGCCGCGCTCTTCGCTCGGCCCGACGCGCCACGCTCCTCAGCGCAACAGACGTTCGTTGGCGATGAGCCGGGCGGTGAGACAATTTCCGTGATGAGGATCTCCGATCGTCAGTCTCAGCAGGCCTCGACACAGACGCTTGAGACTACTGTCGCTGAAGAGACCTCCCCGGCGGACCATCTCCACAATCGGCGCTCGCAAGACGCGTTCTGGGCGATATGGCCTCTGTTGGATGTCTGCCTGCGTGCTCCTCATAGCGACCGTGACGTCGCCGAGGCGTTGAACGTTCAGCTCGGACAGGCGCGCGTCTGGCTCGATCGCGCCGTAGAGGAGCATCTCGTCAGGGTCGAGAAAGGCCGACGCAAGCTGTACATAGCCTGCGACGCTAGCGAGGACCAGCTGAAGCTTGCCTGAGCTGCGCTCTCGGCGGCGATCAGATAGTGGAGTGCGCCGCGACTACTCAGCGGGTGCCCGCCGCCGCGGCCACGCTCACATCACCTTGGCAAGTCGAGGTATCTAACGTTTGCTCCCATCGCGTCGTAGGTTGCTCGCGCCCGGCTATCGGCGCTCAGCAGTTCTGCGCCATGCCTGGTGGCTGTCGCGGCGATCAGTGCGTCATACAACGCCCCGCCGCGCACGCCTGCGGCGACTGCCTTGCGCAGGGCCGTGCGTTGCTCGCTGCCGGTGAGCGTCACCCAGCCCTTGGGGAACGCTCGTGTCAGTGCCTCCAGCACCACGTCTGGGGCGATGCGCCGTCCCTGTGGCATCCGGCTGAGTGCGGAGGTCGTCTCGAGCGCCACATATGCCGGCAGTCGAACCTTCTGTCCTGTTATTGCCTCGCGGGCCGCCTGGTGCGTTTCGTGCCACGGTGCGAGCGCCGCGATCACGACGCTCGTATCCGGCGCGATCACCGCCGCACGCGATCGACCGCCTCAGCAGCCTCAGCGACACTCATTGGCGCCATCGGCTCGTCGGTCACGATCACCGGGAACCCGTCCCTGTCTTCAACCCGCGCCGGTACGTCCGCGACCGTCACCTCGAGCCTGCCATCAATCGCCGTCAGCTCCAAATCAGTTGGACCTCGTAGGCCCAGCTCGTCCCGCAACGTCTTCGGGATTACCAATCGCCCAACACCATCGATGGCAACTCTCATGCCAACAGATTACCAATCACCGAAGCCAAGCTCGAGGGCACATGTACCGCCCGTGCGCTGCAGAATCCAACCCCACCTGCCGATAAGCCCCCTGTACTTCCCCACGCCCATCACAACCGGCCAGTAGGGTGGCGTCAATGAACGAGCTTCTAAACAGCATGTCAGCACCGTCCCAAGCGTCAGGAACGGTCGAAAGTACCGCCTGGAAGATCGGCGTCGAGGTGGCCGGCCCGGTAGCCGACGACGTTGATCGCAACTCGCGCTTTCCCCAGGAGGCTGTCGACGAGCTCAAGCGCCAAGGCCTGCTTTCAGCCCTCGTACCTGAGCATCTCGGCGGTGGCGGCGCCACGCTCGCTGAGGTCTCCGGCGCTGTCCGCGCGCTCGCAGTCCACTGCACCGCGACCGCGCTCGTGCTTGCAATGCACAGCATCGAGGTCTCAAACCTCGTCCGCCACGGCGACTCCGAGCCCCTGCAGGCGCTGCTCGGCGAAATCGCCTCCAAGCAGTTGCTCATCGCCAACGCCAACAGCGAGGTTGGCATCGGCGGTGACGTCGGTCGCAGCATCTGTGCGCTTGAGCCCACCGACGGTGGCGTCAAGCTCGTCAAGGAGGCGCTTGCGATCTCCTATGGCGAATACGCCGATGCGATCGTCGCCACCGCCCGGCGTTCACCCGACAGCGAGCAGACCGACCAGGTCCAGGTCATCTGCCGCCGGCCCAACTTCACCCTCGAGCAGACCTCAAGCTGGGACGCAATCGGCCTGCGCGGCACCTGCAGCAACGGCTTTCGTCTCACGGCCGACGTCGAGGAGGGGATGATCTACCCCGTGCCGTTCGCCGTCGTCGCAGCCAACGGCGGTATCCAGGCGTCCACCATCCTGCTCAGCTCCGCCTGGGTTGGGCTGGCCGAGGCATCGGCCGCCAAGGCGCACGAGTTCGTTCGTGCAGCCGCCCGTCGCAGCATCGGCACCGTGCCGCCATCGGCCGGGCATCTCGCGGTGCTCGCCACCGAGCTACAGAAGTCGCGGAGCCTGCTCGCCGCCGCCGCAAGCAGTTTCACCTTGTATGAGGATTCGCCTGAGATGGAAAGCCCCGGGTTTGTCGCCTCCGTGCGCAACGTCAAGGTCTCGACCTCCGAGCTCGCCGTCAGCATCGCCACCGGCGCACTGTCCATCTGTGGCATCGTCGGCTTCAAGCGCGACACACCGTTCTCGCTCGATCGTCAGATCCGCGACTCGCACGGCTCCGTGGTGATGGTCAGCAACGAGCGCTACCTGCGCGCCAACGCCGAGATGCTGCTCGCGCGCAAGCATCTGTGACAGGCACCAACCAGATTCCCCGCCATGTCTGACAGTGCGCCCAGCGCCGGCGAGCGACCACGGCTCGCGTTCGTCTACCACCCGCGCTCCTTCGGCACGATGGCCATCGCCGAGGCCGCCGAGGGCATCTGTGAGTTGATCTGGGTCCTCGACACGAGCGACCCCGAGATCGTCTCCATGTCGCGTCTGCTCCGACGCCTCGGTGAGGTCGTCGATGTCGCCGGCTCCTCGATCGAGGACGCCGCCGCTGCGATCGCCGCCACGCGACCCGACGGGATCCTCGCCCTCGCTGACAGTCTGCTCCTATGGACAGCACGCGTCGCAGCTCAGCTCGATCTCCCATTCATCAGCCCTCAAGTCGCCGAGCGGCTCACCGACAAGCACGCGCAGCGGCTCGCGCTCCAGCAGGCCGGCGTGCCAGTCCCCGGGTTCTGGCCGATCCCTGATCCTGACCAGGAAGCTGACGCATGGGCGGCGTTCGAGCACGCCGCGCGTTTCCCCGCCGTGCTCAAGCCCCGGCGCGGCGAAGGCAGTCGAGACGTGGTGCGGGTCGAGTCACTCCAGGAGCTCCGCGCGCAACTGGCGGAGGCTGCCAGCGCCGCTGCCTCCGAAGCTACTGACGGCGCCGCACCCGCAGACGACGAGCTGGTGCTGGAGGAGTACCTGCGCGATCGGCCCGAGGCCGCCGGCCAGCCCTTTGCCGACTACGTCTCCGTCGAGAGCGTTGTCTCAGGCGGCCATGTCAGCCACCTCGCGATCACCGGGCGATTCCCGCCCGCCGAGCCGTTCCGTGAGACCGGTTTCTTCATCCCCTGTGCGTTTGACGAAGACCAGTGCGCCGCCATCGCCGAGATGGCAACCGCCGCTGTGGAGGCCATGGGTCTCCACGCCGGCGTCCTGCACACAGAGGTCAAGCTCACCCCCGACGGCCCGCGTGTCATCGAGGTCAACGGCCGCATCGGCGGGGGCGTGCCAGAGATGCTCCTTGATGCCACCGGTGTGGAGCTATTGCCGATCGCCATCCGCGTGGCGCTTGGCGAGTCGATCGTGTTCGACGCCATGCCAGCATGCATCCAGATCGGCTACCTGCTGTATGTTCAGGCGCCCTTGGCCATGCACACGATCCGAGCTGTTGAGGGGCTCGACGAGCTACGCGCCCGCTCCGGCGTGGAGGAAGTGGTGCTCAATCGCGGGCCAGGTCGCAGCGTCGACTGGCGCGCCGGCAACCACGGTCACGTATTTTCGGTGCGTGGTGCGGTCGCAAGCCACGAGCTGCTGCGCTCGATCGAGCAACACGCCACGCGCGAGGTGCAGATCCAGGGTGACTAGCCTGCGATTCAAATGGCCTAGGAGTATCGGCATCTTCGTGCTTGCGAGTTTTCTGTTCGCCGGCTGCGGCTCCGCTACTCAGTCGCCCGCGTCCACGGCGGCCCAGGCGCCTGCCGCTTCCAGCTCCCAGCCGACGTCAAAGGCCGCGACGGTCGACGGCTACCAGGCGATCGACGCCACCGTGCCCACAGCCACCGGCGGTACACGCTCCTACATCGTCTTCCTCCCACCAGGTGGCGCCAAGCGAAGCCCGCTCGTGCTCGTCTACCACGGCGCTGACGGAACAGCCGAAGGCACAGCCGAGGAAACCGATTTCGTCCAGCTCGCCGAGCATGATGGTTTCGTCGTCGCCTTCCTGCAGGGATACGAGAACACCTGGAACGAGGGTGCAGGCGACACCCCCGCCCACGCCGCGGGCGTCAACGACGTTGAATTCACCTCCGCTGTGCTCAGCCAGATCGAGAGTCGCTACTCGATCGACCGCACGCGCGTCGCCGCCGCCGGCTTCTCCAACGGGGCGCTTCTGACCGATCTGCTCGGCTGCCAGCTTGCAAATAAGCTGACCGTGATCGCGCCTGTCGCCGGTCCGCTTCCGGTCTCCGTCTCGCCCACGTGTCGCCCCGCCCGCCCGATTTCTTTGCTCGAGTTCCACGGCACCGCTGATCAGTCGATTCCTTACAACGGTGGACACTTCGACGGCATCGGCGGCGGCACAACCGTGCTCTCAGCACCCGAAAGCGCCGCCCGCTGGGCCGCGCTCGATCGCTGCAGCCACAGCAGCCAGACAACTGAAAGCGCGCTTTCGACCGTGCTCACGACCTACTCCCCCTGCCGCCAACACGTCGTCGTGCAGCTGCGCTCGCTGCAGGGTGTCGGGCACGGCTGGCCCGCGGACGTGGGTGTGGTGCTCGCTGAATTCCTGCACCAGCATCCCCGTGCGCTCGTCAAGTAGAGATGGTTGATTCGCCGCCACTGTAGAAACCGCCCAATCCGCCGATACTGCAGACATGAACACGGAGATTCGCAAACTCATCGCTGATCACGCGCGCCTCGCTGTGGACGTCAGCACTCTCGCTGACGACGCAAGCCTGTACGAGGCCGGCATGACCTCGCATGCGACCGTCAACCTGATGCTTGCGCTGGAGGCCAGTTTCGACGTCGAGTTTCCCGACAGCATGCTCAAGCGCAGCGTGTTCGAAAGCGTCTCCACGATCGCCGGCGCTCTGGGCGAGCTACAGCAAGCGTGATGGCCGACTATCGCGCGGGCACGCCCGAGCAGGCCGCGTTCCTTGCCGAGCTGATCGATCGACGTCTTTTGCTGCAGACCAACGTGCCTGGCCTCTACGGGCGCGGTGAACGCTTCGAGCAGGTGTTCCAGCGGGTCAACGAGCTGGTCACAAGCGCCGGCGCCGCTGAGCGCCCCGAGCAGATGCGCTTTCCCCCAGTGCTGCCTCGCCATGACCTCGAGACCGTCGGCTACCTGAAGAGCTTCCCGCACCTCGCCGGCAGCATCTTTGCCTTCGACGGCAGCGAAGATCAGGCCGGCGAGCAGTACCAGCGCGCCTGTAGGCACGAGGACTGGAGCGAGTTCCAGACGATGACGGAGCTCGTGCTCACGCCAGCCGCCTGCTACCCCGTGTATCCGCAGATAGCCTCACGCGGCAAGCTCGACCCCGGCGGCGTCACCGTCGATGCCGGCGCTGCGTACGTCTTTCGTCACGAGCCCTCCGGCGACCCCGCGCGGATGCAGATGTTCCACCAGCGCGAGATCGTGCGCATCGGCGAGCCGGAGACCGTCGTCGCTTGGCGCAACCTGTGGCGCGAGCGCGCGATCTCGCTCCTGCGCGACGTTGGGCTCCACGCTCATTTCGCTGTCGCGACGGACCCGTTCTTCGGGCGTGCAGGGCGCATGCTTGCCGCCAGCCAGCGCGAGCAGGAGCTCAAGTTCGAGGTCGTCGTGCCGATCGCCGGCACCGAGCCGACCGCCGTCGCGTCATTCAACTACCACCAGGATCACTTCACCGCCGCGTATGGCATCGAGTTCGCAAGCGGCGCCGTCGCTCACACCGCGTGCCTGGGCTTCGGGGTCGAGCGGATCACACTCGCCCTGTTTCGTGCCCATGGACTTGATAGCCAGACGTGGCCTCTCCCGGTGCGCAGTCGGCTGGGGGTAGCGTGAGCGGCTCGATCGCGTAGTTGCGTTCGAGCTCTCCCTGCAACAGCCCATCGATCAGCTCGCGCGCCTCTTCCTGCATCTGCAACGGGCGCAGCGTGTGCATGTCGCCCGGGACATCGATGTGCACGAGCGAGACGTTCGGCCAGCGCTCCAGACCCTCGAACCGGCCCGTGGCAAGCAGTTGCGCATACAGGCGCTCTTCGCCCGCAAACAGGATCAACGCCCGCTTGTTTTGATCTCGCAGGCAGTCGAACGCCTCTGTGATCTCGTTGCTGTTCGCCGTAGCACCTGGCTTCAGCAGGCGCGTGGTGCGCCGTCCAAGCTTGCGTAGGAGCGCGGTCAGGATCACGCGCAGCGCGCGCAGGTGTGATGCCGGCGAGGCTTCGCCGCGCAGCGCACGCGCCCACATTTCGCGTGTGAACAGCCTCGAAGCCAGCCCCCGGCTTTGGCCGAACGCGTTGGAGAGCCCCCCGTCGTAGACGAGATATCCCGCGTTGAGCACCGCTGCCGCGGAGACACGGGGGTCGTCCTGCGCCACGCTCAGCGCCCAATGCGCGCCTGCGCACAGCCCTCCCAGGAGAAAACGCGGCGGTAGGCCCCGTGCCTGCAGCGCGTCCAGTACCGCGCGCACCTGCTCCATATACGCGCCTGTGTAGTAGCAACGCACGTCCAAGAGCGCACTCGAGTCACCCTCCGCATCGCCGATAGCGGTCAGGTCGATGCGCACCGTCGGCACCCCGAGCGCTGCCCACCGGCGCGCGGTCTCCACCCACATGCGATTGGGGCCGATGCGCCGCTGTGGACCGGCATTCAGCCAGACCGCGCACAGGTCCACCGCCGGCCCCAGCGGCTCTGTGAGGATCCCCACCGGGTCGCCCAGCGGGTGCGAGATCGTGATCGGCGTCTCGCGCACGCGCTCGCCGTTGGGCATCACGATCTCGATGGAGTTGTCCGTCACGCGCGCGTCGGAGGTTGCGCTCGTCGCGCCCGCCTCGACCGGTGCGCTGCCTTCCGCCAGCCATGCGGCAACCTTGTCGAACACCTCATGAGCGCTGACTGCATGAGGTAGCTCAGCCATCATCATCGCCCCATAGCCGTCTCCGGAGCTGACCTGCACGTCTGCACCGCCGTCTTCGATCGAGGTCCGTAGGCGAGCATCCACCGCGAACCCGTCGCGCTCGAGCATCAACACGCGAGCCGACTGCAGACGCTCGCACTTCAGCTCCGCCAGATCGAGCTCGTCCAGTTCGCGCTGCGTATCGCCGCTCATGACGTAGCCCGCAATCACCAGCGAGCCGTCGTCGGAGTTCTCCACCGTCGACGGTGCAGGCGCCTGATTCTCGGCGCCACGCGGATGCTCCATGTAGGAGAAAGCCCGTAGCTCGCGCACGTGGCGCCGCCCACGGCTCGAGACTCCCCACAGCACGAGGTCATCGACCGGTGCCCCCAACGCGAATGCGCGATACGCGATCGCGCCGCCGAGACCGATGCCGATGGCGAGGATCCGACGCGGCGCATACGCGTCCGACAGCCAGCGAGCCGACGCGCCGACAGCGTCCGTCCAAGCCCGCAGGCGTTCGGGATCACGCGGCCCGCCGGGGCTGTCGCCGCTGCCGGGGAAGTCGATGCGGAGCGCCGGGAAGCCTTCGGCCGCAAGGGACGATGCCCACTCCAGCCGGCCCCGATACGAGCACATGTCCTCCCACCCGAACGGCGGGCACAGAACGATCGCCACATCCCGTTGCGGCCCGTGCGCGTCGTGAAGCGTCACGAAGAACGACTCGTCCTGCCCAGATATATAGAAAGGCTGTAGCGAAGGCGGAGAATGGCTCATGCCCATATTCCTATCGTCAGCGACCATTGCCGGCGTGAGCCCTGTCTGTCAAGACCCCCCACGCTAAGCCTAAAGGGTGGAACGCCGATGGGTTTGTCTCCAACCCTGAGCAAAACGGCAGCAGGACAATTGGCCATTTCCCGCAAGCCAACGAGCTGGTCGCCGCCGGTGGTCGCTTCAGCGGACGAGCACAGTGTTCACGGTCAGCCGCTCAGTGCTCGCGCCGGGGTCGGTGACGATCAGGTGCAGTTTCGCATGCAGGTGACCATGGGCTGCCTTCAAGAGCGCTCTGCCGGTCGCGTTTAGCCGCACAGGGAGCAGCGTTGTCGTCCCCGACGGCACGCCGCCGTGACCTACCGCGACGACCGTGCCCTTGACCCTTATGACCGCGCCGGCGATGCACGTGGCTTTCGGTGACTCGCACGTGACTTCCAGCTCGATCAGTGAGTGGTGATGTACGACCAGCCGCGCGTACGTTGCCGGAAGCGGTTCGAGGTTGGCGACGTGCAATCCTGCGTCGTCCTCCCATGTGACGAAGCCCTCGCCGTCGGGCGCGAGCGCCACGCGCGCGTTGTCCCAGTCCGCATAGCCGGAGCCGATCCGCGCGATGTCCTCGGCGCTTGAGAAGTGCGTGCCGTCGTCCGTCGAGATGTACAGGCTCAGCTGATGGGTTTCGCCTGCCACGTCGGGCCACACCGCCGCCACCTCGCCGGTGGTGAAGTTCTCGCCGATGCCGCCTGCCGGGCCGCCGTCGCTGTAGTCGAGGTCCTTGACGACCGCCAGCTGTTGCGGCGCGCCGAAGCTGTGGGTCGCAAGGTCGTAGTGGCGCACGTCAACCGCGGTCGGCTGCGTGGCCGGCGGGCTGACCGCGTCGCCCGACAGCAGGAACAGGCCCGCTGCGCCGCCTGCAAGCCGCGTAAACGCGCCCTGCGTGATCACGGTCGGGCCGCTCCAGTTGCTCGGGCTGCTGGGGCTGAGGTTTTTTTCAGTCACCGAGCATGGTCCCGTGGGGGAGCTGTAGTGGTAGAAGCGCACACTTGCGGGGTTGCTGTCGTCGTCTTCGAACGCCTCGACCTCGTCGCCCGGATAGGACAGCGCGCATTCCCCCGCGGGTCCGCTGACCCAGCCCAGGCTCGACTCCTCGCCGCCGGCGCTGCCGAACGAGAAGTGCTGCTCCGGAATTGACTGGTTCGGTTTTTCCGGGATCCGATAGACGCAGCCCTGGCCGTAGAACGCGAACGTCCAGTCGATGTCCGGGTTCGACGAGCTCATCTCGAAGTCGAGGTTCGAGGCGCTGCCGCCGAGTGTCGCAAGGCCCTGGCTGGGGTCGTACTGGCCACCGTAGGCATTGAACGCGAGCACATCGTCGAGGTTGGTCTCGACCTCGCACACGTACTCCATTTCGCCGCCGGAAGGCGCTGCGATGACGGATGGGGAGCCGAAGCTCGCGCCGCCGTCGCTCGACTGCCACATGATCATCTCATCGGTGTCGTAGCTCGGCGCGACCACGAACACATCGCCGCCCGGACCGAGCACTGGGAACGGTGTGCTCGTCGAAGCGCCGGCTTCCGCGAGTGTCACCGGCAGCGTGATCGGCGCCGGGCAGCTGTGCGCGTTTGGCGCGAGCTTGCAGAACATCACCGTGTCGGGCGTGCCCTTGTGCAGCCACGCCACGTAGCCGTTACCGCTCGAGTCGACTGCGATCGGGCCCATCGAGTCCGCGGCGGGGTCGAGCGTGAACAGGTTGGACGCGCCTGCGGACGTGGCGAGCACCGACGCACCGGCCGCTATGGCCAGGGTCAGTCCCACCGCCGCCACGCCCCGCAGGCGCGAGACGATCACCTTTGGTACTACATGCACGTTGCCCCCGCTACTAGATCAACTGTACAGGTAAAATGTACCAGACGATCGTACGTTCATGAGAAAGCCCTTCTAACACATGCCAGCAAGCCATCGCGAGCAGATCCTCGAGGGCGCTATCGAGTGTGTTCAGACCCGCGGGGTCGCCGACACGACCACGCGCGACATCGCCGCTGCAGCGGGTGCGAGTCTTGCCTCGATCCCGTACCACTTCGGCTCGAAGGACGCCCTGATGGATCAGGCGCTACTGCAGGCGATCCGCCGCTACTCCGAGCACGTCAAACAGCAGGCGTTCGCCGGCGACGCTCCACCCCTGCAGGCGCTCGCAAAATCGCTGATCGCGACCGTCGACTCGTTTGCGCAGGCGCGGCCACTGCTCATCTCGCTGATGGAGGCGCACGTCAAGGCGATCCACTCGGAGCCGTTGCGCGAACGCGTCGCCGCGAACCGGCGCGCGGCGGTCGAGCGCATCGCGCTAGGCGTCAGCGGCGGGTTGGGGCTCGAGGGCGAGCTCACCAAGGAGCAGGTAAACGCCGTCTCCGTGCTCATCCTCGCGCTTGTCGACGGGCTGATGCTCGGTTGGCTGGTCGACCCAGAGTCCATACCGGGCGGACAGGAGTTGCTGGATTCGGTCGTTGCCGCCGCGGGCCCGCTCGTTGACTCGGATACCCACAGCACCTGACTCAGACCAACGGCTCGACGCACCCAGACGGTGCCCCAGTCAAGCCGACGTCTTTTGCTCCATCACGAAATGCGGGCCGATTTGCGGCAGCTCGAACTCCTCTGAGATCACGTGGAACCCAGCGCGCTCATACAGAGAACGTGCTGGTGTGCGTGCGTTGCACCACACGCGCGAGGCTCCATGCTCGAGCGCGCGTCTCACCAGTGCGACCAGGACCTCCGTGCCGGCGCCGACGCCGCGCGCGTGGGGCGCGGTCGCCATCCCGCGCACGCGCCACGCTCCCGGTCCGCCGTCCGGTGCGATCAACCCCACTGCCACCAACTCCCCGTCCTTGAAAGCGCCAACCGCGAACGCATTGCTGGGCTCGTCAGCCGCGAGCTCCTCGAGCGTCTCATGCGGTCGTAGGATCGCCTGGCGCAGCGCGCGTGTCTGCTCGAGTGACACCTCTTGAACGTGCATGCCAGTCATTGTGGAAGCTCCGTCTCCTGTGAATCTCTTCGCGGGAATCGGACTTGATCGGCCACCACCACTAGCCAGGTCCGATTTACGCTAGACGGCGACCGTCCAGTGTGCGACGGTGACGGTGTGATTTTCGACTCGGACCGATTCTGGCAGGCGATCGAGGCCGCCGACCCGCGCTTCGACGGCTGGGTTTTCTGCGGTGTGTCGAGCACCGGGATCTACTGTCGCCCGAGCTGTCCCGCGCGCACCCCCAAACGCGAGAATGTGCGTTTCTTCGTTTCTGCAGCAGCGGCGCAGGCGGCAGGCTTTCGTGCATGCAAGCGCTGTCGCCCGGATGCCACGCCTGGCTCACCGGACTGGGATGTTCGTGCCGATTTGGTTGGCCGCGCAATGCGTCTGATCGCCGACGGTGTCGTCGATCGTGAGGGCGTTCGCGGTCTCGCTGCGCGTCTTGGTTATACCGAGCGCCACATCCATCGCCGCCTGCTCGCGGCGGTTGGCGCAGGGCCGCTGGCGCTCGCGCGCGCGCAGCGTGCGCAGACCGCAAGGATCCTGCTCGAGACGACCGCCATGCCGATCACGGGCGTCGCATTTGCGGCGGGCTTTCAGAGCGTGCGCCAGTTCAACGCGACGATCCAGGAGATCTTCGCTGCCACCCCCACTGCATTGCGTGTGGGTGCGCGTCGCCACGGGCAGGCAGAGGACAGCGGCGCGCTGTCACTACGTCTTCCCTACCGTGCACCGCTGGATGCAGACGGACTCATCTCCTTCCTCGAAATGCGCTGCGTGCCGGGTGTGGAGGAGGTTCGCGACTGTGCCTACAGGCGCAGTATCAGCCTGCCGCACGGCGGCGGGATACTCGAGCTGCGCCCGGCTGCCGGCTATGTTCATGCGCGCTATTGGCTCGACGACGTCCGCGACTTGGGTGCCGCGATGCAGCGCTCGCGGGGGCTGCTCGATCTTGACTCCGACCCTCACGCCGTGGCAGAGACGCTCGGGTCCGACCGCTTGCTCGGTGCGCTCATACGCGGTGCCCCGGGGCGACGGGTACCCGGGCATGTCGACGCGCACGAGCTCGCCGTCCGGGCCGTGCTCGGACAGCAGGTCTCGGTTGGCGGCGCGCGCACGCTCGCGGGCCGGCTCGTAGCCGACTACGGCGAGCCGC
>JBEKAM010000063.1:0-16610 GCA_050015915.1 Solirubrobacteraceae bacterium
CGCCGAACAGCTTCGTGGTGAGCGTGGTTTTGGCCTGGACGTTGAGGATCTCTTTGCCGCAAGTGCTGGTGGATTCTTGGTGGAGGGTGTCGCCTTTGTAGGTCGCTTGCCAGTAGTAGGTCTTTCCTGCTTCGAGTTCTTCTTCGGTCGAGGCTGGGATTTTGGCGCCGCTTTCGAGTTTGACGACGCCCGCTTCTTTGACGAGCGTTTTGCATTCTTGTTCGGAGTAGATCTTGTAGACGACTTCGCCGGTAGCGGTCGAGGAGTTCGTGCCCGACAGGGTAGCGGTGTCCTTGACTTTCGCGCCTTCCAGCATCGTCAGTTCTTCTGCTTCTTTGTTTTCCCCAGACAGCTTCGTGGCGAGCGTCGTTTTCGCCTTGACGGTCAACACCTCATTGCAGCTGCTCGTCGATTCCAGGTGCAGGCTGTCGCCTCCGTAGTGGGCCTGCCAGTAGTAGGTCTTCCCACCTTCCAGTTCCTCTTCGCTCGAGGCGGGGACGCTGCCCGAGCTGACCGTTACTTCGCCGGCGCTCGCGACGAGCGTTTTGCATTCTTTTTCTGAGTAGACCTTGTAGGCGACTGTCCCGCCCGCTGTCGAGGAGTTCGTGCCCGAGAGAGTCGCTTGGTCCTTGGCCTTGGAGCCTTCGTTAATCGTGATTTCGGTGCCTTCTTTGCCGCCACCGGAGAGCGTCGTCGAGAGCGATGTTTTCGCCTGAACGGTCAGGATCTCGGTGCAGGGGCTCGTGGATTCGGCGTTGTTGGAGTCGCCGCCGTAGTGGGCCTGCCAGTAGTAGGTCTTGCCGCCTTCGAGTTCCTCTTCGCTGGAGGCCGGGACGCTTTCGCCGCTGACCGTGACTTCGCCGGCCGAGACGACGAGCGTTTTGCACGCCGATTCGGAATACACCTTGTAGGCGAGTTTCCCCGTGGCTTTGGAGGCGTTTTTGCCGGACAGGGTCGCTTTGTCTTTGACCTTTGTGCCTTCGGTGACCGTGATCGATTCGCCTTCTTTGCCGCCGCCGGAGAGCTTCGTCGAGAGGCTTGTCAGTTCGGGGCCGCCCCCGCCGCCTTCACAGGCGACGGCGGCCACGGCGAAGATCCCGAGCGCGACGGCGAACGCGAGCAGCTCTGCCAAGAGCAAGCGAGCAGGGCGCATCACATGCCCCTGTACTCTCGCTGTAATCGAGCCGACACCCACTCGACGTGATTGCCCATTTGAAACATCCTGCCTCCCGTTGCGCAGTCAGCACCAAGTCGCTAGCTGCCAGTAGCAAAGCTACTCCGGACACGCCAGCGCAGCACAGCCATCAGGCACGATCTGCGGAGAGAAGTCGTCCAATCGCGCTTACTAGCGCGGTATCCGCCCTGCGAGAGGGCAGCACAGCGCAGCGGCGCTCTGTTTCCCACTCCCACCGGGAGCCTCCCCTTATCCCGGCGCGGCTACCGTCTCGCCGCGAGAGCAGGACAGGATCTGTCGGGTGCTCGGCAGAGTTCTCCCACCGCCTTCTCTAGGTCGCTGGCGTTGATCAGAGAGACGGGGTGCTGCCATTCCGGGCTGACGCCAGCGATATATCGTTCGCCTGACGGCTTGCTCCGCACGATGTATTTGTGGATCTCAACGACCGTGCTGCCTGAGAAGTCCTTCATGTGCCCGCCGGTCAGCCCGATACGGAACGCTGGCGTAGCGTGAAAGCCGAACCGGTGACGGGCATCGTAGTTATCCGCCATCACGATGTTCGATAGAGCGGCGGTACGCGAGCGCTCCCACTCGGCGATGTTGAGCCCTGGGACTTGCTTTGCGATGCCTGTGACGAATGCTTCGTTTACATAGTTCGTGAACTCCTTACCTTGCTCGTCAAGGAACGTCGCCGTGTAGTTCCACAGTCGGTCCTGCGCACCAGCAGCCAGTGCCGCTGTCTGCTGCGTAACAAACGGGCCACCGTTAAGCGTATCCGTCTTGAAGGAATGGAATTCCAGCCGGACGATGCCCGGCCGAACGAACTTTTCGAGGATCACCGGCAAGTCAAGGTCAAACCAGTTGGTCCCATCAGCGTAATCCTCGAGATCGACGAACACCTGCAACGTCACCGGGGCCGCAGGCTGCCCAAGGACCACAGCATGCTGAGGTATCCCAGCGAACAACGCGGTCACTCGCTTCTGCACCAACCATCCTGCAGCCGCCCGACCGTGAGCGACGCGCCCCCGATGGGCCGTGACAAACAGGACCAACGCGAATATCGCGGCCAAGACAACACAAACGCCGACGACACAAGACACAAGCACGACTCGAGGCGAAGCGAATACCCCCCGTAGTGGTCGGCTCTGGCCGGACACACGCTCATATGATCGGCGTCTCCACGCTTGCATTCCGGTGCTCCCACACCCTCCTCGTCAGCCCCAACAGATTGACGCCAGACCACGCTCCTCGGCATCACCACCCGCGAGGATCGAGCGACGCCAGCCAACGACGGCTCGCAGCTTGCTTATCACAACCACAGAAGCGAGCGCGAAACTACTGGGCGGGGGCGGCAAACCGCCGGCAACATGCGGATGCGGAGCCAGCGTATCGTGAGATATGTTTCCGACTGGTCTCGGCGATCCGTCCACGAATGTCAGATCACCGCCTTACCGCGATCTTCGGTACCTCAACGGAGGTAAAGCAGGCGCTCGAGCGATCATCACCAACCGCAGGTCGACAAGCCACTTCGGGAACTCTGCACTATCTCCAGCTACTCGTCGAAGTAGATCTTGAAGCCCTCGGCCACGGCGTCCAGACCCATGCTCCGGTAGAACGCGTGCGCCTCGGCGCGGTGCTTGCCAGACACCAACTGGAGCTTGTAGCAGCCCGCGCTGCGGGCTAGCTCGATGAGGTGCTCCATCAATGCCCTGCCAACCCCTATCCGGCGGGCGGTGCCAGCGACGACGACGTTCTCGACGATCGCCCATGGCTCACCGCGATGCGTCAGGTTGGGGACGATCAGAATATCTGCCGTCCCGACAAGCTGATCGGCGCGGACCGCGACAATCAGCGTGCGTCGCGGATCAGCGAGGATCTCCGCGAGCAGCGGCTCGGAGATCGTCAGATCGCCGGGTACGGCAGTTAGCTTCTCTCCCGCCAGCTCATCGTAAAGCGACAAGAGTGCGCAGAGATCTGACGGTGATGCGTGGCGAATGACGGTGACCCCCATGCACTGCAGTCTTCCAAAGCCGCATGTATTGGAGGGTCGATCGGTTCTACTACGGCGACGACGATGGCGTACCCTCCAGAGATGCTGGACCGTGGCGCGAGCACGGGCTGGGAGCGGTTGTTCTGGCTCGTCTTCACACAGACTTCGAATCCGGTCTTCCTGCTCGATGAGCAACGGCTAATCGTCGAAGTCAACGATGCCGCCCTATCGCTGCTCGGACACGATCGGGCAAGCCTCATCGGCACCTCGATCGACGAGATCATCAAGCCCGAGGACCGGGCGGCCGCGGCGAGTGAATGGCAAGAGTTCCTTCAGTCGGGCGAATACTCAGGCAAACGCGCGCTTCTGCGGGCAGACGGCTCCGAGGTGCAGATCGAGTTCGCCGCGCGGCTCGAGAGTATCGGCGGCCGGCGCCTGGCCACCTATGTGGCGATGGTCGAGCAGGAGGCGTCCACGCCATCCGTAGAGGGGTCCGGTGAACTTCCGTTGACCAATCGCGAGCGCGAAGTCATCACGCTGATCGCGCTCGGGGATGAGACGGCCCAGATCGCCGAAAAGCTCCACATATCGCCCGATACGGTGCGCACTCACGTACGCAACGCCATGGCCAAGCTGGGCGCACGCACCCGTGCGCAGCTTGTCGCGCTCGTGCTCTGCAGCGAGCATGCTGTCCATGCTCCAAGCGTCGAGGGCTAGAAATCCCACATACGCGGTATTGCGCTGCGCCCGTTCGCGGCCGACCATTCCGCAGTGCCGTTCCCGTCCCATTTGCGCCGACCTCGTCGTGCCCGCCAGCGCTTGCGCGACGATCAGGACCTGCTCGACGCGCTACTAAAGATCGTCGGCGTGCCGGTCGTCGCATGCGCGGCCGACGGAACGCTCACATACGCCAACCGTCAGACGTGCGAGCTGCTTCGCATCGACTGCGCGCTCGGCTCGCCCCCAGAGTCATGGATCAGCGAGCTCTGCCCGCGAACCGCCTCCGGAATCCCGCTCGTGCGTGAGGATCTACCACCCGTGCGTGCCCTCGAGGGCGAAGTCGTCCGTGGCGTTGAGGTGCTCGTCAGCGTCCAAGGCAGCGATGTGCTGCTGAACACACACGCCAGCCCGGTCAACGACGAAAAGGGGCGGCGACGCGGGGCGGTCCTGGTGATGGAGGATGTGACCGAACGACGCAGGCGAGAAAGGCAGCTACGCAACTGGCTGGATGCTTTGGATATCGATTCACAGGGCCGGTGCTAAAGCGTCGTAGTGTCGGTTGGGCCGCGCTCGGCGGACAGCAGCTCGAGCGTTCCCCATCCCGTGCGCAACCGGTCGCGGCAGTGAACGTCCACGAAGCCACCGAGTGTGATCAAGCTCGGCAGTTCACCGAGCGCGTGTGCGCGTGTGCGGTCAAACCCGTCAATCATCCTGAGTACGAAGAACGCGGCGTGCATGAACGGGTCCTGCGGTGCTCCCCAGTCAGCGACATGCAAGCGCCCGCCAGGACGTAGTACGCGGTTTGCCTCGGCGAGCGCCTGCTGCTTCTCAGCACTCGTCAGGTGGTGCAGAAGCAGTGAGGCGACCACTCGGTCGACCGATCGATCTGGCAGCGGCAGCTCAGTCGCTGTGCCCTGCAGCCACTTGATCCGGTGGGCGCGATCCTTCGCCTGCGCGCGAGCGAGCACCGCCGGGTCGGGATCGAGCCCTGTAAGGGAAGCGGTGGGGAGTGCCTGTGCGAGGCGTGTCGTCAGGCTGCCCGTGCCGCAGCCGATCTCCAGCACCGTCGCGGGGTCGCCGGCTGCCACCTGCGCGACCAGTCGCGAGCGGAAGGTGCCCTCGCGCATCGTCAGGGCAACCACGGGGTCATACAGCGAGGTCAGGCCGTGTCGTCCCGCGGCAGGTACAAATGTGGCGTCGTCCATAGGGGGACGGTAGTCAAACTTTGCGGCGCTCAGCGCTGGCGCCCGGAGTGTCGACGCATGGGGAGCCGTGCCACGTCAGCCGCTCCAGCTAGCGTCTAGCGCATGCAAACCCTGGAGAAGCTCCGCAGTCGCCTGGCCGAGCTCGCCGATCTCAACCACTTGGAGATGCTGCTCGGCTGGGATCAGCTCGTGATGATGCCCCAGGAGGGCGGTCCCGGCAGGGCCGAGCAGCAGGGCACGCTCGCTCGCATCACGCATGAGCGGGCCACCGCCGAGGTGATCGGTGCCTGGCTACAGGAGCTCGAGGGGACGGCCCTGGGTGAGCTCGACAGCGACATCGTGCGCATCGCCCGCCGCGACTGGCAGCGTGCCCGCTGTGTGCCCGACGAGCTCGCCGCGGAGCTCGCAAACGCAAGCGCAGCAGGCCAGGAGAGCTGGCAGGCAGCCCGCGAGAACGATGACTTCGCCGCTTTCGCGCCCGCGCTCGAACGCAACGTCGAGCTTGCCCGCGCTTACGGTGAAGCGGTCGCCAGCGAGGGGGAGAGCCCCTATGACGGGCTTCTCGGCGACTACGACTTCGGGCTGCGCAGCGACGAGCTGCGTCGTGTGTTCGCAGCGCTCTCGGAGTCGCTCACACCGCTCATTGCGGACGCTCAACTGCACTCGCCGCGGCACACGCTGGAGGTGCCAGTCGCAGCACAGCAGGCAGCGGTCGCGAGCATCTTGAGTCGACTGGGCGTCGAGGATCACAGCTGGCGGGTCGATATCTCTGCGCACCCCTTCACCTCCTGGCTGGGCCGCCGCGACACACGCGTGACCACCCGCTATAGCGACGGCGACGTCGAGTCGCTGCTCAGCTCGCTACACGAGTACGGCCACGCTCTCTACGAGCGCCAGACCGACCCGGCGCTGGAGCGCACCAACCTTGGCACCGGCACGTCCATGTCGATGCACGAGTCCCAGTCCAAGCTGTGGGAGAACCACGTCGCGCGCAACCCAGTCTTTGCTGAGCTACTCGCCGCCGAGCTCACCGATGGCGGCTTTGCGATCGACGCCACCGAGCTACACGCAGCCCTGGTCGGTGTCGAACCGTCCGCGATCCGCGTCTCCGCCGACCCGCTCACCTATCCACTGCACATCATCCTGCGCTTCGAACTCGAGCTCGCGCTGATCCACGGCGAGCTCGCCGTCAGCGACCTGCCCGCCGCCTGGAACGACGGCATGCGCCGGCTGCTTGGCGTCGAGGTCCCATCCGACGCCCTCGGCTGTCTGCAGGACGTGCACTGGGGTGCCGGCAGCTTTGGCTACTTCCCCAGCTACGCGCTCGGCTGCCTGATCGCCGCCCAGCTATGGGAGGCGCTACAAGCGGAGCTCGGCCCACTCGATCAGGACCTGCGCCGCGGTGAAGTTGTTCCGATCCAGCAGTGGCTCGCCGAGCATGTGCACCGCTACGGACGACGCCTCGACACGATCCCACTGCTCGAGCAGGCCACCGGACACGGCCTGCAGATCGAGCCGTTCCTGCGCTATGTCGCGCCGCTTGCCGGCGGCTGAGCGGGCGCGCTGGCCGTTTGCGCCAGCCATATGCGAAGTATGCTCCGAAGCCACGATGCTGAGAGTTACCCGTCGGCGTTTCCACAGCCCCCGCCGCGTCTCCATGCGCACGGCGGTTGCGCTTGTACCGGTGCTCGCGCTCGGCGCAGTCGCGGTCCCGGCGCAGCCCACGGCGGCGCTTGCGGCAGGAGCACCGGAGTGCGCTACGTCGGGACTGGTCGTCTGGCTGAACCAGGAAGGCGGAGGCGGGACGCTGGGCAGCATCTACTACAAGCTCGAGCTGACCAACCTCTCCGGGCACCCGTGCACGCTCTACGGGTATCCGGGGGTGGCTGCCGTCAACCTCGCCGGTCACCAACTCGGCGGTGCGGCGATGCGCGAACGGACGCCCGGGAAGGGCCTGGTGACGCTCGCGAACGGCTCCTCGACGCTGAACAACTCAAGCACCGCGACAGCGATCGTCCGGATCGTCGAGGTGGGCGCCCTGCCCGACTGCCGGCCTGTGGCAGCCGCTGGTCTGCGCGTCTACCCGCCCGGCCAGAAGTCTTCCAAGGTGATCCCGTTCCCGTTCGAAGCGTGCTCACGTGCCGGGCACTCTAATCTGATCATCCAAGCAGTCGCTAAAGGCGAATAATGTTGGTTCGATCGAGACAGCTCGCGCTGCTCGCAGCTGCAGCTCTCGCGGCGGCGATCCTGTGTGGGTTGGCAGCGTTCGGTGCCGCGAGCGCCAGCGCCTCGACGCAGCCGGTCGATATGGCTGCGCCGTATGAGTATCTCGGCTGGGGTGAACCGCAACCTCCTACCAGCGTGATGGCGGCCACAGGCATCCAGGACTTCACGCTTGCGTTCATCCTCACCCGCGGCAAGTGCAACCCCGAGTGGGATGGCGAACGTCCGCTGCTCGGTGGCACGGACCAGCACACGATTGAAGCCATCCGTGCGGAGGGGGGAGACGTGGACGTGTCCTTCGGCGGCTGGAGCGGCAAGAAGCTCGGCAACTCCTGTAGGACGCCAACCGCGCTCGCCGGCGCCTACCAGAAGGTGATCAATGCCTATTCGCTACACGCAATCGACATCGACATCGAGCACACCGAGTTCACCAGCCGCAAGGTTCGCAAACGGGTCATCGAATCGTTGGCAATCGTGCACGCCGACGATCCGAGCCTCGAGATCTCAATCACGTTTGGAACCGAAGAAACAGGCCCGGAACCTGACGGTCGGAGTCTGATCGCAGACGCAGCCGCAATCGGCTTCCAGCCCACGGCCTGGACGATCATGCCGTTCGATTTCGGCGCGCCGCTCACCGACATGGGCCACGCGTCGATCAAGGCGGTCGAAGGGCTGGCTCAGGACCTCGTCTCCGCGTACGGCATCACCGCCGCTGTGGCCTACGAACACGCGGGGATCTCCTCGATGAACGGCGAAACCGACGAAAGTGACGAGACGGTCAGCGTCGAAAACTTCGAAACGATGCTCGCCTTCGCCCAGCTTCACCATCTCGCCCGCTTCACCTTTTGGGCCGTAAACCGCGACCGACCGTGCACGGGAGGGGAGACCCCGGGGGAAGACTGCAGCGGGATCAGTCAGTCGCCGTACGCATTCACAGACGTGGTCGCGCGCTTCTGAAAGCAGTAGGTGCGGGTGCCGGTACGTGCTTGGCGCACATCCGGCACCCGCTACTGACTCAGTGTGCTCCCAGTACGTCCAGTTCGATCGCGTCGATCGTGAAGTGTGCCCCGGTTTTGCCACCTTCCCAGCCGCACTCGTCGCCGACCGTGGCGGTAACCGTGCGCGCCGTCGCCGTGCCGGGCTCGAACAGCGTCCACGAGGGCAGTGAGTTGCCGTCATAGAATTCGACCGGGACGGTCACCGGTTTTTCCGGGTCATTCCCGTATTCCTCGACGTCGGCCACCACCGTGCCGTCGACGGAGATCGCGATCGTTACTTTGCCAGACGAGGTGTTTGTGGTGCAGTGCGCCGCGGCAGGCGCGGTGAACGTGACCTGGCCGAGAATCTGGTCGACTTCGTCGGCGCCCTGAGTGAAGCTGCCGTTGAGAGGATCGTTCAGACTCGCTATTTCGTCTTTCGCTTCTGAGCCCGTCGTCGTTGCGATCGGTGCGAGGCTGCGGATCCGGTCGACGACCGTAGTTCCCGAGACGCCCTGCTGACCTTCTTTCCCTGCAGGACCCTGTGGACCTATTGGACCGGTCGCGCCAGTCGCGCCGGTGTGCCCGATGTTGCCCTTCAGCTTCTTGAGCACGCTCGGCTTGATCTGGCTGGTTTTGGTGATCAGGTAGTGGGTTGCTGCCAGTGCCCCACCGCTCATGGCGAAAACGAGCGCCATCGTTGCCACGACGTTGGCGTAGCTGAGATGCCTGCGAAATGTGCCCATGCGTCCGAGGACCCCCGTCCGTTTGGGCGGACCGGAGCGCCGCCCGGGATCGCGAAGTCAACCAGTAGCTGCGGCGGCCGGCCGAGGCGAGCCCCGACCCGCCTGCTCGCTTAGGCCCGCGCGCTCGTCTGCGGATCGAGCCGGGACATCGTCACCGCCGCCGTCAGCTCTGAGAGCGCGCCACCCATATACAGGCCCTTCACGGGCGGCACGTCCGAGTAGAAGCGCCCGTGGCCGATCTTCACGTGCGTCTCGCCCGCGAGGCGGCGGTTGGTCGGGTCGGCGCTGACCCACACTGGCTCGCCGCGGCCGTCGCTGCCAGGCAACAGTGCCTCAAGCCACGCGTGCGTGTCGACCTCGACCGAGTCTGTGCCGTGATCCTCGGGTGCAGCCCACAGATAGCCGGAGACGTAGCGCGCGGCGATGCCACGACGGCGCAGCAGCACCAGCGACAGGTGCACGAAGTCCTGGCACACACCCGCGCCGAGGTCGAGCAGGTCGCGAATGCTCGAGCCGACATACGTCGCGCCCGGGCGGTACTCGAAGCGGTCGGGGATCATCTCGCACAACTGTTCCAGCGTCTCCAATGGACTGTCGCTTTCGAGCGCCTCATCCAGGCTCTCGAGCCCCGCGAGCGCCGGCTGGTCTTGCCACGGCAGCGCGAACTCGCCCGCCGCGTCGACGTATGAGGAGGTGAGCAGGCTGTCCCACGTCCCGTCCGGCGGGTCCGGCGGTGAGGAGGTGACAACCCGCGCGCGGACGTCGATCGTCAGCTGCTCGTGGCTCGTGGGGATGCCGAACTCCAGCACCTCCGTGCCGAAGTAGTCCAGGTGGCGGCTCACCCGCGCCTCGGGCTCGATGCGCGTGTGGAACTCGTCGCAGCGCTGCGTCGAGGTCGTTGCCGGACGCACGCGCAGCGCGTTCAGGTTGTCCGTCACGGGGACGTCGTAGCGGTACTCCGTCAGGAAGCGGATCGCGAAGTGCATGGCGCGCTCACCTCCTCAGGCCGGCTGCCGCCGCGCCCGCGAAGTAGCGCTCGGCGACGTCCTGATCGATGCGGGAGAGCTCCTGTTGGGTCTGTTTGCATATTCCTGTCAGCTCCGCGCCGTCTGGAAGCGCGCGGCGCTGGAAGTCTAGATCCGCCGCCAGTCGGCTCACCCGCAGCACCGGCTTGGAGTTGCGTGGCCCCGCATCTGCGGTCGTGAACACCTCGTGCAACGAGTCCACGCACGCAGCCACGCTATCGGGATAGGCACGCTCGAACAACAGGAAGCGCGCCACCGGGTGTGCGTTCGGCGGTGCGGTGACTGCGCGCAGATACGCGTGAAAGCCGCCCACCGCCTGCAGCAGGATCAGCGCAGTGCCATCCGCCGGTGCCGCATCGCCCGGAGGCATCGCCACATGCAGCATCCGTAGCACCATGTCTGAGATCTCGATCAAGCCGCCCGCGTCCAGGAAACACTTGGCCTCGTCGCGCAGCATCGAGCGGTTGGCAACGCCCCAGATCAGCGCCGTGCGCTCCTTGACGTACTGGGAGGCCAAGTACGGGCCGGCGGGCGCTGCCCAGCCAGGCTGGCCGCCGCCGCGCAGCCCGAGGGCCGTCGTGTTGATCGCCTCCCACATCTCCGCGCTGATCACGTCACGCACCGTGCGCGCGCCCTCCCGCGCACGCTCGATGCTCGCGATCATCGACCCCGGGCGCTCCGCGTCGAGCGTCAGCTGGCCGAGTGCCTGGCCGTTGCGCGGACGGCTCGTGTCCTCGATCACGTCGCCGAACATCGCCAGCAGTCCGCCAGAGCCAAAGCTCACGCCCGGCCTGTTCTCCGAGGTTCCCTGCAGCTCCGCCTGGAAGACCGCCTCCACCGCCCGCGCTGTGAACTCCGCCCTCGCGAGGTTGCGCCCCAGCCAGTAGAGCTCGTGTGCGATCCGCGCGAGCATCAGCGCGTGGGTAGGGGAGGGCGCCCCGCCGGCTGGGAGGCAGCCTGCTGCTGCTGCTGCTGCTGGCCGGTCCACGCGCCGTAGCGCAGGTCAGGCAGCGCCGGCGGCTGGGTGTCAGCGATCGGCGGGCCGGCGCGGTCGGCATCGTCGCCGTCCTCGAGCACCCACGTGTCCTTCGAGCCGCCGCCGCGAGAGGAGTTCACGATCAGCGAGCCGTCCTCAAGTGCCACCCGTGTCAGGCCACCGGGGACGATGTCGATGCGCTCGCCGAACACCGCGAACGGCCGCAAGTCCACATGCCGCGGCTGCAGCACCGCATCTGGCCCCACCGTCGGCACCGTCGACAGGCGCACCACGTCCTGTGCGATCCAGCGCTCGGGGTGTGTGCTGATGACCCGTCGCATCTTCTGGATTTCGACCTCGTCGGCGTGCGGACCGATCATCACGCCGCGCCCGCCCGACTCGCCCGTCGGCTTGACCACCAGCTGATCGAGGTGCTCGAGCACGTACTCGCGCACCTCCGGGTCCGTCAGCAGGTACGTCTTCACGTTTTCAAGGATTGGCTCCTCGCCCAGGTAGAAGCGGATCATCTCCGGTACGAAGTAATAGATCGCCTTGTCATCAGCCACGCCCGTGCCGAACGCGTTCGCGATCGCCACGCTGCCGGCGCGGTAGGCGCGCACCAGCCCCGGCACGCCCAGCAGCGAGTCGCTGCGGAACTCCAGCGGGTCGACGAAGTCATCGTCGAGCCGGCGATACACCGCGTGCGCGCGCTCCAGGCCCCGCGTCGTGCGCATGTACAGCACGTCGTCGCGCACCACCAGATCGGAGGCCTCCACCAGCTCCACGCCCATCTGCCGCGCGAGGAACGCGTGCTCGAAGTACGCCGGGTTAGCCGGCCCCGGCGTCCACACCACGACCGTCGCCTCGCTCTCCGCCGACGGCGCCACCGAGCGCAGCGCGTGCAGCAACAGCTGCGGGTAGTGATCGACCGGGCGCACCCGGTAGGAGGCGAACAGCTCCGGCACTAGGCGCGCCATCGCCGCGCGGTTCTCGAGGACGTAGGAGATGCCAGAGGGAATGCGCACGTTGTCCTCGATCACCTTCCACGTGCCGTCTGAGTGGCGCACGAGGTCGCAGCCGGCCACGTGCGTGTACACGCCCCCAGGAGGGCGGATGCCGTGCACAGCGCGCGCGAAGTGCGAGCGTGAGGCCACCAGACGCCACGGCACGATGCCCTCGCGCACGATCTCACGGGCGTGGTAGACGTCGTCGACGAAATGGTTCAGCGCGCGGATGCGCTGCGCCAGGCCGCGCTTGATGTCGCGCCATTCCTGGCCGCTCAGCACCCGCGGCACGAGATCCAGCGGAAACGGCCGTTCGTGTGTAGGCCCGCCGCCGCCGCTCGTCTCGAACGTGATCCCCTGCTGCATGAAGATCGCGTCACGGCGGCGTCCCGCCTCTGTCAGGCCCTCGGGCCCGAGGCGCCTGAGCTCCTCCACCAGCGCCCGCGCTGTCGGGCGCGGCGTGCCATCCGCTTCGAACAGCTCGTCCCAGAACGGCGCCTGCGGGCGATATGCGTCGGCCGGCGGTGTCTGTACTCCTGAGCTCACCTAAGAATTCTCCCTCGCATGGTGCGCAATCGCCTTCGACGGATGGAGAAACCGCCGGGTGCTCATATGCGCAACTGTCATACCCCTTCTGGGGCGGTTTCACGCCCGCGAGGACACCACGGGCCCAGTTTCGATGCGGGCAGGAGGGCTACCCGCGGCGTCAGCGCCGTGGCGCGCTCAGCTCGGCCAGCGGCCGTGGCGCGCGAAGTAGTCGCGTGCCGCTTCCTCGGTGTCGCGCTCGCGGTCTCCCTGCACGCCGATGCGGTAAAGCCAGTTCACGAAGTAGATCGCAAGGCCTGCGCTGACGAGGCTCGCGCCGCCCTCGAGATCGGTTTCGCCGCCAAGCGCCATGAACACCAGCCCGCACAGCGTCACCACCGCCGGCAGCACGTAGCGGATGCCCACCAGCAGGCATGTATACGCCCGCGAGTGCTGCTCCTCGAGCGCCGTGTCGTCGTGAGCGCTCTCGGCTGGCAGCGCGGGCACAGTCGCCCCGCTGCGCTTATCGCTGCGCAGACACAACGGCCTGCCGCGCTCGCGGGGCGGAAGTCGCGATTTGCCGGTTTCGCTCATGAACTACAGCCTAGGACTATCGGCGCGTGCTTCGAGGGCTCATGCCGGCTGTAGCGGCTGTGGCGTTTCCTGTTGCTCGCGCTCGAGCTGCTCCGCACAACGACGCGCAGTCTCCTGCGCCCAGCGCCCCGTCGAGGCGGCGCCCATCGCGAACACGCTCGCGCCGCAACCCACCACGACCCACCACGCGGGGTGGCTGGCGGCTGCGAGGTGTGCGCCGATGTCACCACCAACGGCCGCGCCAACGATCGAGCCCATGACTGCCACGCCCAGTGCCTGCCCAACCTGGCGGCTGGTTGACGCCACCGCGGCGGCCACGCCCGCCTGGCTGTTCGGCATCCCCGATACGGCCGTGTAGGTGATCGGCGGGTTCACGAAGCCGAAGCCCACGCCAAACACCGCGTAAACGATTAGCAACTGCGTCAGCGAGGTCGACGCCGTGAGCGTCGTCATCACCACCCCGCTGGCGGCTATACAGCCGCCCGCTATGAACAGCGGCAGTCGCGGCCCACGGCTGCTCAACAGACGCGCCGACAGCGGGCTGCAAACCAGCGCCGCCACGGCCATCGGCAACGTGCACAGGCCCGCATCGAACGCCGAGTACCCGCGTACGTCCTGCAGGTACAGGGTGTTGACGAGCAGGAAGCCGGTGAACCCGGCGAACGCGCTTACCGCGATCACCGTGGCCCCGGAGAACGGCGCGCTGCGGAAGAAGCGCAGCTCGATCAGCGGGTCGGTCCGCCGCGGCTCATACAGCATGAAGCTCACCAGCGCCACGGCAGCCAGCGCGAACGTGCCGATGGTCTGTGCCGAGAACCAGCCGGCGCCCGGGCCCTCGATGATCGCGTACACAAGCGAAGCCAGCGTGACGAAGACCAGCACCTGCCCCACAGGGTCGATCCGCCGGGCGCGCTGGGCACGCGACTCCGGCACGTACAGCGCCGTCAGCGCCACTGCCGCCAGTCCGATCGGGATGTTGATCCAGAAGATCGACCGCCATCCCACGCTCTCCGTCAGCGCGCCGCCGACGATCGGCCCGAGAGCCAGGCTGATGCCCACCACGGCGCCCCACGCGCCGATCGCGCGGGCGCGTTCGCGCGGGTGAGTGAACACATTGGTGATGATCGACATCGCCACCGGGTTGAGCATCGAGCCGCCCACGCCCTGCAGCGCCCGCGCCGCGATCAGCCAGCCAAGGGTGGGGGCCAGGCTGCACAGCAGCGAGCCGAACACGAACAGGCTCAGCCCTACCTGGAAGATCCGCTTGCGTCCCAGGCGATCGGCGGCCGAGCCAGACAGCATGAGCAGGCTTGCAATCACGAGCACATACGCGTCGATCGTCCACTGCAGCCCCGATACCGACGCATGCAGATCGCGACGGATCGAAGGCAGCGCCACATTCACGATCGTGTTGTCCATCGCCACGATCAACAGGCTCATGCAGCAAATCGCGAGGATCACGTTCTTGCGGCGGGCGCTCAGCTCCGGGGGGCCGGCGGCCGCCGCGTTGCCGTTGCTGCTTGCTGCCGGTGTAGCGTTCACGCCTGCTCGTTTTATCGCGCCCGGCGTCCACTACCCGGACGAGCGAGCGGTCAGCGGCGCAGAAATCCCTCCAAAGATGCCATCACCCACGATCGATCAGCTCACGCTCGCCGACGACCCCGCTCGCTGGGCGGCACTTGGTTTTGATGTCGACGATGGACACTGCCAGATCGGCCGCGTCGTACTGAGCTTCACCGGCCCCACGACCACAACCGGCACTCCCGGCATCAGCGCTTGGTCGCTGCGCGACCTCCAGAGCGACCAGCTCGACGGGCTGCCCACGACGATCTCCCATAAATCAATCCCAGAGCCCGCGCCTGTTCACCCCAATGGCGTGATCGCGATCGATCACATCGTGGCGGCCTCGCCTGAGCTCGACCGCAGCGTCGCCGCGCTACAGGCAGCGGGATTGGATCTACGCCGCATACGCGAGGAGCCCACCCCTGCGGGTGCTCCGCGTCAGGCGTTCTTTCGTCTCGGCCAGGAGATCCTCGAGCTGATCCAGGAGCCCGCCGAGGTCATCGAGCGAGCGGGCGGCGTCGATCACCCGGTGCGCTTCTGGGGTCTTGCGCTGCAAGTCGAGGATCTCGAGCGTTGTGCAGAACAGCTGGGCGGAAACGTCAGCGAGGTGCGCCCCGCGGTGCAGCCCGGTCGCCGCATCGCAAGCGTCCGTCGCTCCGCCGGGCTGGCGGTGCCGCTCGCGCTGATGAGCGCCAAGACGCAGGGAGCGGGGGAGGGGTGAGCTACCGGCAATGGGACGCCGTCGACGATTACGTCAGCGACCTGCTCGTCGCCGGCGACCGAGCGCCGCAGGCAGCGCTCGAGGCAAGCGTTGCCGCCAGGTTGCCCGCGATCGCGCTCTCGCCCGCGCAAGGCAAGCTGCTGCACCTGATCGCCCGCATCCGCGGCGCCAGGCGGATCCTCGAGATCGGCACGCTCGGCGGCTACAGCACCATCTGGCTCGCCACTGCGCTCCCCGACGACGGCCGTCTGATCTCCCTCGAGCTCGAGCCGCGCTACGCGAAGGTTGCCCGCGCGAACGCCGAACGGGCTGGCCTCGCCGGCCTCATAGAGATCCGGGTCGGCGCGGCGCTTGACGGTCTGCGCGGGCTGATCGACGAGGGCGCAGGGCCATTCGATTTGACGTTCATCGATGCCGACAAGCGCAACACCCCCGAGTACTTCCAGCTTGCGCTCGAGCTGTCGCGCCCCGGGAGTGTGATCGTCGCTGACAACGTCGTCCGCGGCGGCGCGCTCGCGGATGCGGAGAGCCAGGACCCAAGCGTGCTCGGCATGCGCCGCTTCCACGAGCTGCTCTCGCGCACGCCTGGCGTCAGCGCCACCACCATCCAAACGGTTGGCGCCAAGGGCTACGACGGCTTCACGCTCGCGCTCGTCGGCGTGTAGTCTCGCCTGCATGGGAGGGGATCTGAAGCTCGGTCTGAACACCGGCTACTGGGCCGGAGGGCCGCCACCCGGCGTCACCGAGTCCGTCGCCGAGGCCGAGCGGCTCGGCTTCGACTCGATCTGGACCGCCGAGGCCTACGGCTCCGACTGTCTGACGCCGCTCGCGTGGTGGGGCGCCTCCACCGAGCGCATCAAGCTGGGCACCGCGATCGTGCAGATGTCAGCGCGCCAGCCTGCCGCCACGGCGATGGCCGCGATGACCATGGACCACCTGTCGAACGGTCGCTTCATCCTCGGGCTCGGCGTCTCCGGCCCGCAGGTCGTCGAGGGCTGGTACGGGATGCCGTTCGCCAAACCGCTCGCACGCACCCGCGAGTACATCGCCATCCTGCGCAATGTGTGGGCGCGCCAGGGGCGCCTGGAAGCGCCAGGGCCGCATTACCCGCTGCCGCTACCCGACGGCACCGGCCTCGGTAAGCCGCTGAAGTCATCGATTCACCCG
>JBEKAM010000064.1:0-16506 GCA_050015915.1 Solirubrobacteraceae bacterium
CCGCGTGGCGAGTTGCGCAGCGGCGGCACGTGAGCTGACGTTGAGCCGCCTGTAGATGTCCTCCAGGTGATGGCGCACGGTGTGCTCGCTGATGCCCAGTACCAGCGCTATGTGGGCGTTGGCATTTCCCTGCCAAAGCAGGTGCAGGACATCTGCCTGTCGGCGGGTGAGACCGAGCACACGCAGCGCGTGCGCCCCGTTGCCGGGCAGCATTCGCAGCGCGAGCGCATCTAGATTGCCGGGAGCGCCGCGCACATAGCGGGCCTCGAGTGCCCCCGCGGCAGTGGCGATCCTCAACGTTCCAGGAGACGTGCCCAGACCTCGCTGCTGCAGACGCGCCCAATCGCCGAGCGCCTCGATCGCGGGCGTGTCGTGAGAGATCTCGCCCAACAGCCGCTCGGCGCGAGCATGCGCTGGCACGAGCACGCCGCTGGCCTCCACCAGCGCGACCGCTGAAAGCCCTTGGTCGAGCTCGTCCAGCCCACGCAGCATCACGTCCAGCCGCGCACGCTCGTGCAGATTGAGATACGCGCCGACGACGAGCCCGCGCAATTGCTCAAACAGCGTCAGCTCTTGGTCAGAGAAATCTCGCTGGCCGCGACTGACCGTTACCCCGATGAGTTGAGTCGAGGCGGGCACTGTGAACGCGAGCTGGTACTCGGTGTCCAGGTGCTTGTAAAGGACGTCATACAGCTCCAGCGAGTGGAGCTTGCGGGTACTGATGAAGTCTGACATCCGCAGGGCATGCGGATCACCCGTGCGCGCATAGTGCGCGGCGAGTGGGTTCTGAAGGATGAGTTCTCCAAACACCTCGAACGCGCCGTTGAACATGCCGGGGAAGAGCGGCGGATCAGCGGCGATGAATACGTCCTGCGGGCCTGGCCCGATCTCGTTGTAGGAGGCGACGTCGCACGCCAAGAGGCCACGCAGCTGAACTGGCAGGCCGTTTCGAAAGCTCGCGAGGTCCCGGAATTCCCAAAGTCCCCGGGCTGCACGGACGAGCGAGTTAGCGCCCCCGCGCCGCGACCCTGGCATTAGTCGAAAAGATAGGCAAAACGTCCTATGCGCGCAAGCGCGGTTAGACGTCGCGGCTTACCTATTCACCTCATTCCATCTGCCCCTACCTCAGCATTGAGCGAGCGGTCGGGATCGGCCAGTAGCTGGCCCACCTGTGAATCTGACTCCGCGGCGCGGATCAGGATCGAGAGAACCGTTCCGAGTAGCGACCCGGGCACGTGCTCGGGGTCGATCAGCTTGAGCATCGCCAGACCCATCCCCAGCCCGACGACCACATTCCCGAATTGCTCGGCAGCGCCCTGCCCAAGCTCCGCGCCGGCATCGGCGGCGCTTGCGACGGCGAAGCGTGCAAACGTCGCCCGCGACACCTCAAGCCCCGCCTGCAGGTGCTCCCGCAGGCGCTCGTCGCGCTGAGCGTAGATCCACAGCTCGACGAACAGGCGCAGCGGGTCCGGGTCCTTCTCGATGCCGTGCATCCAACTGGCACTGCCGGCGAGCGGGCGCTCCCAGGTGATACGTCCGCGGTCAAACAGCGCCACCTGTTCGGCCACCTGGCGCGCCAGATGCTCGTCCATCAACGCCACCAGCAGGTTCTCCTTGCTGCCGAAGTGCCCGTACACGGCGCCCTTAGTGAAGCCCGCCTCTGCCGCAACCTCGTCGAGCGTCGCGCCGCCGAACCCACGCCGGGCATAAACGCGCGCCGCGGCCTCGAGCAGCCGGGCGCGTGTCTGCGCCTTACGGGCGCTGCGGTCGAATTCCCCACGCGGCATTAGCTTGACATATACCATATAGTAGATATACTCACTAGTATAAATATATAGGCGGCCTGAAATGAGGATGTCGATGCACGACGAGCTCCCCCCTGGCCCGCGCATGCCGGCGCTGCTGCAGACGCTAGGCACGTGGTCTCGCCCCACAGCCTTCCTCGAGCGCTGTAGGGCTCGCTACGGCAAGCGCTTCACCACGCTCCTGATCGGCCAGCCCCCGCTGGTGATGATCTCCGACCCGGACGAGATCAAGCAGATATTCCAAGCGCCCCCCGACGTGCTGCATCCGGGCGAGGGCGCACGGATCCTCGAACCGATCGTCGGCGCCCACTCGGTGATCCTGCTCGACGAGGAGCCGCACCTGGAACAGCGCAAGCTGCTGCTGCCGGCGTTCCACGGCGAGAGCATGCAGCGTCTGGCGGGGCTGATGCGCGAGCTGGCAGACAGCGAGGTCGCCGCCTGGCCGCGCGGCGAGCCGCTGGAGCTACACCCGCGCCTGCAGCAGCTGACGCTTGAGATCGTCCTGCGTGCGGTGTTCGGCCTCGAGCGCGGCGCGCGCCTTGACTCCCTGCGGGATCTGCTGACGAAGCTACTGGCGTTCGGCGATAGCCCGCTGTCGCTACTACCCCCTCCCCCGGCCTGGTTGACGCCAATCACGCCAATGGCGCGGCTCGAACGCCTGGGCGCGCGCGTGGACGAGCTGATCTTCGCGCTGATCGACGAGCGTTGCGAGCAGGCCCACCGAGAGGATGTGGCGGAGAGCGCGGACGTGCTGGCGCTGCTGCTGGCCGCGCGTCACGAGGATGGCTCGGAGATGAGCGCGCAGGAGCTACGCGATGAGCTGATGACGGCACTGGTGGCGGGCCACGAGACAACCGCCTCGCAGCTGTCATGGGCATTCGAGCGTCTCGCACGCGAGCCAGCGGCGCTGGGGCGCCTGCACGAGGAGCTGGACGGGGAAGCAGACGAGGACTACCTGAACGCAACCATCAACGAGATCCTGCGCCTGCGCCCGGTGCTGCCGAATGCGGAGCCGCGGCTGGTCAAGAAGCCCGTGGAGATCGGCGGCGTGCACTACCAACCGGGAGTAATGCTGCTGGCAAACGCCTACCTGGTGCATCACGACCCGGATATCTACCCCGAGCCGTATGCGTTCCGCCCGGAGCGTTTCCTCGAGCGAGAGGGCGGGAGCGCACCGGGTACGTACACGTGGATCCCGTTCGGTGGCGGGCGCCGGCGCTGCCTGGGCGCGAGCTTTGCGCTGCTTGAGATGAGAATTGCGCTTCGCGCGGTGCTGGAGCGCTGCGAGCTACGCCCGGTGGGAGACCGAGCGGAGCGAATCCGCAGGCGCAGCATCACGATCAGTCCCACAGGAGGATGCCTCGTGGAACTTCGCGATCGCGCTCACATGCAAGCCGGCGAGCGCTCCGCTCACATGCAGGTGCCGGCAATCGCTTGAGCGAGCCGGCGGCGGCTGCGCAATCATCTCTGGGTGATCCTGCTCGCCGTCAAGGTGCTGCTTGCCCCATGCTTTGTCATGGGGGCATCGCTTATCGCCCGTCGCTTTGGCTCGCGCGTCGGCGGCGTGATCGGTGGGCTGCCCGTCGTGGCGGGCCCGATCCTGCTGGTGTACGCGCTCGCACACGGACGCACATTCGCCGCGGGCGCTGCCGCGGGCACGCTGCTGGGTCTGGTTTCACTGATCGCGTTTGTGGTCGTGTATGGACACCTCGCGGGACGCGTGTTCTGGGGCACGGCGATGCTGGCTGGCTGGCTGGCGTTTGCGCTGGCCACGGTTGTGTTCAGCGCGCTGTCGCTGCCGCTTGGCGTGGCGCTTGCGTTGGTGGCTGCTGTGCTGGCGCTGGCGCTCGTTGCCCTCCCTCGCCCCGGTCCCGATGTTCGCGTGCACGAGGCGCCGCCGGTGTGGGATCTGCCCGTGCGCGGTGCGTGCGCGCTCGCGCTGGTGCTCGCGCTGACGGCGATCTCCGGCTGGCTGGGTCCTCAGCTGAGCGGCCTGTTGGCACCATTTCCGATCATCACGACTGTGCTCGCGACGTTCACGCACGCGCAGCGGGGCAACGACGAGCTGCTGCGGCTGCTGCGCGGGCTGGTGGGGGGCTTCGGCGCGTTTGCGCTGTTCTGCTTCACGCTGGCGCTGTCGCTACGCCAACTCGATACGGGCGCGGCCTTCGCGCTGGCAACGGGGCTGGCACTGGCAGTACAGGCAGGTGTGCTTGTACTTATGCCCGCACCGGCCGCCGTAAGCGCCGTGCCCGAGTACTGATCCGGGCGCCAAAGCGCGATGACGCGGCGCCAGCGCAAACGCCGCGCTTGGGGACTAGGAGCTCGTGACCCCTCCCCCGGCCGGCTGGTGGCGCACGCGCTCGCGCACGTCGGCGTAGCGCAACGCCTCATAGGCAATTAGCGCGACGAGCGCTGCGGCGAGGATGCCGAGCGTGGCGAGCGCGGGCAAGCTGGTTCCCGCTGGCACGAGCGCGAGCAGCACGATCGCGCACACCAGGCGCCTGGTGCTGAGCGAGTGCATGTTGCGCAAGCGAAACGCAACATGCGCGAGTAGGTACATGGCCGCACCGCCCAGCAATGCCACCGCGGGGACCAGTTTCAGCGGATCGTCGACGGCGAGCAGCGTGCGCTTCAACCCGACGGCGATCAGGGCGATCCCGGCGACCATCGGCAGGTGCAGGTAGGAGTAGGAGTCGCGCGCGATCTGGTTCTGCTCACGCCCTGGCGCGGCGCGCGCGAGTCGTCTGCCGGCGACGATCGCAACTACGTCGAAGTACGCCCACCAGAGCGCAGCGGCGACCACCATGCCCAGCACTGCTGCGGCGACGACGCCAGCGCCGATGGTGGATCGCTCGCCGATACCGATGGCGACGATCGACTCGCCCAACGCGATGATCACGATCCCCCCGTGACGCTCGGCGAAGTGCCCGGGCACAAGCTTCCAGCCGTCGATGCCAAACAGGAGCGGCCCGCCGAGATCCAGCACGAGCGCCAGACCCCAGAGCCCGAGTTGCAAGGCTCCACCGGCGAACGCGGCGGCCACCAGCAGGCCGACGCCGATACCGGTGCTGACGGCAAGACCGATCACCGAGCGCCGCAGATCCCTGTCCTCGTGACTGGCGATCATGAACAGCGCGACGTGTGCGGCGCGCACGGCGGCATACGCACATGCGAACAGCAGTGCCTCTGAGCCAAACGCTCCGGGTACGCATAGGGCGGCGACGAGGAACGCGGCCATGGCGGCGAACATCGCCAGGCGCACAGCCCCCTCCTCTGGGTCAACCACCGATGTCAACCACGCATAGCCGGTCCACGACCACCACAGCACGCCGAGCACGAGCATGCCCTTGAGCACTCCTTCCCACGTGGGCGTGCGGGCGATCAGCGTGGTGCACTGGGTTAGCGCGAGCACGAACACCAGATCGAAGAACAGCTCGAGCGGCGTTACCCGCTCGCCGTCTCGCATCACCGCGCTGACGCGCGGCACACGGGGCGGGTGCGAGGAGCTCACGGGCCAATCATCGCAGCGCTGGCCGCCGAGGCGCAGGGGCGGATGCCCACCCCAGCGCCTTCAGCCAGCCGTTCGCCGCCGCGCTAATGCAGAGACATGTTCGGCTCACCGGCCGAGTTCAGGCCGGATCCCGAGGTGGTGCAGGTTCCGCCCTTGGGCGTGCCCGCGTTGTATGCCTGGGTGAGGCAGTTACGCAGCCCCAGCTGCGCCCAGTAGTTGGGGTGGATGTCTTCCTGGAGTTCGTACGGCCCGATCAGCGTTTCGATCGTGCGGATCTGGTTGAACCACTCACTCTTGTTGACCGCTTCGGTGGCTTTCCAGTTGGCCAGGCCCTCTTCCTCGAGCAGGCCCACGCCTTTGTCGCACAGGCGGTGGCTGTTGAACGCGGAGGACAATTCCATGGTCTTCACGTTCGACAGGCCCACACCCGACGCGGCGCCCAGCACGGTGCTGTCGATCGTGGGCAGCATCGTTGCGTTGGCGTAGTTGGCATCCTTGTTCCAGAAGCCGCAGCCGCCGGTGAACTGCCTCGAGTAGCCGCTTTGGGTGTAGCGGAATTCCGACCCGTTGGGGATCGGCGAGGGGTAGTTCTGCACGAGGATCGTGTACTGCGAGCTCGTGTAGCCGGCGTTGGTCATGGCGGTGGCCACGTTTTTGATCGCTGTTTCGATTTCACCCTTGACTTTGTTGACGTTGCTCGAGGTGAAGTTGTTGGTGACGGAGCTTTCTTCGCTGCAGTAGAAGTCGTAGAAGATGGTCGACTCCAGGAAGTCCTCGACGCACGTCTGCACGATGCCGGCGAAGTTGAAGTTGTTACCGCCGATCGATAGCGCGACGAGCTTGACGTTGTGGCTGGCGGCGAAGTGCTGGAGCATCAGCGCCTGGCCTTCGTTGCCACCGGAGTTGTAGAAGTCGATGCCGGGCTTGAACAGGCCTTCGGTGGTGAAGCTGGTTGTCTTGGCGCCGGAGCAGGCGAGGTTCTCGCCGTTGACGCCGCCGCCGATGTAGACCTCGGCGGACTTGGAGCGGTGGCAGCCTTTGATCAGTTCGGCGGTGTCGGTGGCGTTGTCGTAGTACGCGGTCGATCCGAGCGCGTCGGTCTTGGATGAGCTTTCGTCGGTGTTGCCTGCCCAGCGCCCTGCCTCTCCGGAGATGAACGAGTCGCCGAGGCTGACAACTGTCGGCGTGCCCGACCCGGGGCCTTCGGCGCGAGCGGTGGCGACGAGTGCGGTGAGTGCAAAGGCCAGTGATACTGCGATCAGCGCAGCGCAAACGAGCGCACGCTGATGCCTCCCACGATCTGCGATCGAGTAGTGCATGGTTCCCCTCTGTCTATTGCGCCGCTCCCTCGACGGCGCTATTGTAGCCGACCCTAACGTGCGCCGCTACGAGCAGTCAACCGACTTTCGACAGTTCCCAGCTGCCGTCTCCGACTCGAGGACGCGTGGAGCGCCGCCGGAGGGCTGGATCGGCCAGCTAGCTGCCTTCGCTGGCAACACGCGCCGGCACTTCGCCCCACAGTTGCTCGAGGCGGTAGAACTCGCGTGTCTCGGGGGTGAAGATGTGTACGACGACGTCGTAGTAGTCCATCAGGATCCAGCCACCCTCTCCGGAGCCCTCGACCTTGCGGGGAAGCGTGTTGTGCTCGTGCTTGAGACCCTCGAGGATGCCATCGTGGATGGCCTTGGCCTGGCGGCCGGTGTTGCCGGAGCAGACGAGAAAGTAGTCGGTGTAGCCGAGCACGCCGCGCAGGTCGAGCTCGACGACCTCGATGGCCTTCTTGTCCTCGGCGTAGCGAACGATCGCGCCGAGTAGCGCCTCCCCCAGCAGTGGCTCGCTTGGGCTGCTCATCGGCTGACCGCCACGCCCACGCGATACAGCTGGTGCGCGGCGATGTAGTCAGCGACTGCAGGCCCGACGAGCTGATCGATCGCTTCTCCGCGCGCGACGCGCTCTCGCACCTGCGAGGATGACACCTCGATTGCTGGCATTTCCAGGAAGCTCACGCCGCCAACCGTGCTGTGCTGCTGCGAGGAACCGCCAGCGCCGGTGGACTCCACAGCGGCGAGCGCGTCCAGCACCCGCTGGCGCCCGGTGCCGTCGCGCGTGGCGACCGCCAGCTGCGCCAGCTCGAGCAGCTGGGCGGGTTCGCGCCAGGAGCCGAGCGTGCTGGCGGTGTCGGCGCCGACGATGAACGTCAGCTGCGCGTTGGGGTGGCTGGCATGTATGGATCTCAAGGTATCCACGGTATAGGACAAGCCGCCGCGGTCCACCTCCACGGCGGATACCGCGAGGCCCTCGTCTCCCGCAACCGCCAGCTGGCACATGCGCAGGCGATGCTGTGGACCGGGATCGCTTCCCGCCACGCCGCTCGAGCCGCCGGCACCGGAGTCGCTGGACTTGTATGGGGCGGTGTGGGCGGGTACGAGCAACACCCGCTCGAGGCCGAGCTCCTGGCGCGCGTGGCGGGCGACTGCGAGATGCCCGAGATGGGGCGGGTTGAACGTCCCACCGAGGATGCCGAGCGATTGCTCGCGGGTCTCGGACCGGTCGGCCACGGTCGCGGGCCGCTCAAGCGCGGACGTGCCCGTCGCCTTCGATGAGGTACTTGAACGTGCACAGCTCGCGCAGCCCGATTGGCCCGCGTGCGTGCAGCTTCTGGGTGGAGTTGCCGATCTCCGCGCCCATGCCGAACTCGCCGCCGTCGGTGAAGCGGGTGGATGCGTTGACGTACACGCACGCAGCGTCGACGCCGAGCTGGAAAGCACGTGCGGCGGTGGTGTCACGCGTGACGATCGCCTCGGAATGACCACTGCCGTAACGGCCGATGTGCTCGATGGCCTGCTCGACGGAGTCGATCACCCGGACGGCGATTATAGGCGCGAGGTACTCAGTGGCCCAGTCCTCGTCGGTTGCATCTTGGATGTTTAGATTGGGGATATCGCTGTGGCGAGCGAGCGCGTCGTGTGTTCGCGCGTCGGCGCGGACGCTGACTGCGGCGGCGGCGAGCGCGGTGAGAACCCGTGGCAGGAACTCGTCGGCGATGTGCTCGTGCACGAGCAGCGTCTCGGCGGCGTTGCATACGCCGGGGCGCTGAGTCTTGGCGTTGATGACGATCGCCTGTGCCTGCTGCAGGTCGGCGCTGGCGTCGACGTACACGTGGCAGTTGCCGGAGGCGGCGTAGATAACGGGCACGGTTGCAACTGCCTGCAGTGCTTGCTTGAGGCTCTCACCGCCGCGCGGGATGATCAGATCGACGCTGCCGGCCTGGGTGGCGAGCTCTGCGAGCTCCTCGCGTCCGCCGCCAGCGACGAGACTGACGCAGCCGTCGGGGAGCCCGGCGGTGACGGCTGACTCGGCGGCGATCTGTGCGAGCGCGGCGTTGGAGTAGGCGGCTGAGGAGGACCCGCGGAGAATGATTGCGTTACCGGACTTCAGGCATAGCGCGGCGGCATCGATGGTGACGTTGGGGCGCGCCTCGTAGACGACGGCGACGACGCCGAGCGGGACGCGTACCTTGCGGACGTCGAGGCCGTTGGGCAGACGGTGCCCGTCGATCACCTCACCGACGGGGTCGGCGAGCGCGACGATCTGGCGCACGGCGCGCGCGATGGCGGCGACGCGTGCGTCGTCCAGGCGCAGGCGATCGAGCAGCGCGTCGCCGATATCGGCTTCGAGCCCGAGCTGCATGTCGCGGGCGTTGGCCTCGAGGATCTCCTCGATACGGTCCTCGAGCGCAGCGGCGATCGCCTCGAGCGCGGCATCCTTGACGGCAGTGTCGGTCTGCGCGAGCGTGTGGGAAGCGCGCTTGGCCTTGCGAGCGATGTCGGCGACTGGTGAGACGGCTACTGCCATGCCCTACAGGGTACGACCTCGCTGCTTTAGTCCACGACGAGGTAGTCGCGGTGAACGGCCTCGTCGCTTGCGCGAGGCAGGACGTTGCGCACGGCCTCGGACTTGAGCCCGAGGACGCTGCGCAGCTCGGCTGCGGAGTAGCTACAGATTCCCTTGGCGAGGGTGCGCCCGTGCTGGCGGTCGTCTTCTGGCGGCTCGGCGATGTCGACGGCGTCGCCAGCGTCGAAGTCGCCGATGACGCTGACGATCCCCACGGGCAACAGGCTGGCGCTGCCGTCGCGTACGGCGCGCACGGCGCCGGCGTCGATTACGAGCGTGCCGCGCGAGGGCTTGGCGTACTTGAGCCACAGCTTGAAGCTCGAGTAGCGCGCCTCATGTGCAGCAAAACGCGTGCCCTCGCGTTCACCGGCGAGCACCGCAATGAGCGCCCGGGCACGCACGCCGTTACAGATCACGGTGGGGATGCCAGCGGCGGTGGCCATCTCTGCGGCGACGACCTTTGAGCGCATGCCGCCGGACCCGAGCGGCGAGGTGGTGTGTCCGATCTCGAGGTCTGTGAGCGCGTCGAAGTCACTGACCTCGGCGACGATGTGAGCGTCGGGATGCAGCCGCGGGTCGGCGGTGTAAAGGCCGTCGATGTCGGTCATCAAGATCAGCTCGTCGGCGGCCACCAACACCGCGACCTGGGCGGCGAGGAAGTCGTTGTCGCCGAAAGAGATCTCATCGGTGGCGGTGGTGTCGTTCTCGTTGATCACGGGCAGCACTCGCCACTCCAAAAGCGTTGTAAGCGTCTGGCGGGCGTTGAGGTAGTGGGTACGGGCGCTCATGTCGAAGAACGTGAGCAGCACCTGTGCGCTTGTGATCTCGCGCTCGCGCAGCAGCTCGTCGTAGATCCGGTACAGCTTGCCCTGGCCCACGGCGCTTGCGGCCTGTAGCGCACCGGTGGTGCTCGGCCGCTGGGGCAAGTTCATCACGCGCATCCCCCGAGCGATCGCACCGCTAGTGACGACGATTACCTCATCGCCTTCTCGATGCAGCGTGGCAAGCTGGTCGCACAGGCTCGCGAGCACATCCATGCGAGGGGCGCCCTCGGGGTCTGCGACCACGCTCGATCCGAGCTTGATGACGACGCGTCTCACGTACCCAGCTTATTTGCCGCGAGTGCTCACTCACCGCCTGCGGCGCGGCGAGCGTCTTCGATCCGAGCCTTTCACCTACGCTGGCGGGCGATTTCTGGCAGACGCCAGATTGCGCTGCTCCGCATAGGTTGTTTCGATATGGCGTAGCCGCTCCGCCGGACTAAGTTCCAAATGCCTGTGGATCAGACTCACATCCACCCCTGGGCGTGCGGGCGCGTCAAGCACCAGACTGTGTCCGGTCGCCGCCAGTGCCTTCTCGAGTGTCGCCACGGTGGGATTGGCACCGGGGCGCTCCAGCCTGGCGACAGCTGCCTGACTGATTCCAAGCCGCCGCCCCAATTCCGCCTGCGTCATCCCAGCCCGGCCACGCGCATCCCTGAGCAACGAAGCGGCCATCAGCATAGGGAAAACATAACATATAAGTTATTATCTTGTTCTACTCTTGCGGGTCAAGCTCGAACGTAACGCCCGCGATCTCGATCTCATCTCCCGGCTGGAAGCCCTTGGCCTCGAGCGCACCGAGGACTCCGATTTTCCGCAGCCTTCCCTCCAGGTAGGCCATGGCGTCCTCGTTGTCGATGTCGAAGCGAGCGAGCAGACGCTCGATGCCCCGGCCCCTGACCGCGTAGGCCCCCTCTCCGAGCTGCTCGACCTGGAAACCAGCACTGGCGGCGGGGCGAAAGACCATGTGCTCGACGAGCTCCTCCTCTCCCCCCGTGGCTCGCTCCCCCATCGAGCCAGCAGACGCAGACGCGTCAGGAACCAGCCGCAGCAGCAGCTCTCCCAGCTCGCGCACACCGGCTCCTGTGGCGCTGGAGGTGGCAATCACGGGTACGTCAGGCCCGAGGCGCTCCTGCCATGCGGCAATGCTCTCTGCGGCGCGCTCTGGTGGCACGAGGTCGACCTTTGAGAGCGCCAGTACGCGGGGCAGCCGCGCGAGCCGCTCGTCGTGGGCGGCCAGCTCGTGCTCGATGGTGGCGTGGTTGACGAGCGCGTCCGCGGGGTGGGTGGGATCCGGATATCCAGAGATCTCGGGGGCGATGTCGAGCACATGCACGAGCAGACGCGTGCGCTCGACGTGCGCGAGGAAGTCATGGCCGAGCCCCGCTCCCTCGCTGGCACCCTCGATCAGCCCGGGGATGTCCGCGACGATCAACTGGCGTTCGTCGCCTTCCAGCACTCCCAGCACGGGTGAGAGCGTGGTGAAGGGATAGTCGGCGACCTTGGGGGCGGCGCGCGTCAGGCGCGAGATCAACGAGGACTTGCCGGCGTTGGGCAAACCCACGAGGCCGACGTCAGCGAGCAGCTTCAGCTGCAGATCGAGCCAGCCTTCCTCACCAACGAGCCCACGCTCGGCGAAGCGCGGCGCCTGGCGTGTGGGTGTGGCAAAGCGCTTGTTGCCTTTGCCGCCGCTGCCACCTTTAGCCACCGTGGCGCTCTGGCCGGCTGCAAGTAGCTCCCAGCGGCGCCCTGCAAGATCGCCCTCGTCGTCATCGCGGCCGCTGATCTGTGTGCCAGGCGGGACCCTGATCGTCAGCGTCTGACCGTCGGCACCGTGGCGCAGTGCGCCCTCGCCGTGCCCGCCCCGGCCTGCCCGGTAGTGGGCCTTGCGCCGGAAGCTCTGCAGGTCGCGTAGCGAGTCGTCGCACACAAACACCACGTCGCCGCCGCGCCCACCGTCGCCGCCGTCGGGGCCGCCGCGCGGCACGTGGGCTTCGCGCCGGAAGCTAAGGCAGCCGTCGCCACCGGCGCCAGCTTGGACATGGATTCTCGCTCGATCGTGCAGCATCGCGGACTCATCGTGACAGCAGCGCACCGATCCGCACGCGCGGATCGGCTATGGGTAGAGACTCCGCACCCCATCCAGGCTTTGGCAAAGGAGCAGACAACGCATGAGCAACGAGAACACCGACCGCGTCTTTTTGATCACAGGCGCTTCCTCTGGGATTGGAGCGGCGACCGCACGCCGTGCGCATGAAGAGGGCTTCCGTCTCGTGCTGGCGGCACGCTCACTGGAGCGTCTGGAGGTCCTTGCATCGGAGCTGGGCGGACCCGGGCGCACGCTGGCGGTCCGCTGCGATGTGAGCGAGTGGGACCAGCAGCAGCAAATGGTGGAGGCGGCGCTTGAGGCATTCGGGCAGATCGACGTAGCGTTCGCGAACGCCGGCTTTGGCGGGCCGCGCGGCTTCCTCAAGGACACACCCGAGCATTGGCGGGAGATGGTGCTCACGAACGTGTACGGCGCCGCGTTGACGCTCAGGGCGACAATCCCTACGCTGACAGAGTCGCGCGGGCATCTGCTTTTGACCTCGAGTGTCGCCGGACGGCGGGCGCTGCCGGGCTCGATGTACTCGTGCACCAAGCACGCGGTCACCGCCATGGGCGAGGCCGCCCGCCAGGACCTGCACGGTACGGGGATCCGCGTGACGCTGATCGAGCCGGGCATGACCGATACACCGTTCTTCGATGACCGCCCTAAAGACGCGCTCGAGGACGACGACATCGCCCGTGCGGTGATCTACGCGGTCTCCCAGCCGGCACGCGTAAACGTCAACGAGATCCTCGTTCGCCCTACGGCGCAGGCAGGCTAGGCGTGCGCGAGACGGTGTGAGAAGTAGAAGCCCGCCAGGGCGGCTGCACCGGCGACTACAACGGTGGCAAGCACGCCTTTGCGGGGCAACGCATCGCGCGCGAGGATCGTGGCGAGCACGTCCACGGAGTCAGCGACGGCACACGCGGCCTGGATGTAAGGCCCGGCGGGATCGTCGAGCGTCTTCAGCGTGGCAATGCCAAGCGCGAGATCGCGGGCTCCGAGCCCGCGTGCAAGATCACCGACGACCGGCAGCGTGGCGCTCTCCTCCCCCAGCCACCTGGAGGTCACCTGCTCGGGCGCGGCGAGGACGGCCACTCCCAAGGCGGCTCGCCCCGCGGCAAGCAGAAATGCGCCGCGTCGCGGGGAGATGGAACGCACCCTCAGCTTTGTGAGTCGCTCGGAAGCACGTTCACAACACGACCGCGCCAGCCGCTGGTGAACTGCACCGTTCCGGCAGCGCGCGCGTACAGCGTGTCGTCCTTACCGATACCAACGCCGGTGCCGGGCTTGAAGCGGGTACCCCGCTGGCGCACGATGATCTCGCCGCCGGTCACCGACTCTCCCGCGAAGGTCTTCACGCCCAGGCGCTGGGCGTTTGAGTCGCGGCCGTTGCGGCTCGAGCCGAGCCCCTTCTTATGAGCCATCTGCGCTCGTCTCCTTGCTCGCCTTGGGCGTCTCGCTGGAAGTATCAGCCGCTTTGGCTTTGCTCGCTTTGGCTGGCGCTTTCGCGCTCCCGGAGGTGATCTCCGTGACCTCGATCTGGGTGAGGTCCTGGCGGTGGCCGGTGCGGCGTTTGTAGCCGCGCTTGGGCTTGAACTTGAACACGCGCAGCTTCTCACCGCGAACGTGCGCCACGATCGTGGCCGTCACCTTCACGTCTTTGAGGCCGTCCTTATCGAACACGGCATCATCGGAGCGGTACATCAACGGCTCGAGCTGCACCGTCGCGCCCTCGGCAGCAGCCAGGCGCTCCACGAGCAGCTTCTGGCCCCGCTCGACGCGGTACTGCTTGCCGCCGGTCTTCACGATCGCGTACATATCTGTGTGTCTCGATTCCTCTGGCTTGTCAGGGCCGCGCTTACCGGCTTACGCCGGGTGAGCTGTCGGCTATTCGGGGGTTGCCTTGGCCTTGGCAGCCGAACGGCGCCGTCCGCCCCTGCGGCCACGACGCCGAGGCTTGGATTGTAGGCCATCCTCGCCCGTCTCGTCCTGTGCGCTGTCAGCATCTGCAAGCGCGCTAACGGCGGCCTGCTCCTCGGGCTCGGAGTCGACGGCAGTGGGTGTGTCGCTCAAGCCGGCTTCGCGGCGGGCCTCAGCGTCCTCGCTGTCGACTGCAGCGCGCCGCCTACGACTGCGCGGCGCAGGCGTCTCGGTCTCGGACGCTGCGTCCTCAGAACGGGAAATTGCGGCAGCCGGCGCAGGGCTCGCGGGACGGCGGCGGCTGCGTCCGTTGGCGCGGGCGGCAGGACGGGCGGGCGCAGCGATTACCTCACCGCTCTCGTCCAGTAGCAGCGCCGTCGCGGCGGTACGCCCGACTTGATCGATACGCACCATCCGCTTCTCACCCACATATGGCGAGGCTCCGGCGATCGAGATGATGTAGCCGTCAATTTTGGCGACGGCGTCATCCACGTCGTACATGTGCGGCTCGACGATCTCCACGAGCACCTCATCGCCTTGGCGGAAGGGCAGCGCGCGCTCCTCAACCTCAGCGCGGGTCCCCATGAAGGTGATCGCGAAGTGATCGAGGGTAAGCCCTTCGGAGCCCTCAAACAGGAACGACTTGCCGGTCTCGGCCTCAAGCGCGTGCAGCACGCGTGAGCCGTGGCCGGTGAACTGGGTGCTGACCCTTGGATTGGCCTGGATCAGGAACGCCTCGGCCTCGGGGTGCTCGACAGCAACGTCACGCAGCCGGCGCTCGAATTCGATTGCGATCGTCTCCTCGGAGCGGATCACGCCCTCTCCGTCGCAAGTGGGACATGGGCGGCTCATGATCTCGCGCACGCCCTCGGTGACGTTCTGGCGGGTCATCTCGACGAGCCCGAGCTTTGAGATCTCGGCGGTGAATGTCTTTGTACGGTCCTCGTCGAGCGTCTTTCGCAGCGTCTTCATGACCGCGTCGCGGTTACGCGCGCGCGCCATGTCGATGAAATCGATGACGATGATGCCGCCGATGTCACGCAGGCGCAGTTGGTTGACGACCTCCTCTGCGGCCTCGAGGTTGGTCTTGGTGATCGTGTCCTCGAGCGCAGCGCCCTTGCCGCGGCCGATGAAGCTGCCTGAGTTGACGTCGATCACCGTCAGCGCCTCGGCGTAGTCGATGATCAGGTAGCCGCCGCTGGGCAGATCGACGCGCCGCGAGAGCACGCCCTCGATCGCCTTGTCGACGCCATATGACTCGAACAGTGGCTCCTCCTGCTGCCACAGCTCGACGCGCTCGACCAGCTCTGGAGCGGTGCGCGTGAAGAACGAGACGAGGCGGTGGTACTGCTGCTCATCGTCGACGATCGCGCGCTCGAAGTGCGCGGAGAAGATGTCGCGCACGACGCGCACTGACAGGTCGGCCTCTTGGAAGACGAGGTCCGGGGCGACGGTATCCTCGACGCGTTTGACGAGCACATCGTGCAGCTTGTGCAGGTACTTGAGCTCACGCTCGAAGTCCTCGCGCTTGGCGCCGTGTGCGGCCGTACGCACGATCACGCCGCCACCGTCGAGGCTGAGATTGGCGGTTTGGCGACGGAGGCGCTCGCGCTCCTTGTCCTCCAGACGCCGCGAGACGCCGACGCCCTCGCCGGTGGGGGCATACACCATGTAGCGCCCGGCGATCGTGAGCTCCATCGACAGCCGCGCACCCTTGGTCTTCAGCGGGTCCTTGACGACCTGTACGACGATCTCCTGGCCCGGTTTGAGCAGGTCGGCGATCTTGCGACCGCTGCCGCCACCACGACCACGCCGGGGAGTCTCAACGCCCGGGAGCACTATCTCATCGACGTGCAGGAAGCCGTTCTTCTCGAGGCCGATGTCGACGAACGCGGCCTCCAGGCCTGGCAGGACGTTGTCGACCTTACCCTTGTAGATATTGCCGACAATCGAGCGCCCGCCGCGACGCTCTATGTAGAGCTCAGCGACGCGGTATCCGGCCTCCGGGCCCTTGCTGCCGCGCTTGCGACCACGGCTTGAGGAGGAACGCGAGGCGGCGGGCGTTCCGCTCGCCTCCAGAAGCGCCACGCGCGTCTCCGCGCGGTCGACGCTGACAAGCACTTGCTTTTTCAATTTGATCCAGTCTTTCGGTATGGAAACGGGCCGGGCGTCGGGCGGTTTGGCGCCGGGTCGGCGAGCCCGCGTGCACGCGGGGCACCCGATCGGGCGCACCCAGCGAGACTGGGCGTAGAACCCAGCGGGGCTGTCGGTGTGGTGAGGGACGCTCGGCGGACATTTAGCTCTAGTAACGCAGTACGCGGTCCTTCAGGGCTGCTGAGGCGCGCGCCTGTACATAGATCGATTGCAGCAGGCCTATACCCAACAAAGTCGCGATGACCGACGATCCGCCGTAGCTCATGAGCGGAAGCGTGACGCCGGTAATGGGCATAATCCCAATAG
>JBEKAM010000065.1:0-16424 GCA_050015915.1 Solirubrobacteraceae bacterium
CGACGGGGTGACGATCATCGCTCGCCCACCAAGATCCCGACTGTTGGTTTTCCCGGTGCCGCTCGGAAACACTTCGATCATCCTGTCCCGCTCTGGCGGGCGGACTCGTCCCGCACCGTCCGGCCCGAAGCATCGACCCGATGCGGCGTTTATCATCGAGCCCCACGGGAAGCGCCAACAACGAGGAACATGCTCGGGATGACCCAGAATTTCTCGACGAGAGCTGTCGCCAAAGCGCTCCTTTGCATGACCGCGACCGTCTTGATGCTGCTTGGGGCTCTTCTCCTCGCTGGCAGTGCCATCGCCGAACCCGTCAAGGAACAGGGCAGCGAATCCCCGCCGGTCGAAAAAGTCGCCGAAACGGTGCCGCCGACCGAACCCGTCGTGGAACAAGTCAAAGAAGCGCCGCCGGTAGAACCCGTCGAGGAACAGGTCAAAGAAGCCCCGCCCGCGGAACAGGGTGTCGAAGTCGCCCCGCCGACTGAACCTGTCTTGGAAGAGGTCAAAGAAGCGCCGCCGGTCGAAAAAGTCGCCGAAACGGTGCCGCCTGTCGAACCCGTAGTGGAAAAAGTAAAGGAAGTCGTGCCACCCGTTGAACCGGTCAAGGAAGCCGCCAAGGAAGTTGTGCCGCCCGTCGTCGAACCTGTCAAGGAACTCCTCACAGCGGTCGAACCCAACAAGGAACAGTTGGCCGCAGGCGCTACTTCGCCATCGGGCCCGGGCACCGGACCGCAAGTTGCCGTCGCTCCGTCCGCCGCCTCGACATCGGCGACGGCAGCACCCAGCGTGCTGGTTGCCTCACTGATGACCCCGCCGACAAATAGCGAACCCGGAGAACCGCCCACAGCCTCCACTGCGCCTAGCGGCGCCTCCACGCCCCTGACCGCCGCGCAGCGCGCCGTCGAGCTGAGCTGTCAGCTGTCCGGTCTCGCGGGATCCGCTACCGACAACTGCACAGCCAGCTGGCTCAGCAACCAGCCACTCCTGGCGACATCGCCAGGGTCTCTCGTGATTGCAACTCCAACCAGAGCAAGCGCCCCCGCTGGTGATGGATCGGATGGCTCCGGCGGTTCCTATGGCGGCGGTACCCGCTCGTTCATCCCACCACCAGGCCCTGCACCCAGCGGTGCTGTCGGCGGCTCTGCTGCTGGCGGATCAGGGGTCGGTCCCTCAGGCTTCTTCACCCTCGCTGGTCAACTGCGACTGGCTGGCCCGCGTGCGATGCGTCGCCTGCGGCTGTCGTCCAAACCTTGGCTTACAGCTTTCTTCGTTCTGATTCCAGAGCGGCCCGGCTAGCTCCTACCGGCCGCTTCGCATCGGCCTGGACTTTGTGATCCAGGCCCCGGAAATCAATTCGAGACTTCCTTTGGAAGGAGCTGTAAGTGATGGAACGTCATTTGACGACGTCGACAATAAGCATCAGGACACGAAACGAGAAAGGCAACGGGGATCCCCTCGCCGCCGATCGAAGTAGCGCTGCCCTTGGCAGCGGCCTGCAAGCACAGCCCGTCGGCAACGAGACAGCTGCGGCGCTGCGGGGCATCAGCCCCCGAGCGCACACAGTGATCTTGACCGGCGAGCTGACCCACCGCTCGGCGCACGCGCTTGAAGTGGAGATAGAGCGCCTCTGCGAAGAGGGCGTCGCGAGTATCACGTTGGATCTTCGCCAGCTCCGCTACATCGACTCGATCGGTGCCGCTGTAATCGCATTCCGAGCTGGTCTATGCAAGCGGCAGGGGCACGGCTTTTCGCTGATTCCCGGCTCGAGGACCGTCCAGCGTGCCTTCGAGCAGGCTGGCATGATCGGCTTGCTGCCGTTTCAGGATGACGAGGTCACGGCCCGACGGCTGCGTGCCGTTGCGCCAGTCCAGCGCTCTCGCAACGGTTGTGAGCAATGATCGCGGCGAGCCGCTGGTGGCCGCGCGAGGCTCCCGACCCTGGGAGGTTCGTGAGCGGCTAGCCCTCGAGCTCGATCCGAACCGACACTGGCTGGCTTTCCAAAGCCCGGAAGCTAGCCGCGGTGATCGCCCGGCCGATCGCACTGCTCGCGAACGTCTGGATTCGCGCCTTCACATCGTCCTCGGGCACGAGCTCCGCGGTTCCTGTACGCCAATGACGGCCAAGGCGCACACGTACCCGTGGGCTCTCCTGGAAGTTACGAACCCAGCCGGCGTGGCTGCCGTGCTGGGCAATCAGCCAGAGCGTCTTATCGTCGGATGCGTGCGCAACGATCGGCGTGTGCCGAATCGCGCCCGTGCGTCGGCCGACCGTCTCCACCAACGCCATTCCCGGTGGCGTAATGCCGAGCTTGAACATGCCCCGCATCAGCGGATTCGCCGTGTAGCGCCCGATCAGGATCTCCCAGCGACGCTTCACAGGCCTGTCCATGGTGCTCATCACTCGTCTCCCTTCACGCGTAGTACAAGCTTGCCGACGTTCTCGCCCGTAAAAAGCTTCAGCAGCGCATCCGGAAACGCACCCACGCCACCGTCCACGATGTGCTCGCGCGAGAGCAGCCGACCTTCCTGCATCCAGCCCGCGAGCTCTCGCGCTGCTTCACCGAACTGGGCGGCGTAGTCGAACACGACCATTCCCGTCATCGACGCGCGCGCCACGAGCAGTGACAGATAGTTCGACGGACCGCGTACGCCCTCGGTGGCGTTGTACTGGGAGACCGCGCCACAGATAACGATGCGCGCGCCGCGCGCCAGGCGTGTCAGCACCGCGTCCAGGATCTCCCCGCCGACGTTGTCGAAGTAAACGTCCACACCCTGTGGTGCCGCGTCGCGAAGCGCGCGCCGCACGTCCTCGGTCTTGTAGTCGATCACCGCGTCGAACCCCAGCTCCTCGCCGATCCACGCGCACTTCTCCTCGCCACCAGCGATACCGATCACGCGGCAGTTCTTGATCTTTGCGATCTGCCCCACCACGCTGCCCACTGCACCCGCCGCTCCGGAGACGACGACAGTGTCTCCCTCCTTCAGCTTGCCTGTGTCGAACAGGCCGAAGTACGCGGTCATGCCCGTCATGCCCAGCGTGCCGAGATACGTCGGCAACGGCGCCAGCTCAGGGTCGACCTTCGTCACCCCGTTGCCGTCCGACAGCGCGTACTCCTGGACACCAAAAGCGCCGTACACGTGCTCGCCTACAGCAAAGCCGGGGTGCTCGGAGGCGATTACATCTCCCACCGCTCCCGCTCGCATCACGTCTCCCACTTCGACCGGGTCGATGTAAGAGGCGCCTGCGTTCATCCAGCCGCGCATCGCCGGGTCGAGCGACAGGTAGGAGACGGCCACGACGAACTCTCCCGCGCTCGGTGTGGGAATCGGCTCCTCCGTAAAGCTCCAGTCCGACGGCTTTGGCAGCCCCGACGGGCGCGCCGCGAGGCGTACCTGATGGTTGGTTGAGCTCATCACTGCAAGCGTACTTGCAGTGGAGACGGGCCGGTGCTAATTTGTCCACTAGTCAAGTGAGGAATTCTAAGGGAATACATACCCCTCCTGCTACGCGGCTTCCATTGGTAGGGGGCTTTGCATGACCATGCGCGCACGCGGACAGCACGCCGAGAATCGACACCTTCCGCGCCTGCGCGATCGTGGGCGCGAGCGTGTGATCGCGGTCATCGGCGCCGGCGCCGGCGGGACCTTCGCCGCTACCCACCTGCTGCGCCGTGGCCGTGGCCGGGTCGTGCTCATCGATCCCGGTGGCGCCGGCCTCAGTGTCGCCTCCCTGCAGCTGGCAGCCCGCTTCGGCGAGCAGGTCCGGCTGCAGATCATTCGTGCGCGAGTCGCGAACGTGATCGAGCCGCTGTTTCAGAGCGGCGTGCGCCTGACGCTCTCCGATGGACACGTCATGTCAGCTGACGCGGCTGTGCTCGCGCTGGGAGATGCGTGCTCGAACCCGCTCGTGCGTACGCTGCTGGCCAGCGGCCGCGCCCGTAGCGACGAGCTGGGAATCGGCATCGCAACCAGTCCCAACGGTGCGCTCATCGACCGCGACGGCGCCGTATCCCGCCGCTGCTTCGCGCTACAGGAGCGCCACGGCGAGCTGCTCGGCGGCTCCGCCGCCCCGGAGATCCGCGAGCAGGCAGCCGAGCTCGCGCGCCTGCTGACCTCCACCAGCGCCTAGCCCCCAAAAGCGCCAGCCGTTCAACTGTCTAGCTCGAGCGTGCCAGCTCCGCCATCTGCTCGAACGCCGTCAGCGGGTTGAGTGGCTCCTGGTCGCCCGACAGCTCACGGTAGATGTTGGCGATGTTGACCACCAGTCGCTCCGCCTCGCCCCAGTCCGCCCAACGCTCAAGCGTTATCGAGCGTGCGGCCTGCAGCGGCGTCATCCCCTCCGCGTGGCAAATGCGCGCCTCCTCGTAGAGGTACTCGAAGTAGGCCTTCAGCTCGCGCACCCCGCCGAGGTCCGCCAGCGGACCGTGGCCCGGCACGATCACATCGACGTCCATCTCAAGGATTCGATTGCACGCATCAATCCAGTTCGACACCGGTCCTGCCCACGCGATCGGGTGGGCTCCAGAGAAAAGGATGTCGCCCGAGAACAGCACCCGCTCGCGTACCGCGTGCACCAGCGTGTCTCCGCGCGTGTGGGCGGGGCCAACCTCGATCAGCTTGAGCTCCCGATCGCCCACTTTCAGGCTCAGCTCGCCCACGAACGTCTCCTGCGGCAGCGCCAGCTCGATCCCCTTGAAGTCAAACGCCCCGAAGCACTCCAAAAAGAACGCGCCCAGCTCACCGAGCGCAGGTGCCTGCTCGAGCAGCGCCGCCATCACCGCTGGCGGCATCTCCGGCATCTCCGCCGCCGTGCGCTCAGAGGCGACGATGCGAGCGCCGCCCACGAGCTGGTTGCCGTAACAGTGATCGCCGTTTGCGTGGGTGTTTACGAGCGTGTCGATCTGTGCCGCCGCCGGTACCGCGCGGCGCATCGCCTGGAGCATCTGCTCGGTTAGCGCCAGGTCGTACAGCGTGTCCACCAAAAGCGTTTGCTCGCCGTCCACCACCAGCCCCGCGTTGCTCCAGCCCCAGCTGCCGTCCGGCTGCAGATACGCATACAGCCCGTCGCCTACCTCTTGCAACCCTTTGACGTAACTCATCTCCACATTGTGAGGAATCTCACGTGCTCCAGCGTTCATGCTCGGGGCTTCCCCACAGGAGGGGAGTATCGTCGTCAGCGGATGACGCCCGACCAGGCGCTCGAGGAGCGCGCGCTCACGGATGATCACGGGGGCAGCGATGCCCCGGTGGCGTTGATCGACGCCGTATCCACGCAGGAGCGCGCACACTCGATCGACACGATCGACCGCGTCGCCAACCTGGTTGTAATGGTCCTTCCACTCGGGCTCTTGGCGTGGGCCGCATGGTTGGCCTGGGGGGGAACCCTGCGCTGGTCGGACCTGGTGGCCCTCGCCATCACCTACCTGCTCACCGGGCTTGGCATCACCGTTGGCTTTCATCGGCTGTTCACCCATCGCAGCTTCAAGACCAGCCCCGTGCTGCGTGGAGTGTTCGCTGCGCTTGGCTCCGCAGCCGTGGAGGGGCCGGTGATCGAGTGGGTCGCCAACCACCGCAAGCACCACCAGTTCTCAGACCAGCCCGGGGACCCGCACAGTCCCCACGTCGACCATGCGAGCGGCTGGCGCGGTGCGCTCGGTGGCCTGTTCCACGCGCACGTCGGCTGGATCCTCGGCGGCGACGCGCTGGCGAACGAGGAACGCTACGCGAAGGACTTGCTTGCCGACCCCGTCGTGCGTTTTGTTGACCGCACGTTTGTGCTGTGGGTGGCGCTTGGGCTCGCGTTCCCGTTCGCGCTCGGCTTCGCGCTCACCGGCTCGATCGTCGGAGGCCTCACAGCGCTCTTGTGGGGAGGTGCCGTGCGCATGCTCCTGCTCCACCACGCCACCTTCTCGATCAACTCCCTATGTCACTTCTTCGGCAGGCGCAGCTTTGCCACCGGCGATGAGTCGCGCAACCTGCTGTGGCTTTCACTGCCCACACTCGGCGAGGCATGGCACAACAACCACCACGCCTTTCCCACCTCTGCTCGCCATGGTCTGCGCTGGTGGCAACTCGACCCGTCCGCCTGGCTGATTGCCAGCCTCGAGCGTGTCGGTCTCGTATGGGATGTAGTCCATATCGCACCCGAGCGCCAGCTCGCAAAGATCGCCGCCGAGCGCTAGACCGGCTCGCCGCGAGGAGTATCTTGGACCGCAGGAGAGGCAGCCGCTACCGGGGAGGTTGGGGATATGTATGACTACGTGATTGTCGGAGCAGGGTCAGCAGGTTGCGTGCTCGCAAACCGGCTGAGCGAGGATCCCGACGTGCAGGTGCTGCTGCTCGAGGCCGGGCCGCCCGACGTCAACCAGAACATCCACGTGCCGCTCGGCTACCTGCAGCTGCCGCGCACGGAGGTCGACTGGGACTACTGCACCGCGCCCGAGCCCGAGTGTCGCAATCGTCGCATCCCGCTGCCCCGCGGCAAGGTGCTCGGTGGCTCCTCTTCGATCAACGCCATGATCTACATCCGCGGCAACCGCCTCGACTACGACGAATGGGGCGTGCCCGGGTGGTCATCAGCGGAGCTGATGCCGTACTTCCTGAAGGCCGAGGACAACGAGCGCGGCGCCTCGCGCTGGCACGGCGCCGGCGGACCGCTGCCCGTCAGCGAAGGCCGCTCCAACAACCCCATGGCAAGTGCCTTTGTTGAGGCTGGCGTGCAGGCTCGACTTCCCCGTAACGACGACTTCAACGGCGAGTACCAGGATGGCGTCGGTCTCTACCAGGTGACCCATCGCGGCGGCATGCGCGCGAGCACCGCCGTCGCCTACCTGCACCCGGTTAGCGAGCGCGCCAACCTAACCGTCATGCCCTACATGCTCGTGCAGCGCGTGCTGTTCGAGGGCAAACGCGCCGTCGGCGTGCAGGCCAGCCAGCTCGGCCAGGTGCAAGAGCTGCGCGCCGAGCGCGAGGTAATCCTCTGCGGCGGCGCCTACAACTCACCGCAGCTGTTGATGCTCTCCGGCGTCGGTCCCGCCGAACACCTGATGATGCGTGAAATCGAGGTGCTGCTCGACCAGCCCGCCGTCGGTGAGAACCTCTCGGACCACGCCGCCTCCTACGCCGTGTGGAGTACCCCCGAAGAGGTCAGCCTGCTGCGTGCGCTCGAGCCGCAGGCCACACAGGAATACGAGGCCACGCAAACTGGCCCGCTCGCCTCCAACTTCGCCGAGTCCGGCGGTTTCATCCGTGTCGCCCCCGACGCGCCCGCGCCCGACATCCAGTTTCACTTCATCCCCGCGCAGATCCTCGACGAGGGCATGAGCGACCCAGACGCCCACGGCTTCCTCGCCACGCCGTGCCTACTCACACCCAACAGCCGCGGCAACGTGCGCCTCTCCTCCAACGATCCCAGCGCCAAGCCGATCGTCCATCACTCCTACTACACAGCCGGCGATGACATGCAGCGGATGATCGCCGGCTTTCGCAAGATGCTCGACGTCTGCGCGCAGCCCGCGCTCGCGCCATACGCCGTCACGCCCTGCATCACCCCGGATGGAGACAGCGACGAGGCCCTGCGCGAGCACATCGCCCGCACCACCTTCTCCATCTATCACCCCGTCGGCACCTGCCGTATGGGCGAGGATGCCGGTGCCGTCGTCGACGCTCAGCTGCGCGTCAACGGCATCGAGGGCCTGCGTGTGGTCGACGCGTCGGTCATGCCCATGGTCCCCCGCGGCAACACCAACGCGCCTACCATCGCCGTCGCCGAGCGCGCCGCCGACCTGATTCGCCACGGGCGCGCGCTCGCCGAGTCGATGCTTGGGGCGGACGAGCAGATGGTCCAGTCGAGCAACGGCGTTGTCTCCCAGCCCGCGTCCGCATAGCCGAACGCGTACGCTAATGGGACGGTGAACACCGCTCCCCGCGCGATCCACCACCTCAGCTGCGGCACCATGTGCCCGCGCGGCGCGCGCATGGTCACAGGCGAGGGCGGCCTGCTCGCCGAGGCCCTGCTCGTGTGCAACTGCCTGCTGATCGAGGGCGCCGACGGTCTCGTGCTGATCGATACCGGCTTCGGTCTCGACGATGTGCGCAGGCCGCGCCAACTGGGCCTCGTGTTCAGCGCGCTCGTGCGCCCCCGCCTCAGCGCCGCCGATACCGCCATCTCCCAGATCCGCGAGCTCGGCTTCGACCCGCACGACGTACGCAACATCATCACTACACATCTCGACCTCGATCACGCAGGCGGCCTACCTGACTTTCCCGAAGCCGACGTACACCTGCTCGGACGCGAGCTCGATGCCGCCATCAAACCGAGCTGGCGGGACAAGCCGCGCTACGTCGCCGCCCACTGGGCGCACGGCCCACGCTGGGTCCAACACCAAGGCGGCGGTGAGCAGTGGTACGGGTTCGACGGCGTGCGCATTCTTCCCGGCAGCGACGCCGAGATCCTCTTGATCCCGCTCATCGGCCATACCCACGGCCACACCGGCGTGGCAATCAGAGACGGCGACGGCTGGCTGCTTCATTGCGGCGACGCCTACTTCCATCACGGCGAGGTCGCCACCCCACCGCATTGCCCGCCCGGTCTGGCCCTGTTTGCAGCCTTCGACCAGGTTGACGGCGCCGCCCGCCGCGGCAATGTCGAACGTCTGCGCGAGCTCGCCCAGCGCCACTCACACGAGGTCAAGTTGATTTGCTCGCACGACGCCTGCTACGCGCAGGCGCCGGTCGCTCAGCCCGCAGCCGCGCTCAGCTGATCACGCGCCGCTGAACGTCAGTCGCTCTGTGCTGCGCGCGCGCCCCGTACCAGCCGGCGCATACCCCTGATCCAGCGTTCCGGGTCGGTGCCCTTGCGCGCCATGAACTCCGCCACGTTCTCGTGCGGCAGGATCAGGAAGCGCTCCGCGTCGATCCCTGCCACCACCGCGTCCGCCACGTCCTCCGGTTCGATCAGGCCGCCCGCCGACAACGCCGCTGCTGCTGCCGCCTCCTGCATCCCTTCTTCGAGCATCGGCGTGCGCACCCCTTGCGGGCAGATGCACGACACGCGTACGCCGTCGTCCGCGTATTCGATCGCAAGCCACTCCGCCAGCGATACCGCCGCGTGCTTGGTCACGCTGTAGATCAGCGATGAGACCTGCGTCAACAGTCCCGCCGCTGACGCCGTGTTGATCAGGTAGCCCTCGCCGCGCTCGCGCATCTCCGGAAGCAGCGCCCGCGAGGCCCACACGTGCGCCATCACATTGATGCGCCACGCTTCGTCCCATACCTCATCCGGTACCTCCGGGCCACCGCCCGCCCCGCCGATGCCGGCGTTGGAGATGAAGATGTCGATCGTGCCGTACGCGTCCGTGGCCGTCGCGATTAGCTCCTTCACGCTCTCCTCACGCCCCGCGTCGAACTGCACCGCGAGCGTCTTCTCACCGAGCTCCCGCGCCAGCGCGTTTGCGCCCTCGAGCTGTCGGTCGGCGATCACCACCCCGCGCGCGCCCTCCGCGACGAAGCGACGTACCAGCGCTCGACCGATCCCGCCCGCGCCACCGGTCACCACCACATGCTTGTCTTGAAGATCCATCGGGCGTACTCTATGTCACTGATGTCACGAACGGCTGCCGAGGGAGGCGTCGAGCCAGCATCTGTGGCTCCCGTCTGGGGAGAGCTTCGCTACAGCGGTGAGCTGGTACGCCTGCTCGCCGACGGAGCGCTGCGCAATCCGCGCCGCCGCGATGACGCACCGCCCGTGCTGCTCATCCCCGGGTTCATGGCCGGCGACAACTCACTCGGCGTGCTGCGCCACTGGCTCAAACGCCGCGGCCACCGCGTCGCCATGAGCGGCATGCTCGTCAACATCGGCTGCGCCGAGCGCCACGTCTCGCGCTTGGAGGAGCAGCTCGAGAAGCTCGCCCACGACAGCGGTGAGCGGGTCGTCCTCATCGGCCAGAGCCGCGGCGGCACGTTTGCACGCGCGCTCGCCGTCCGTCATCCCGACAGCGTGCGCGGCCTTGCCATGCTCGGTTCGCCCGTGCGCGATGGGCTTGCCGTCTCTTCGCAGGTGCTGCGCACGGTGCGCTGGGTGGCGATGCTCGGCGACCTTGGGCTGCCCGGCCTCTTCTCCAATGCCTGCCGCGACGGCGACTGCTGTGCCGCGTTCCGGGAAGATCTGCTCGCGCCGCTCCCCGACAGCATCGATGCCGTCGCCGTCCACTCTCGTAGTGACGGCATCGTCGACTGGCAGGCGTGCGTCGACCCCTACGCCAAGGCTGTCGAGGTCCACTCCAGCCACTGCGGCATGTCCGTTCACCCGGAGGTCTACAGGGTGCTCGAGCGCGTGCTCGACGGCCAGCAGGAGGCTGCATGGAATGGATGAGTCCCGTCGACTCGTCCTTTCTACACGTGGAGAACGACACCACGCCGATGCACATCGGCGCCGTCAGCATCTTCGAGGGGCCGCCCCCTCCCTTTGACGAGCTCCGCGCGATGGTCGCCGGCAAGCTCGGCCTCGTGCCCCGCTACCGCCAGAAGGTCCGCTCCGTGCCGCTCGCCGTCGGGCCGCCCGTGTGGGTCGACGACCCGCACTTCAGCCTCGACTACCACCTGCGCCACAGCGCGATCCCCAAGCCTGGTACGGAGGAGCAGCTGCGCCAGATGGCGTCGCGCATCTTCTCCCAGCATCTCGACCGCGACAAGCCGCTGTGGGAGTTGTGGGCGATTGAGGGCCTGAAGGGCAAACGCTGGGCGCTGCTCTCCAAGGTCCATCACTGCATGGTCGATGGTGTTGCCGCCACCGACCTGATGTCCGTCATGTTCTCCGACGACTCCGCCGGCTCGGATGCCGGGGAATGGTCACCCGCACCAGAGCCCACCGGCCCGCAGGTGCTCGTGCGCACGCTCGCCCGGCGCGCCAGCCCCGCCGGCCAGCTCGAAGCGCTGCGACGGATGGCCGGTGCGCCTCGCGAAACGCTGCGCACGCTCGTGGAAATGGCACGCGCCACAGCTGCCGCAACGCCCAACATGCGGCCCGTGGGTGCGTCCTCGCTCACCGGCCCGATCGGACCGCACCGCCGCTGGAGCTGGGCCGAGGCGCGCCTGTCCGATATCAAGGCCGTCCGCAGCGAGTTCGGCGGCACCGTCAACGACGTCGTGCTCACGCTCATCACTAACGGGTTTCGCGAGCTGCTCGACGAGCGCGGCGAGCACGTGCCCGAGGACCGCGTCGTGCGCACGATGGTGCCCGTCTCCGTTCGCGCCAAGGGCGAGAAAGGCGTCTACAACAACCGCGTCTCAGCAGTGTTCGCCAGCCTGCCCGTCGGCCTCACCGACCCTGTGTGGCGACTACAGACGATCCGCGCCGAGATGGACGGGATCAAGGAGTCAAAGCAGGCGGTCGCCGGCGACGTGCTCACCTCCATGTCCGGCTTCGCGCCGCCGCTGCTCTTGGCGCTCGGCAGCCGCCTGGTGACGCTCTCGCCGCGGCTGAACATGCACACCGCCACCACCAACGTCCCTGGACCCCAGCAGCCCGTGCAGACTCTCGGGCGGCGCATGCTCCAGTCCTTCCCGTTCGTGCCCGTCGTCGGCTCGATTCGCATCGTCGTTGCGATCTTCTCCTACAACGGCGGCCTCTACTTCGGTGTCACCGGCGACTACGACGGCGCCCCCGACATCGACGCCCTGACCGACGGCATCGCTCACGGCATGGATGATCTGCTCGCTTGCGTTGGCGGCCTATCATCGACCGTTAGTTAGTGCAGCGGGCCTCTGTGCCCGTCTGGCGCCCATCGTCTCGACACCCGGAGGTGAGCCCATGGAGTACGTGAACCTCGGCGCCAGCGGACTGCGCGTCTCGCGCGTGTGCCTCGGCATGATGAGCTACGGCGACGGCAGCGACAAAGCGTGGGTGATCGACGAGGTGGCAGCAGAGCCGATCGTGCGCGCCGCCGTCGACGGTGGCATCACGTTCTTCGACACCGCCGACATCTACTCCAACGGCGCCAGCGAGGTGCTCACCGGCCGCCTGCTCTCCAAGCTCTTCACCCGCGATGAGCTGGTGCTCGCGACGAAGGTCTTCATGCCTATGACCCCCGGTGAGAACGGCGGCGGGCTGTCGCGCAAGCACATCCTCAGCGCCATCGACGCTTCGCTCGAGCGCCTGCAGATGGACTACGTCGACCTCTACCAAATCCATCGCTGGGACAACCGCACTCCGATAGAAGAGACAATGGAGGCGCTGCACGACGTGGTGCGTGCCGGCAAGGCGCGCTACATCGGCGCCAGCAGTATGTTCGCGTGGCAGTTCGCCAAGGCCCAGCACGTCGCCGAAACGCACGGCTGGACGCGCTTCGTCTCGATGCAGAACCACTACAACCTGATCTACCGCGAGGAGGAGCGCGAGATGATCCCGCTGTGCCTCGACCAGGGCGTCGGCGTGATCCCCTGGAGCCCGCTCGCCCGCGGCATGCTCGCCGGTAACCGCACCCGCTCCGGCGAGCGGCACACGGAGCGCGCCGGCAGCGACCCGTTCGCCGACTACCTGTATGACCAGCCCACCGACTTCGACGTCGTCGAGCGCGTTGCTGAGGTCGCTGGCGAGCGCGGTGTGCCGCCTGCGCAGGTCGCGCTCGCGTGGCTCCTACACAAGCCGGGTGTGACCGCGCCGATCGTCGGTGCCACCAAGCCCGGGCAGCTCGAGGACGCGCTCGCCGCCGAGCAGCTGGAGCTCTCGGACGAGGAGATCTCACGTCTGCAGGAGCCCTATGCGCCACACCCAGTGCTCGGGCACGGATAAAGAGCGCGCCGACGTGGCTCGCGCCAAATCAGATCAGTAGGCTGGCGTTCCCCATGCGAGCCGTCACATTTCAAGCCCCCGGAGTCGTCAGCGTCGAGGAGCGCCCCGAGCCGGAGCTGATCGCCGCTGATGACGCGATCGTGCGCATCGACGCCACCGGCGTGTGCGGCTCGGACCTGCACATCTTCCACGGGCGCGTGCAGATCGAACCGGGATTCACGATCGGCCACGAGTACGTCGGCACGGTCGTCGCTGCAGGCGGCGCGGTCACGCGCGTGGCCGTCGGCGACCGCGTGCTCGGCTGCTTCCAGACGGCCTGCGGAGAATGCTTCTTCTGCCTGCAGGGCCTCTACCACCGCTGCGAGCACTCACGCACGTTCGGCCACGGCGCGGCGCTCGGGTCGCTGCAGGGCACGCAGGCGGATATGGCGCTCGTGCCCCACGCCAACCTCGTGCTGCGCCGCGTTCCCGAGGGCTTGAGCGATGACATCGCGCTGTTCGCCGGCGACGTCATGGGCACCGGCTTTCACGCGGTCGTCGATAGCGGCATGCGCCCCGGCGACGTCGTTGCCGTGCTTGGTCTTGGTCCCGTGGGGCTGTGCGCCGTGCAGGCCGCCAAGGCGTGCGGCGCTGCCCACGTGTTCGCCATCGACACCGTCCCCGAGCGTCTCAGCGTCGCCGAGGCATTCGGCGCCGAGCCGCTGCATCTCGTCGAGCAAGACGTGCGCGCGGCAGTGCGCGGCGCCACCGAAGGCCGTGGTGTGGATGTGTCGATCGACGCCGTCGGCGACCCCAAGGTGCTCGAGAGCGCCATCCGCCTGACCCGCAACTGCGGCGCAGTCCAGTGCATCGGCGTCTACGCCGAGCGCGCCGAGGTGCACATGGGCCTGTTGTGGTTGAAGGCGCTCACCCTGCGCGGCGGCCACGCCAACGTCATCGGCCACGTCGACCGCGTGCTCGCGATGCTCTCTGCCGGCGTGCTCGACCCCACCGCGCTGGTCACCCGCCACATGAAGCTCGAGGACGCGCCCGAGGCCTACGCCGTGTATGACCGGCGTGAGGCGCTCAAGATCGTGCTCACGCCCTGAGCGGTGCCTATGAGCAAGACGACGCGAACCATTCTCGTCTCGCTCGTAGCCTTTGTCTTCCTCGCGCTCGTCGCCTCCACTGAGGGCGCTGCTGCCGCACCAAAGACCCTCTATCGCATCACCGGCTGTGTCAGCCGCGGCGACTCCGCCTACACGCACGGTCCAGCGAGGCGAGAGGTCGCGATCGGCTTCGACGATGGGCCCGCCGCCGACACTCCCGCGTTCGTGACGATGCTCGAACACAGCCACGCGCAGGCGACGTTCTTCATGATCGGCGAGCAGATAAGCGCCACCTACAAGGCCACACTGCTGCGCGAGCTGCGTAACGGCGACGTCCTCGGTGATCACACGTTTACGCATCCCGAACTGACGAAGGTCAGCGACGTGCGCGCGGAACTGCAGAAACCGATCGAAGTGATCCGCTCGCTGACCGGCTACACACCGTGTGTGTTCCGTCCCCCATATGGTGCTTACGACCAGTCGGTCGTCGATACCGCTCGCTCGCTCGGTCTGGCCACGGTCCTGTGGGATGTCGACCCGAGCGACTACACGCTCCCTGGCACCGCCACGATCGAGCAGCGCGTGCTCGAACAGGTGACGCCAGGGTCGATCATTATCTCCCACGACGGCGGCGGCCCGCGCGGGCAGACGCTCGCCGCGTACCCAACGGTCATCTCCTCGCTGCGTGCCCGCGGGTACAAGATCGTCACGATCCCCGAACTACTCGGCTTTCGTCCCACCTACGTACCCTGCATCAAGCTGTGCCAGGGCATTGGCATCCCGCGCAGCCAGCTGCCGCACGACGCGATCATCAACCGCGCGCCGTAACGGCCATGATCATCGACGCCTGGATGCAGCATCCCACGGAGCGCTTCCTGCGCCACGAGATGTTTGCGTCGCTTAGGCGCTGGAGCGGCGGGGAGATCCCCGAGGGGGAGGTACCGGTCGAGGCGACCGTCGCGGCGATGGATGCAGCGGGCGTTGGCTTTGGGCTGCTCACCGCGTGGCATGCGCCGCGCGAGGGCGCGCTGATCTCAAACGATGAGGTCGCCGCGTGGGTGGCTACACACCCGGACCGCTTCGCTGGGCTCGCGGCCGTGGCGCTCGATCGGCCGATGGAGGCGGTCAGGGAGCTGCGCCGCTGCGTTCAGGAGCTCGGCTTCATCGGCTTGCGCATGCTGCCGTGGCTGTGGGAGACGCCGCCCACCGATCGCCGCTTCTATCCGCTGTATGCAGCGTGCGTGGAGCTGGGTGTGCCGTTCTGCACGCAGGTCGGACACACGGGCCCGCTGCGTCCCTCCGAGCCCGGTCGCCCGATCCCCTACATCGACCAGATCGCGATCGACTTCCCCGAGCTGACGATCGTGGGCGGGCACATCGGCTACCCGTGGACGGAGGAGATGATCGCGGTGGCGCGCAAGCACGAGAACGTCTACATCGACACCTCCGCGTACACGAGCAAGCGGATACCCCCAGAGCTGGTCGCCTACATGAAGACGGGCAGTGGCCGGCACAAGGTTCTGTTCGGGTCCAACTACCCGATGATCCTCCCCCAGGTCGCACTCGAGGCCTTGGACACGCTCGACCTCGACGAAGAAACCCGCGCTCTCTATCTGCACGAGAACACCCAGCGCGTGTTTGGTCTGGCGACGCGGGCTTGCTTAGAATAAGGTGCTCGTCGGAACGTCGAGTCGCTTAGAAATCCAAATCACGCGCCCGTAGCTCAGTGGTCAACGGTTCTCTTCGGGGAGCCAAAGAGCAGCGGTCTTTCAAGCCGCAGGCCGCGGGTTCGATTCCCGCCGGGCGCATCCTTCCCCGCCTCATCCCCGAGCCTCACCGCGGCTCGCCCCGCGCCGGATGCAGTCGGCTAGCCATCGCAGGGCCATGCGCGCGGGCTCCGGATTTGTCGACGTGGCCTGTGTCGCGATGCCTTTGCAGGTGGCAGAGTGCCTCGCGTGGCGACGGCTGTGTACGCCCCTGAGTCTTTATGTCAAATCGAATGTTTAGTTGACATTCGAGTTGACAGCCTGCGTAAGACCTGATTTATATGTCCCTGCGGTAAGCGTTCCCGCCCAGTAGTGGAGGGGATCGTTAGGCGATTCGGGTCGAGCACGAAGCGCGACCAATACGCAGGATGGAGGGGTCTGATGGAGATGAGACTGTTCGCTTGCCAGGAGCAGCGGATGCTCCGGGCATTGCACGGCCGCTGGCCGTATCGGCGCTCGCACTGCCGTCACGACCTGCACTGGCTCGTGCGTGTGCAGCCGCAGGTCTACTGGTGCCAGAGCGCCCGCACGCATTCCCTGATGGGGCTGCGGGCCTGCGCGCGTCGACCCCAGGGGCGTTAGATCCGGGGAGGGGTGAGGGCCTCTGCTTCGAAAGAGGCCCTGAGAGGGAGGTCCTGTCCCTACAGACCCGAGAGCGTGGGAGGGCGGGTCGGTAGGGGCGGACGCCCGTTGCCGTTCGCTTCGGCGCGCAGCGCGTGCGAGGCGATCGCGTCGATCAGCTGCGGCCACACGGCGCGCGGCAGATCATGGCCCATGCCAT
>JBEKAM010000066.1:0-16403 GCA_050015915.1 Solirubrobacteraceae bacterium
AAGCCAAGGCGCTCCTCGATGCCGAACAGTGCACTGCTCTTGCGCACGGAGCGGTTGACGACTGCAACCACGACTTCCTGGTAGAGCGCCGCCGTACGTCGGATCACATCGAGATGGCCGTTTGTGATCGGGTCATAGGAGCCCGGACATACCGCGATCGTTTTTTGGATTGGGGTCATCGTTGGCGATGGATTGTGATCAAAGTGTCGCCGTAGCGCTTCTCACGCTCGATCGGGAGCTCGAGCTCGAGCGGTGCGCGCCGGTCGCTCTCGACGACGACACGTGCGTTCGATGCGAGCAGCGACGGCAGCATGGCTGACAGCTCGGGCCCCCATGTGGGCGCCTCTCGGTAAGGGGGGTCGATGAAAACCAGATCGTATGTCTCTTTGCTGCCCTGTGCGCTCCGCAGGGCCGCGAGCGCGTCCGTGCGCCGTACCTCGGCGGCCTCCTGGGAGATCTCCAGATCCTCCAGGTTGGCGCTGAGAATCCGCACCACACTCGCGTCGCGCTCCACGAAAGTCGCCCGTCGGGCGCCCCTTGAGAGTGCCTCGATACCGAGCGCACCGGTACCTGCGAACAGATCGAGCACGTTTGTGCCCTCGATGTCGCCAAGCATCGAGAACAACGCCTCTCTGACGCGGTCTGACGTGGGCCTGGTGGCCGTTCCCTTCGGCGCCTTCAGGCGCCTACCGCCGAGGCGTCCCGCGATCACCCGCATGGGCTCACGCTCCTACCATCTAAGCCGGGATCGGCTCGAGTGCCTCACCACCGAACTCGCGTTGCAGCGCAACGCCCAGCAGTGCATGCTCGGGCGCCCGCAGTTCGGGGTCAGAAGCGAGAATCGCCTGGGCGCGGGCACGGGCGAGCTCCAGCAGCTGCGCGTCTTCGGGTAGCCGCGCGACACGGAACTGGCCGAGACCCGACTGGCGCGTACCGACGAGCTCGCCCTCCTTGCGCATCGCCAGGTCGATCTCGGCCAGGCGAAAGCCGTCCGCGTGGCGCACGAGCGCGGCAAGCCTGCCCGAGCCGCCGCCCGGAGGCCCGACCAATAGGCATTTCGCGCGGTGCTCGCCGCGTCCGACACGACCGCGCAGCTGGTGCAATTGGGAGATACCGAAGCGCTCCGCGTTCTCGATCATCATCACGGTCGCGTTGGGCACGTCGATCCCCACCTCGATCACGGTCGTGGCGACGAGCACGTCAGCCTTGCCCGATGCGAACGCCGCCATCGCATCCTGCTTCTCGCGCGGGCGCATGCCGCCGTGCAGCAGGGCCAGGTGATAGCCCTTCAGCTCACCCTCGCGTAGCCGCAGCAACTCGGCGCTTGCGGCTCGCAACCCGAGATCAGCCGTCGGCCCGTCCGCCGCGGCACCTGGACGGGCGGCGCCTGCCTCGGCCTCGTCGATCAGCGGACACACCACATATGCCTGGCGCCCGGCGGCGAGCTCTTTGCGCAGCTCCCCGTAGGCAAGCGCGCGCTCGTGCTCGCCCGAGACCAGACGCGTCTCAATCGGCTGGCGCCCGCGGGGTAGCTCGCGCAGCGTGCTTGTGTCGAGGTCGCCGTAGCGCGCGAGGGCAAGCGTGCGCGGGATCGGCGTGGCCGTCATGTGCAACGTGTGGGGAGCGATCCCGCCGGCACGATCGCTGCTCTCGCGCTCGCCGAGCGCCGCGCGCTGGCGCACCCCGAAACGATGCTGCTCATCGATGACCGCCACCGCCAACGCGTCGAAGATCACGTCCGGCTCGATCAGAGCGTGTGTTCCCACGATCAGCCCCAGCTCACCGCTTGCGAGCTTGCCGAGGATGTCTCGCCGCCGCGCGGCAGGGGTAGAGCCGGTGAGCAGCGCCGCAGCCACCGACTCCCCACCCAAGAGCTGCTGGATGGTGGCGAAGTGCTGGTCAGCGAGCGTCTCTGTGGGCGCCATCAACGCGGCCTGGTGGCCGTGACCGACCGCCTGCAACATCGCGTATAGCGCCACCACCGTCTTGCCGCTACCGACCTCCCCCATCAGCAGCCGCTGCATCGGCGCGCGCTGCTCGAGGTCGTCTGCGATCACCTCGATCGCTCGCTGCTGATCGCCTGTGAGCGCGAACGGCAGCCCGGTCTGCAGCCAGCGTCCGCCCAGCGTCTGTCTATCCGCCAGCACCGCGGCGCCCGTGCGCGCCCGCCGCACGGCGCGGCGTCGCAGAAACACCAGTTGTGCCAGCAGCAGCTCCTCGTACGCCAGCCGCCGGCGCCCCGTCTCGTGGTCTTCCGGGAGGCGCGGGAAGTGCATCGCCGCGAGCGCGGTCGCGCGATCCGGTAGCTGCTCACTCACACGGGTAGCAGCAGAAAGGCCCTCGAGGACGTCATCCAATCCGTGTTTGACGGCGCGCACCAGCGTCAGGATCTGGGTCGAGCTGATCCCCTCGGCGGCTGGGTAGTGAGCAACCGCTTCGCCGTCCGCGCCCACCCCCTGCGCATCAGCCCGGGCGATCGCGCTGGACTCATCCCCCACGTCCGCGCCGGGCGCGTGGCTGGCGACGCTGAAACCCCCGCGCGCGTCTGCCTTGCCGTGCAACAGCAGGCGTGTACCGGGCGGATAGCGCTCGACCAGCCACGGCTGGTTGAAGAACGTCGCGCGCATCGTCGCCGTGGCGTCAAACACGGTCGCTTCCACCAACGGACGCATCCCGCGCCGGCGCACTGGCCGCGCGCTGATCGTGCGTACCTGAACGGCCACCGTCGCCTGCTCTCCGGCCTTGAGCGCTGCGACAGTGCGCGCCTCGCGGCTATCACTCGGTAGGTGCTCGAGCAGGTCTCCAACCGTGAACAACCCGAGCGCACTCATGCCGCCGGCTAGCTTCTTGGTGGCAGGCTCTAGTGGGGTTGCCAGACGCGACGGGCACGGCCACCGTACTGGCGCAGCGATCAGCTCGTCACGGCTGAGCGCGCGGTTGGAGGCGAACGCACACGCTGGCGGTCGGAGGTGCTCCGTCTCCGTGCTTGCGGCCATATCCGGCGTGTGGGGCTTGGTCGCCGGCATTCTCTGCCTCAATCATGACCGCAGCGCCGGTCGTATCGAGGATCGCGCTGGTGTCCTGAGTCAGAAATTGGGCGAGCGTTTACCGGATGGATGGTCGTGTCTGACGCTCGACGGCGGCGCGGTGCGTACCCGGTGATACGTGAGCGTCGTCGGTGGGCGTCAGGCGCGGGCAGGCACCTGGAAACGCCGTCGAATTTCTGACTCAGGACACTAGCTTCACTCGGCAGCTAGCAGCCACCAGTACGCGGGCTGACCGCCGTGGCGCAGCTCCAGCTCGATGCCACCGTTGATCATGCCGCCGATCTCGCCGAGCGTGAGCGGAGCCTCGTCCCCGTCGAGGACGCTGATCAGCTCAGGCGGGCCGTCACCGTTGTTGCTCTGCGCCAGTGCGTGCAACACCTGCTGGAGCGTCTCGCGCGGATCCCCCCAGGCGAGCACCTCGTCCTGCACGAAGCCGACAGCATCGCCGCGCTTGAAGCGCCCCTGGGCGTCGTCGCGGGCGGCAGGTGCGACAGCACCGGTGCGCACACGCGAGAGCGCCTCGGTCATCGCCTGGGCATTCTCCTCGACGGAGCGATCGCGCTGGAAAGCGACCGCTGCCATCAGCCCGGCCTGCTGGCTGGTCGTGGGTGACACATGCACCTGCTTGTCTGAGAGCCGAGCGGCGTGCTCGGCCGCCATGATTACGTTCGCGTTATTGGTCAACAGCACGACTTCCTCGGTCGGCACCTCATGGATGCCGGCCAAGAGGTCATATGTCGAGGGGTTCAGCGTTGGGCCGCCATCGATCGTGTGCACGCCGAGCTCGGCGAACAGCTGGCGCAACCCCTCGCCGCTGACGACCGCAACGGCGGCACAGCGCACGTCCGCACCGCCGGCGACCGCGCTTGGCGTGAGCACTGTCGCCCCTGGCTCAGCGGAGTCTGCCGCCTCGTTCAGGCGCCCAGCCCGCTCGGCGACCTGGGCATGCATGTCGGCAACGTCCAGATGCGAGACTTCGCCGGCGTCGGCGAACACCGCCGTTGCCGCCTCGGGCTGATCGGTGTGCAGATGCACCTTCAATGTCGCGGCGTCGCCGACAACGAGCACCGAGTCACCAAGGTCTTCGAGCGCGGCGATGAAGCTCGCAGGGCTGAGCTCCCTGCCGGTGACAGCGAAGTTGGTGCAGAAACGGTAGGTGGCGGAGCTGTGCTCAGGGTGGGTGATGCGCGCGGGGGCGTAGTGGTCGAGCGGCGGCGGCTCCTCGCCACGAAGAGCCGCGACGACGCCCGCGAAGATGATCGTCAGTCCGTAGCCACCGGCGTCTACTACACCCGCCTCGCGCAGCGCGGCCAGTAGCTCGGGACCACGCTTGACCGAGTCCTGGCCCGCCTCGACGGCGCGTTCGAGCGCAACGGCGATCGCCTTGTCCTGCTCGCGTCGCTCGGTCGCCGGCCCAAAGCGTGGGCTCTCAGGCCCGTGAGCGAGGTCGTTGACGATCTTGTGGGCCATCTCGCGCGCGACCGTCAGGATCGTGCCCTCGGCAGGGTTGCGCACAGAGGCGTAGGCGCGGTCGGCGGCGTTCGCGAGCGCCGCGCCGATAAGCGGTGCGTCGATCAGTTGCCCCGGCCGACTCACGAGCTCCTCGGCTGCGCCGCGAATCAGCTGGGAGAGGATCACGCCGGAGTTGCCGCGCGCTCCGAGTAGTGCCGCCCGCGCGACCGACTGGACGATCTCCTCGCGCCCGATTTCATCGATCGTGCGCTGCTCGTCTGAGCCTTGCAGGCGGTCCAGCTCGTCCAGCACTGCGCGCAGCGTAAGCGCCATGTTGTCGCCCGTGTCCCCGTCGGCGACGGGGAACACGTTCAGGTCGTTTACCTCCTGACGGCGCGATTCCAGATGGGCGAGCGCGCCAGCAACGGCAGCACGAAAGCGAACCAGATTGGTATCCGTCACGGCAACAGGTCTATCAGCTTCGCCGGGCCGTTCGCCGGGCGACGGACGGCAATCGGACGCTTAGAGCGCCTTCGTTACCTTGCCGGCTTTGAGACACCTAGTGCAAACGTAGACGCGCCGGGGGGCCTTGCCCACAAGGATCCTCACCTTTTGCAGGTTCGGATCGAAGCGCCGCTTGGTCGCGACCATCGAGTGGCTGCGGCTTTGCCCAAACGCCGGACCCTTACCGCAGCTGTGACATGTCTTTGCCATCGAGCAGCGCAGTGTAGATGGTTTTCGAAGGAAACCCCAGCCATGACTCGAGGCCATACCCCGCGAGCTCAGCTCTAAAGAAGCTCCGCGCGCAGCGCGGCCATCCGGATCGCTGCCTCCGCGGCGTGGCGACCCTGGTCGCGCTTGTCGCCCCCAGCGCGCGCCAGTGCCTGCTTCATCGTCGTGCACGTGAGCACGCCAAAAGCGCACGGCACGCCGGTATCCAGTTGTACGCGCATCACGCCGCGAGCAGCCTCAGCGCAAACGAAGTCGTAGTGGTCGGTCTCACCGCGAATCACCGCGCCCAGGCATGCCACACCGGCGAAACGACCGCTGGCGGCGGCGTAGCTAGCGGCGAGTGGGAGCTCGAAGGCACCGGGTACGTCGAAGACCTCTACCCTGGGATCGCCTGCCTCGACGAATGCGGTGCGAGCGCCGAGCACCAGCCGCTCGGCGAGATCCTCATAGAAGCGCGCGACGACGATCGCGAAAGGGCCAGCGCTCGAGCTCATACTTTGCGGCGCTCTGTCTTACGACGCTCGCCGTGCAGTAGCTCCTCATCGAGGTTCAGCCCCTGGTGGTGCAGGGTGTGACCCATGCGCTGGGCCTTCGTGCGCAGATATGCCTCGTTGTGCTCGTTGGGCGCGTGCTCGATCGGGATTTGGGCGCTGACCGAGAGGCCGTAGCCCTCCAGTCCCCTGATCTTCTTGGGGTTGTTGGTCAGGATTCGAATCGAGCCGAGTCCGAGGTCGACGAGGATCTGGGCGCCGATGCCATAGTCGCGCAGATCGGCCGGGAGACCGAGCCGCTCGTTGGCCTCGACGGTATCCAGGCCATCCTCCTGCAGGCGGTACGCGCGCAGCTTGTTCAGCAAGCCGATACCGCGACCCTCCTGGGAGAGGTATAGAAGCACTCCCTGCCCCTCGCGCTCGATCATCGACAGCGCCGATTCGAGTTGCTCGCCGCAGTCGCAGCGCAGCGAGTGGAAGACGTCGCCGGTGAGGCACTCCGAGTGCACGCGCACGAGCACGTCCTGCTGCCCGGTCACATCGCCCTTGACGAGCGCCACATGATGCTTCTCGTCGATCAACGAGCGGTAGCCGACGGCCTCGAAGTCGCCGAAGGCGGTAGGCAGACGCGTCGCGACCACCCGTTCGACCAGCTTGTCGTGGCGGCGGCGGTAGGCGATCAGGTCGGCGACGGTGATCATGCTGAGGCCGTGGCGCGCGCAGTACTCGGCAAGTTCGGGGACCCGCGCCATCGTGCCGTCGTCGTTCATCACCTCGCAGATCACGCCTGCGGGGTTCAGCCCGGCGAGCCGTGCGAGGTCGACCGCGGCCTCGGTCTGGCCGGCGCGCTCGAGTACACCGCCGGCGCGGCTCTTGAGCGGGAAGACATGCCCGGGCTGCACGAGGTCGGAGGGACGGCTCTCGGGGTCGATCGCGACCTGGATCGTGTGCGCGCGATCATGCGCGGAGATGCCGGTAGTGACGCCCTCGCGCGCCTCTACCGAGACGGTGAACGGGGTTTCAAACGGGGACTCGTTCTTCGCGGACATCAGGTCGAGCTTTAGCTCATCGCAGCGTTCAGCGGTGAGCGACAGACAGATCAGCCCACGCCCCTCCTTGGCCATAAAGTTGATCGCCTCCGGCGTCGCAAATTGCGCTGCCATCGTCAGATCGCCCTCGTTCTCGCGGTCCTCGTCGTCGCAGACGACGACCATCTTGCCCTCGCGGATGTCCTCGATCGCCTGCTCGATCGTCGCGAACGGAGTTGTGGTTTGAGAGTCGCTCATATGCCCACCTTGTAGTTGATCAGCCGCTCGACGTGCTTGGCAAGGACGTCCACCTCGATGTTCACGATCCCACCAGTTGCGATCGCGCCGAGGCTGGTGCGTTCTTGGGTCTCGGGAATCAACGATACGGAGAAGCTCCCATCGCCGAGCGCGCTGATCGTCAAGCTCACACCGTCGACGGTCACGGAGCCCTTCTCGACGAGGTAGCGCATGAGCCTTGGCTCGATCTCGATCTCGATCACACGCGCAAAGCCCTGATCGCGTATGGCGCTGACTGTGCCGGTCCCATCGACGTGGCCCTGTACGACGTGGCCGCCGAGGCGGTCCTGGGCGCGTAGCGGCAACTCGAGGTTCACACGCGAGCCGTCCGTGAGCCCGCCGAGCGAGGAGCGCTCGAGCGTCTCGATCATCGCCTGTGCCTGGAAGCTCCCCTCGCTGATCTCGGTGGCTGTCAAACACACGCCGTTGACGGCAATCGAGTCGCCCTCGCTGAGTTGCGAGACGAGCCCAGTGGCAATCTCAATGCGCGCGCCGGCACCATCGCGATCCAACCTGGTGACGCTGCCGAGGTCGGCGATCAGGCCGGTGAACATGTCGTCAACTCTCGATCTCCCGCCGTGCTTACCACTCGCGCAAGCGTGCGGATATGAGTATGTCCTCGCCGGTGCGCTCGCAGTCAAAGGACAGCGCCCGCAGCGCCTCGCTGATGCGCTCGACTCCTTCTCCCTCGAGCGGGTCGCGGGCGGCGCTACCGCCGAGCAGGAGCGGCGCCAGGAACAGGCGAATTTCGTCGATCTCCTGAGCGTCGAGGAACGCTCCGGCGAGATGCGGCCCACCCTCGAGCAGCACCGATGCCACCCCCATCGTCCCGAGCTGGTCGAGCGCTGAGCGGACTCGCGCTGGCTCGTTTTCCCCGGTCGCCACGATCACCTGCACCCCTGCGGCTTCCAGGGCATCTGTGTCCGCGCGGGCGGCTGCCCGGGAGACGACGATCGTCAGCGGTATCTCAGCGGCAGCGGCGACCAGCTGAGAGGTAGGCGGCAGACGTGCGAGCGAGTCGAAGACCACGCGCCGCGGCTGGGATGGCGGCTCTGCGGGCAGGCCGTCGGGGCGGGCGGTCAGCTGCGGGTCGTCGGCGAGCGCGGTGCCGATACCCACGACGACAGCGTCCACCGAAGCCCGCCAGCGGTGGGCCAGCTCGCGGCTCTGCTCGCCGCTAATCCACTTAGAGTCGCCGGTACGGGTTGCGACCTTGCCGTCGAGTGTCATAGCTGACTTAAACAACACCCATGGGCGCCCGACGCGCGCGTGCTTGCGAAACGCCTGGTTGAGCAGGCGTGCGCTGGCTGCCAGCTCGCCGCTGGCGAGAACCACCTCGATACCCTCGTCGCGGAGGATCCCAAGGCCGCGCCCGGATGCCTTCTCGGTGGGGTCGTCAGAGCCGACGACGACGCGCCGTATGCCTGCCTGGATGATGGCATCGGTGCAGGGCGGCGTCTTGCCCTCGTGGCAGCAGGGCTCGAGCGAGACGTACAGCGTCGCGCCGGTGAGGTCCGCGAGACCACACGCCTCGATCGCGTTTACCTCCGCGTGCGCCGCTCCGTATTCCTGATGCCAACCCTCACCCAGAACTTCGCCATCACGGGCGATGACGGCGCCGACGACAGGGTTCGGCTTGGTCACGCCAGCGCCTCTGCGCGCGAGGTCGATGGCGCGCGCAAGCCATACCTCGTCGGTCTCGATAGATGTGAGCATATCGGCTTCCAGGATAACCCGCCCCAGGCCACGGGTCGGGCTCAGGTCTTGCAGCGTCCTGCGCGCAGCCGGTAGATCGTCATCTGCGGTCCGGGGCGCTCGTAGGCCAGCGGGTAGTAGTCAAAGCTCCAGTCGAAGTTGAAAGCGACCGCCGCCTGACCATGTTCGTATGGCGAGGCGCGGTAGACCACTTCACCGTCGCGGGCGAGCTTGCGGTAGTAGGCGATCGCGCCTGGAACGGACTTGCGGTCGGCGAAGGCGCGACCGGACTCGGTCGAACCAGTGATTACCCAGCAGTAGCCTTCGCGCTCATAGAAATTGATGAGGACCGGATGCAGGGTCGTCTCATAGTTCTCGAGGCCGACTGGGGGCCAGATGAAGTCCGGGGCGATCGCGCCGCTTGAGGTGATCCGCCGAAACAGCGCCGGATAGAGCTGCCAGCGCAATGGGTTGTGTTCGGTCGAGCTCCCAGGGGTGGCTTCGCGTGCCCATTCCTCGGGCTCGACCGGCTCGGCGACGATCTTCGCACCGGCGGGTATGTGGGCGAGCATCCACTGGCGTGTGAGGTTGCGGGTGTCAGCGCGCGAGAGCACGATGCCGGAGTGCACGCTGTAGACGAACCCCTGGATTAGCAGCGCTACGACGAGCAGCCCGGCCAGCACACCGCGCATTGCCTGTCCGCCCTGTGCGCGGGCGCACCAGTCAATCGCCTGCACGACAAAGAACGCTGCCAGCAGGCATGCCACTGGGAAGATCGGCATCAGCCAGCGCCCGAAGTAGCGCCCTTGCAGTCCCATGAAGACGATGAAGATGAGCGCGGCGGGCACCAACAGCCAGCCGAGGCGACGCTCGCTGCGCCAGACCGCGACGGCGCCGCCGAGCGCCGCTAGCGAGGGACCCCAACCGAGCCCCCATGTGAACGACCACAGGTAGTAGATGAGACCGCCTTCTTTGGGCGCGCCCAGCTTGCCCTGGGATTCAGCTGACAGCGTCGACTGGTGGACGACTTCGCCGTGGAAGGCGCTGTAGTCGAGCAGCGCGTAGGGGTTGGCGATGAAGAACGCGGCAAGTGCACAAAGGCCCGTTAGCGCCAATCCGGCGAGTGTACGGACGCGCACCTTTGGCCCGCCATCTAGGTACCGGGCGAGGACGGCCACGAGCAGAGGTACGAGCACGATGCCAGCGGTGTACTTGGTGGCACATGCGAGACCCAGCCCGACGCCAGCCAGCAGGTAGTCACGAGCGCGACCTTTCCTGAGCATCCCGGCGGTACCGAGCAACGACAGTGTCGCGGGTGCGAGCGTGGGCGCATCGTTGAGCGCGAGATGTGCATAGAACACGGGCAGAAACGCGACCGCCTCGACCGCGGCTGCTAGCAGCCCGACCGTCCTGTTCCAAAGCCGCGCCCCAGTGAGATAAAGGAGCCACAGCGCGATCGTCCCCAGCACCGCGGAGGCGACGCGCGCGAGCGTGTATACGCCTTCTGGGTGCAGCGCGAACGCACGTATGGCGCCGTTCGCGCCTCCGTACCAGAGGGCGAACAGCCAATGCAACACGTACGTGAAGCCGGGCGGGTTGGCGAAGTAGTGCGGGTTGAGCGTGCCCTGCACGAACATTTTGATCGCGTGTGGCACGAAGTGGTCGGCCTCGTCGGCGTTGTAGGCGTAGGGCAGCCCTTGTCTGACCCCCCACAGGCGCAGGCCAAGGCCGCCGAGCAGCACAGCCCCGAGCGCCGGCCACACCCAGCGACGGGACCCGTGCGGCGCGGGTGCTAGTTGCGGGGCCTCAGGTGTGCGCTCAGCAGTTGCCATACACGGCGTACAGGCTGCTGGCATAGATGCGCTTGAAGCCCGTCAGGGGGATCTGGTCACTCGGCTGGTCGCCGACGTCGACGATCGCATCGACGAACACGGCGCTGCCTAGTGGGTAGACGGCGATGCTGCCAGCGTGGATACGCCGCTCGAGTTCGGGGTCGCCATGTTCGGCGTCGGCACGCGCTTGGCTGCGGGCGACAATGTTCCGCTGGCTGGTCGTGTTGAGGATCCAGCGGGCGTCGGGGATCAGCTTGTTGTCCGGCAGGCTAACGAGCGGGCAGCGTCGTAGTTCTTCCTTCACCTTGGGGTTACGCAGCGCGAGCGCAAGCCCCTCGTGGAATTCCTTGTGCTCGGCGAGCGTGGTGCGCAGGCTCGAGAGGCTGAGCGTGCTCGCGGCCGAGGCGCCACCGTAGATGACGAGCACCACCGCGGCGGCGATCCACGCCTGGCGCAGGCGCGAGCCGCGCTCGAGCATCGCCCAGCCGCCGATGGTGACCGCACAGAACGGCAGTAGCGCCGTGGCGGCGCCCATCAGATAGCGGTCGACGACAGACGCGCCCACCGCGCCCTCGGCCACGTATACGCCGAGCAGCACCACGAACGTCGCGAGCGGCACGAGCACCCGCCGTGGAGCCATCCACACCGACAATCCGATGCCGAGCAGCCCGCCGAGTAGTACCGGCAGCTTGTCGATCCGCACGCCGTAGCTCCACACCGAGCCGAGCACACTGCCGAATCCTTGCGTGCGTTCGAGTTCAGCGGCGAGACCGGCGGTTGAGCTCAGCGAATACAGGGGATTGCCGGTCACGATCCAGTCGAGCGCGACCCACACGAGCGGCGCGATTGCAGCCAGCGAGAGGTACTTGGCGCGCGTGGTGTTATCGGCGCGCCAGGAGCACCACAGCCAGTAGACGCCGCTAAGCACCCACGCATCGGGGCGCAGCAGGCCGGCGGCGGCGAGCGTTAGGAAGACGAGCATCCCCCTCCGGCGATGTTCGACCTCGAATACGACCGCCCACACGATCAGCGCCACGTAGGAGATATCGAGGTAGCCCTGAGCGGCGAGGTTCTCAATAAAGAAGCGGCTCAGCAGCAAAAGCGCGGCGACCAGCCCGACGAGGGGTCCGAAGCAGAGTCGCCCCAGCCGGTACATGCCCGCGACGGCAGCCACGAAGGAGGCGATCGAGCCGAGCACCATCAGGCGTGCGCCACCCTGTCCGAAGATCGAGCACAGCATTCCGAACGCGATCGCCAGCGGATGCTCGGTCGGCCCGCGGTAGACGCGGAAGTCGGGCAGGTGCAGGTGCAGCAGGTCGCGACCCCACAGAAGCGCGTAGAACGAGTCGTATGTGGGATATGTGGGGAAGGCGAAGTAGCCGACCAGCGCCGCCCCGCACATGACCGCGAAAGCAAGCACCGCCCAGCTGCCGGGCGAGACGGCGCGCAGGCGCGTCAGTTGGATCGAGCCCGGCCTGCGCCGGGTGAGCATCGCGCTTTCCATCTAGCCTTGGTTCATAGAGGACTCACCGGGCGGGAGGGCTCAGTACCGCGCCGGGTGGGTAGGTTCAACGCTTGGCGCCAAGACCATGACCTGCGCTTTGGGATACTGCGGGTGCCAAGTCTAGGCAATCGAGGTACATGAAGCTCATCATCCAGATCCCCTGCTTCAACGAGGCAGAGCAACTGCCGCAGACGCTCGCGGACCTGCCGCGCGTGGTGGACGGCTTCGATCAGGTGGAGTGGCTGGTGGTCGACGATGGCTCGACGGACGCGACAGTCGAGGTCGCGCGCGCCCACGGCGTCGACCATCTCGTGCGCCTGACCAACAACAAGGGCCTGGCTGCTGGCTTTCAGGCGGGCGTCGACACGGCGCTGAAGCTTGGGGCGGATGTGATCGTGAACACCGACGCCGACAACCAGTACTACGGCCCGGACATCGCCAAGCTGGTGCGACCGATCGTGGAGGGCCGCGCGGACATGGTGGTGGGCGACCGCGAGGTGGGTGGCATCGAGCACTTCTCGCCGCTGAAGAAGATGCTGCAGCGGCTCGGCTCGTGGGTGGTGCGCCAGGCGTCCTCCACGTCAGTGCCTGACACGACATCGGGCTTTCGCGCCTATAACCGCGAGGCGGCGATCCAGATGATGGTTGTCTCGAAGTTCACGTACACGCTCGAGACGATCATCCAGGCGGGCAAGCTGCTGGTGGCGGTCGACCACGTGCCGGTGCGGACCAACCCGAAGACGCGCGAGTCGCGCCTGTTCCCGTCGATGGGCTCCTATGTGCGGCGCAACTCGCTGTCGATCTTTCGCATCTACGCCCAGTACGAGCCGCTGCGTGTGTTCTGGAGCCTCGCGCTGCTGATGGGTCTCGCCGCGGCTGGGGTTTGGATCCGCTTCGTGGTCGCCTACGCGGAAGGCAATGGCAAGGGCCACGTGCAGTCGCTGATCCTGGGGGCGGTGTTGTTTATGGCGGCGGTGGTGCTGTGGGCGCTGGGCGTGATCGGGGACCTGCTGGCCGCACAGCGAGTGATGACGCAGCGCACATACGAGCGGGTGCGACGGATCGAGCTGCAAATCGGCGTCGAGCCCTCCCACTACGAACATGTTCAGCCTGGCAGCGTGCCGGCGCTGGATCCTCACGTCGAGCACGCCGAGCCCGAGCGTCCGGGCGAGGCGGTGCGGTTGTGAACTGCTTGAAAGAGGCTCTATGAGCGGGGTGACGGTCTCAGACGACGGCGTCGTCACGGGCAACACTTACGACAAGTACGGCTCCACCAACCCGGTGGTTCGCCGGCTGATGGCTGCCTTTGAGCGCGACCTGGATGAGCTGTTTGATCTGGCGGCGCCGAATTCGCTGCTGGATGTGGGCTGCGGCGAGGGGGTGCTGGTGCACCAATGGGCGCAGCGGCTGGCCGCGCGCGAACCGGCGCAGACGACCCGTGTGGTCGGCATCGACCTGGAGGAGGAGTCCATCCAGGCCGGCTGGGCCGAGCGCCAGGCGCCGAACCTGGAGTACCGCATGATGGAGGCGGCGAACCTGCCATTCGCGGACGGCGAGTTCGACCTGGCAAGCGCGATTGAGGTGCTCGAGCATGTGCCTGACCCCGAGCACACGGTCAGCGAAATGGCCCGCTGTGCGACTCGTCACCTACTCGTGTCGGTTCCGCGCGAGCCGTTGTGGCGGATGCTGAACATGGCGCGCGGCGCGTACTGGCCGGCACTGGGCAATACCCCAGGCCACCTCAACCACTGGTCGAGGCGCTCGTTCATACAGCTACTCGCGCGCCACGGCCAGGTCGTGGAGGTCCGCTCGCCGTTCCCCTGGACGATGTTGCTTGTCCGCCTCTAGCAGCGGTCGGTCCGGCGCACACGGCGCGCAAGCGCCCGGCGCAGGCTCGAGCCACCACGGCGGCAAGCGTGAGACCCGCTCTTATGGCTCCGGGGCGCGGATCCTGTCGATCGGGATCGCCTCCACGGGGCTGCTGACTTTCGCTTACTTCTCGATCGCGAGTCACGTGCTGGGCGAAGAATCAGCGAAGCTGCTTGATGTTCTGTGGTCGGTGATGTTCGTGATCATTTCGGTGATTTACAGGCCGATCGAACAGCTGCTCTCGCGCACCATCGCCGAACGCCGTGCGCGCGGCCACACTGAGCACACGCTGCGTGTGCCGATGCTGATCCAGGCTGGCTTCGCGCTGACTTTCCTGGTGGTAGCGCTCGTGCTGCACGGAACGCTGGTGAACCACGTGTTTGAACACCAACAGGCGCTCTATGACGTGCTGGTAGTCGGCACGCTGGCGTACGCGGCGAGCTACTTTGCGCGCGGCTGGCTGGCTGGGCATCAGCGCTTCGGCCTGTTCGGCGGCCTCGTGCTGATGGAGTCGACCTCGCGCATCAGCTTTGCGATCGCGGTGGCGCTGGGGATCGCGAGCGGGCAGACAGCGGTGGCGCTGGGCATCGCGGCGGCGCCGTTCGTGTCGTTGGTGGTTGTGCCGGTGGCATTCGCACGCACTCGCCGTGAGCACTCGACCGGAGGCGGGACGAGCAAAGCTGCCGACGGATCACTCGAGCAGGCGCTGGCCGAGGAGAAAGCGCCGGCGGGCGGGACGCTGATCACGGTGGATGAGGCAGACGCGGCGCTGGCTGGGCCGGGAACGGAGGCAGTGCAGGAGCTGGCGGCGCATGAGGATCTCTCTTTGCGCCGGGGCGGTGGCTTTGCGGTGTGGGTGTCGAGCATCATGCTCTCTGAGCAGACGCTGCTGAACGCGGCGGTGCTGACGGTGGATGCGACCTCGCACAACGGCGCGCTGGCCGGCATTGTGTTCAACGTGCTGCTGATCGCGCGCGCGCCGCTTCAGCTGTTCCAGGCGATCCAGACATCGCTTCTGCCGCATCTGACGGGGCTTGAGGCAACGGATGGTCACGACGCGTTTGCACGGGCGATCCGTGTGACGATCCTCGCGATCGCGGGCTTTGCGGCAGCGGTGGCGCTGGGCCTACTGGCGATCGGCCCGTTCGCGCTGGAGCACGTGTTCTTCGGACAGACGTTCAGCTACAACCGCTTCGGCTTGGCGTTGATCGGTGTGGGCATGGGCCTGCACCTCACTTCCGGGGCACTCAACCAGGCGGCGCTTGCGCGCGATCGCGCTCGCGCAGCTGCCGGCTGCTGGGTGTGCGCGGCGGTGGTTTTCCTGGTGTGGATGCTCATCTCCCCGGTGAGTGAACAGCTGCTGCGCGCGGAGATCGGCTACGCGGGTGCAACGGCACTGCTGGCGCTGCTGTTGGGGTTGCTCTACCGTCGCGGCACGAGCGCCGGCGGATGGGCCTCGATTCAGTCCGACAGCGGGTCGGCGGCGTCGACGGACGCAGCGATCGCACGGTAGGCCTCGGCGGGGTCGGCGGCGGAGAAGATCGCGGAGCCGGCGACGAATATGTTGGCGCCGGCCTCCAAGCAGCCAGGAGCGCTCAACGGCTCGATGCCGCCGTCGACCTCGACGGCGACGTCAACGCCGACGATCGCACGCACGCGGGGGAGCTTCTCGAGCGAATGCTCGATAAAAGGCTGGCCGCCCCAGCCGGGATTGACGGTCATACACAGCGCCATGTCGATCGCGTGAGTCACCTCGGCGAGCGCACCGACAGGGGTTCCGGGGTTGATCGCGAGGCCGACGCATGCGCCTGATTCGCGGATCAGGTTGGCGGCGTATGCGACATGCGGTGTGGCCTCGGCGTGGAAGGTGATCGAGTCGGCACCAGCCTTGATGAACTCGCTCACCTGCCGCTCGGGACGCTCGATCATCAGGTGCAGGTCGAGCATGCCACCGGCCGTGTGGACCTCGTCGGCGATCGACGCGGCGATGAGCGGACCGATGGTGATCGGCGGCACGAAGTGCCCGTCCATCACATCCACATGGATGACGCGCGCGCCAGCGTCGAGCACTTCGCGCACCTGCTCGCGCAGCCGCCCAAAGTCAGCCGACAGGATCGAGGGCGCCACCTGCACATCGCGCAGCAATTCGCGGGCCACGTCACTCATCTGCGGCTCACACCGCCTGTAGCATGGAATCGCCGCAGTTATTGCACTTCATGATGGCGGTGGAGGACATCCTGACGATGGTGGAGTGCTCGCCGCAGTTGGGACAGACTGAGGTGAGCTCGAAGCGGTGTAGGCAGTACACGCAGCGGTAGCGCCCGGGGAGGTTGCTGGGACGCAGCCATGGCTCGCCGCAGTTGGGGCACTGCGGCCCGAGGTCGATGGCGGCCTTGGCCGGAGTTTGCGGCTCCTCGGCCATCGGTCAGCTCTTGCGCAACCGCGCGATGTAGAAG
>JBEKAM010000067.1:0-23541 GCA_050015915.1 Solirubrobacteraceae bacterium
GCTCACACTCCCCGCGCCGACCCGGACGAACAGGTCAGGCTTGAGTACAACGCGGCTGCCTCCCGCGCCGATGAAGCCACGCCAGCAGGCAGGCTCGAACTGCGTCTCGATCAGCTCGAGGACGCCTTCCCGGTCGGCCTCTTGCAGCACCACTACCAGCTCGGTACAGGCGAGCGTATGGGCGACATACAGCGCACCGGGAGCTTCGATCCGTGGACCGCTATAGCCGCGCTGCGCGAGCAGACGTGCTCCGAGCCGACCGACGCCGTAGACCAGAGCATCGCTGCCTGAGCGTCTGGACCCGATCCGGCGCGGCATGGGGTCGAGCACCCGCCAGTCAGCCATGCGCTTGAGTGCCCGCCGTCCGGCTCGCGCGGCACTGGCCTCACGGTCAGCGGTCTGCCAGAACTGGCGGACGAGTTGCTTGCCGCTCGCCAGACGGCACTCGCTGACAAAGTTGAGAATCTGCCAATCCCGCTCGACCAGCTCGCGGCTGACGAGGAACACCCGCTCCGGGGTGATGTAGGAGGACCGAGCGGAGACGAGGTCTTTCGGCGGCGAAAATCGGGGAGATGCGGCACCCAGCTTCGCTTTGCGGCCGTCTGATTCTGACCCCACAGGTCGTGCGACGGGACGCCTCATACATCTCTCCCGGCACGACCGAGCGGCCTGTCATCGTTGCCAGATGCGGTGGTATCTGGACTCGCTGGCGGTACGGCGGGGTCGCTGCCATACACCTCGGCCGAGCGATTGCGGATCGCCTCCGCCTGGCCTGTTTCCGGTGGTAGTGGCTCGGTCCGGCCGGTCACGACTGCGACCGCGCTTCCGAGTCCAGTCCCGATCCTTGCGGCGACCTGGAAACGGCCCAGCGCCATCACATCAGCGTCGCTAAGTCCAGGGAGCTGCCGCGCCAAGCGCTGCGCCTCTTCTGCGCCAGCACGGAACGTAATGAGGCTCGCCACGTTCCCGATCAGGGCAGAGCGGGTCGGCTCAGGGACACGCCCCAGAGTTTGGATTGCGACGGTCAGCCCCGCACCGAGCCCCCTGGCACGCTCGGCCAGAAGCTCGAAGGAGAACGGCAGCCCATTCGTCAGGGTCGCCAGCTCGTCGACGTAAAGGAAGATCGGATCACGCTCGGCGGGCGGTAGCGCCACGCGCGCCTCGATCGCGCTCCAAATCACGTACATAAGGGCACTGCCGACGATCGCGGCTCCAGACTCTCCAAGAACGCCAGGCGCGAGGCTGATTAGCAAGAACTTGCGTTCGCGGAACAGACGCGCAACGTCGAGCTTCGGATCGGGACTGGCGAGGATTGCGCGCACCTTGGGGCGGGCGAGCAAGGTCGTGATGCGCGCCATCGGGGCTTGCAGATGCTCAGCTTGGGAGCCGCTGGAAAGACTGGCGTAGCTCTGCCAGGCTGAGATAAGGAACGGATCGCGCAAGGAAGCGATGGCAGCCCTTCGGAACGACTCATCAAAGAACAACCGTCCGATATCGGCCAGCGTCGCACCGGGCACCTCGGCCAGAGTGCGGATTGCGAGGCGCAGGTAATAGTCGGTACGGACACCCCACGCCTCAGCGGAGAAGGCCGAGCGAATCGCGCCGGTCAGGGCTTCTGCACGCAGATCAGGATCACCACCAGCGAGCACCGCCACCCCAGGAACACGAGCGGCAGCGGGATCGAGGACAACGATCCTGTCCGCGTGCTCGGGCTTGACGCGACTTAGGACCGTCTCGACCAGATCGGCCTTGGGGTCGATGACCGCCCCGGCGAAGCCATGTTCGACATCTGACACGATGCCTTGGGCCAGGAGTACGCTCTTTCCGACGCCACTGGATCCGATCACGGCCACCGAATGGCGGGCAGCCTCGGGGCTGAGCGCCACCGGCCGCTCGCCGCTTGCGTCGTGCCCTATGAACAGCCGCCGGCCCTCTCTAGGAATGTGGCGCGGGACAGACAACGATCGGGCAGCTCCGACCTCGACGCCCTCGATCAGTTCGTTGCCGAGCGGCCACGCAAGCAACGGCAATGTCTCGCTCGCATTGAGCCAACCGCTTGAGCGAGTGGTACGAGGAAGTGAGGCCAAGCTACGGTTGCCGCGCTCGTAAGTGATACGGGGGCCACCAACGGCCCCGCGACGGCTGCGGATGGCACTTGCAACGTGCTCGCCCAGTTCACGGGCACGGGAGATGCGCTCGGCCCGCACCAGCACCAGGCCACTCACTTGGAAACCACCGGCAAGCTGTGACTTATGCCGCCACGCCTGCTGGATAGCCCGCTCCTTGCGGTCAGGTGGATTATCTCGCAGCTCGGGCGCACGTCCGGGGCGAGCGGCCCACCGGATCACGACTTGCTCAGTGGGAGCCAGAGCGCTCAAACCGCTCAGTAAGGTCCGTGCGGCAGCCTCCGGATTCTCGGTCACAAGCACGCTCGGGGTTGGAATGAACACGCGCAGCGCGAGCATCGCTCGACCCTTCTGGACGAGAGCCTCGCTCGCTCGCAATCCTGCCATCGCCCCGGTAAGCACTGATGCGCGCACTGCCGCTGGCACCCACAGAAAATGCTTGATGCCGTCGCCATCGGCCGCGACCTCGAACACCAGCTCGACCTCACCAGGGAGTCCCGACAAATTGCTCAAGACAGCGGCGGCGGTAAGCGGATCGAGAGAAGCCGGAAAGCGCAGGGCGTAACGGACCCTGCTTTTCCGCATTTTCTCGGCTTGCTTGTGCTCGTAGGCCCAGATGCCAGATATGAGTGCTGAGCCGCCAGTGGCAGCGGCAACGGCGGGGATTAGATCGCCGTTCATTGCCCCCGCCCTTTTCTTTTCGCCTTCGCCTTGGCCTCACGCTCGCGGCGTTCACGCAAGACCCGTTTAGCTTGCAACCAATAAATTAGGGCGAGTTGCTCAGTGTCAATCTCGTCCCGCCTCACTCCCTTTACTTTGATACGTCTCGCTTGTGTCATATATCAACACCTCCTTTCGCTTAGTTGTTCATGGTTGACCTCCTTGTTTGGTTGGTATTTCTAGTATCTCCTTTTCTCCGTGTTCGTTCTTTGTTCGGCTTTACAGTTTTCGAGCCACTCAAAATGCTTGGCGCTGTGAGTCTTGACAGCGGAGAGCTGGAAATCACCAACGGCGGGTCCACACAATTCGCAAAATGGCAGCGACTATCCCAACCACGAGCACCAACGGCACAAGCGCATCGATGATCTGCGTGATACGAGATCCGACGGCTGCCAGCGAAACCACTAGCGCGAGGATTATCAAGAGGACTGAGACGAGCTTGGTCACGGACGCTGGCCTTCTGCGGCTATCTGCCAGGCGGTATCGAGAAAAATCAGGGCCGTGTCTCGTTCGACGCCTGCGCGGTCTGCGGTTTCCTGACTTTCTCGAAGTGCTTGACGCAGCCCCAGATTTTCTTGAGAGAGGGTCTGGTTCCACCGGCAAACATGCCGCAACTGCTCGCGGTCGATCATCGCCACCCCTCCCTTGCCGCGTCGATCATGGCCTGCCTCGTGGCGCGGGTGACCGCGTCGATCTCAGCGCGGGCACGACGATGGTGTTGCTGTTCACGGGCCTGCTCAACCTCACCCCGCCACCAGGGCTCAAGTACGAAATACCAGAGCAGCCACAGACCGACCAGGGCAACCGAGGCGTACCAGCAATGAAGGCCGATGATGAACAGCACCACGAGGAAGAACCCAGCCATCACGCACCCCTTCCGGCGTCATGGACGATGCCCACGACCTGGATCGCACCGGCACACGCCACTGCGTGAATACGGCCAGCCGCATGGGGCGTGGCGTCCATCAGCGCCGCCTCGATGCTCGCCAGATGGCTGACCGCGACCATCCCGTGCTGGGTGGTCTGCGTGACTCGTTCCAGACGCGCCAGATCCCGTCGACTGGCGATGGTGGTCGAGGCGTCAATCTGGCTGAGCGCCTTGGAGACCTGGCGATCGAGCTTCGAGGGGAAGATCCCGCCGGAGAGGGCGGGCAGATTGTCGGACATCAAGGCTCCTTCGGTTCGATTTCGATGGCCGCCGGTAATGACAGCCCGACGAGGATCGAGCCGGTGTGCTTTCTTGACCTTCTGTCATATGCCACGAGCACGCAAAGCCGGCTGGGACCAGCCGGTTGGAGATCGGCCCAACCAGCACGTCGGAGCCATGCTCCACGGCCTGCGCGAGCAGGCAGGGGTCACCCAGGGCGAAGTCGCCGCCGACATCGGAATTGATCAGAGCTACATATCCAGGATCGAGCGCGGCAGCAGGCCAGCCTCAGACCGCATCATCCGTTACTACGGCGAACGCTTCGGTGCGCCTGATCTACTCGCCAGCCTGGTCGAGATAGCCCGCGAGTCAGAGCGCGACCGCAGACGACGGCGCGACCCGCTCCTGATCGCTCGCCAGGCCCGCTATCCGCTCGATGGGGACGAGGCCCGTTTTGTCGCCGAGACGCCGCCTGACGGCGTGACCGTCCCGTGCGGTGCCACTTTCACCAAGAGCTGGACGATCCGCAACAGCGGCAGCGTGCCGTGGCACGGTCGGAGGCTGCGCCGCATCGGACCGACCACCGGGCCATGGACGCTAACGTCCGAGCGCTTCACGTCGATTCCTGGCACCGAGCCGGGAGATGAGGTCACAGTATCCGTGGAGCTACGCACACCAAAGATGGAGACTGCGGCAGTGGCACAGTGGAAGATGGTCGATGCCGATGACTTGCTCTACTTCCCAACGGTCTACTCGGTGGGATTGGGGCTATACGTGCTTGTGGGGCATGACGGTAGCCCGACGTTGCCTCGGCACGGCGATGACAGTCACGTCGGGTGAAGCCCGTAGCCACGTCCACCCTGAGCATAGGAGGTAGCGTGTTTACAGAGGTACGCTCACCGCTTATACTTGCCACATATCGTAACGGGAGTGCGGTCGCTATGCCCATGCCCCATATCAGCGCCCGGAAGGCTGTTACCATTGTGGTTACTGCACCATTCGCCCTGATCGGCTTGTGGATCGCGTACCAGATTGCGAGTGAGCTTCTCCGATTCGAGTCGCTCAACCCTTACGCCTCTGAACTGTCGCAACTTCCGGCGCCGGCAAAGCTCGTGTCGATCGATCAACTTCCGGTAAGCCCGCCGCTCGGCTACAACTCCAGCCTGTATCGCGAGCGCGACTACGCGTTCGACTCGACGGTAACGGGCCAAGCTGTGTACAACTACTACAACGCGCAGCTCACGAACCGTGGATGGAAGCTCTATCAACCCGGGACGAATACACCCAACGACATGGACAACGAATTCGAGTGGAGACGTGCCGGCTCACATGGCGACACGATCTCGTTCCTTCTGACCTACTACATCGGCAGCGATCAGCTACCGCCGACGTACGACTATTCGAACGCATTGGAACTGAGACTCGAAACGGATATCAACGGTACACTTGCAGGCACATCGGCAAAGTAGGGACATCGCGATCCCGCCTACAGATGCAGAACGCCGCGCAGGACTTCGTGCCCGCTGGTGATTGTGATGATTGGCGATTCGCTCCTTCGCACATGGGCGATCGCTTCATAGCCCCCGCGTCGCCGCACCAGAGGGAGCGGGCGACGCCCAGCCAGCGATAGTGTCGCTTTCAGCGTGCCTCGACCGACGATGCGAACGGTCAGCAAGCTCCCCCGCATAGTACCCGTTGCTCGGATCGCCGTGCGGGGTTGTTCCGCAGCGAAGAGGAACTCAGAGCCCGATGGCAAGTGCGCGATGGCAGAACAGGTCGCGGTAGCTCCAAAGGCTGCCCAGACACCGGGAGCGATAGCAACGGCTTCCCGCATCCGCCCGTCACAGGACATCTGGAACTCTCGGTCCGAGACTACGAAACCTTGACTCGCGACCTGAACCGCTTGAGGCGTGCGGACGGTACTGCCGCCGACAGCGATGAGCTCGATCCGTTGCGTACGTGGCTTGGCAGACGGCTGGTGCCGAGATCCAAGCGATGCCGAGAGCGCAGCGCTCCTGACAGGGGCCACGAGATTTGAGAGTGTCGCCCGATCGCGCGTGCTCGCGATAGTCGCCCCCGCCACAGCTCCGCTTTCAAGATTTTGTGCGACGTATTGAACGTCCGAGATGATTTCTGGGTCGCTCGTCTCAGCTGGGCTCAACACGGCTGACCCAAACGGGCCGCCGAGATGAAAGGCCGGCACAGCGATTCTGTGATCGCAGCCGCGTTCGATGCCGAGTGTAGGTCCGGCACACGTCGCCCCTAGGTGCGCATTGAGTCCCCATGCGCTGTTCTCGCCAACCAGAATGTCGTTGGGGAAGAAGTAACCCAGGTCGGCGCTCGGGTATCCGCTGAGCAGCTGCGGCACCGGCACTCTGGTGCCTGCGATCGTCCAGAGCGGCACGCTTGGAGGCGAGAGCGCGGCGGCTTCCTTTTCGCGTTCTGCGTGAGTGAGCTCCTTTGCCGCAGTGGAGCCGAATGCGATCCACTTGTGGAGAGCGGCCTCGATAGTCGAGCAGGAGAGTTTCGCCGCATCTAGTGCCGGGTTCGCTTGCAGGGCGAGGCATATGACATCGTTAAGTGTCTCGCCGACATCCGCGACATAGCTGCCTTCATACGGTGTCCCGATCGTAAAGAGGCCGACGGCCTGATATTGCTTCATCGCCACACGAGCAATCAAACCTCCCATGCTGTGCCCTATCAGAAGCGCTTGGCCGTGCACATATTTGTCGAGAAATGTGACAAGTTTGCTCGCGTTAGTTTTGATGTCCCCCTCAGTGTCAAGAGTTACCTTGGGGCTGGCCCCGACGCTTGCGTCGACAACGTACACTGGATAGCCTTCCGCCCGTAGGGTCGAACACATCGCCTCGAATGGCTCTTTTTTCGGACAATGGGTTTCTTGCGTCCACGGAGTCGCCGGTGTGGTCCGCGTGGTTTCCGACTGAATGCCTGGAATCATCACGATCGGGAGACTGTGCACCGTTCCACTTCCAGACCCTCCGCCGCCGGGACCTCCGCCGGTCGGCCCTGTCACTGGCGGGATAGTTGTCGCTGGGGGCGAAGGATACGGCCCGGGGGTACCTGGGAACGCAAAGGCTTGGACTTGAGGCTGCGTGAGTCCATCGCTACAAGTCTCGCCGTCGCCAAACGACAGGCGATCCACAACGTAGAACAGTCCAGGACCCAATGAGAAGCCCTCGCAGAACCAAAATCGGCTCGGGTCTTCGCTAGACACCAAAGACACGCTGCGCCGCACTTGGCCGTCACTCGCTTCCAGCTGATCGACGGCGAACCCATCACAGTTAGCAACCGCGTCAGAGCAGCTTTGGTTGCTAAGGACCCTCTCGAAATCGATGTGGTCTGAGCTGTCGGCGAGCATAGCTCCATAGCCAAGCGGGTTTTGGGTGTTCCAGCGAGTGGTGCCATCGGCGTTGAGCACACCGACCGACTGGTCGGCGACCTCGTATACGACCCCGCCATCGGGTAGGGCAGCGAGGGACATAGCTCCTGATTCTTCACCCGTAGCGGGCGTCTGGGTAGTCCAGTCAACCGAGTGCCACTGATCGCAGCGACACCAGACGGCTCAGCGAACAGGTTGCCGTCGCTGTAGTTGCCATACGGCAGCGGAGTGCCAAAGGTGACGCTGCCATCTACCGGCGATAGACGCAGCACCTCCTCATCAAGAGCGTTGCTCACGATCACATACGCGGCGCCATCATTCCCCGCCAACAACGCCCTGACCGTGTCTTCCGCCGGTACTGTGTAACTCCAGCGCACCTTGCCAGTCGTGTCGATCGCATCGATCACGCCCGCCGCCCCGCCGCCTCTCAGAGCATAGCCGCTGCCATCTGCCGCCAGTGCCGGGGGCGTAATCGTCGTGTTCCCGGTTTCTGCTTCGTACTCGACAGCACCATCGGGGCCGATCACGCGCTCGGTGTCGAGCATTCCGACCTGCTGTTCGTTGACATAGATTGCCTCGCGGCCACCAGTTCCGTAAGCCGACCAGTCGCTTGTGGTAATCGGGTAGCTCCACAGCGGAACCGGATCGGCAGAAGCAGGCCCGCCGAGCACAAGACAACCAGCCAAGCCGCAGAGCAGTACCAGCCCGTCGAGCAAGCTGCGGACGTACACATCAGCCTCCTTGAACCAGCCCGTATCTTCTTCCATGCCCGCAGTGTCACCTGCCCCAATAGTACGAATGGTACTAACTTTTGCCGATCCTAATTCGATGCCAGTCTACTGGCCGGGAATCATCTAAATGGGCTAGTTCAGAGCTTGGATCATCGGACTGTAGTCGGTAGCCTCTTCGAGCTGACATATCACGCCTGCGGTGCTGGTGCCTTCTGGCACTTCCCACTCAGAGTCCCAAGCGTGCGGCTGCCCGTCGCCGAGGTCGATGTAGCTACCGGACGGGTCGGGAGCTGCATCAGGACCACCGTCATAACCGTAGAGACCCGAGGCCCCAAACTTGACACCAGGCTCGCTACAGACGAGTTTGAACACCGGCGAGGGTATCGCCCGCCCCACGATCTTGCTCGTGATGTCCACCTGCACCATAAGGATCGTGTAATGCGGTGGCGGTACAAGTCCGCCGCCCGGGAAGCCATAGAGGTTCTCAGTGATGTTCACAAGTTGGGCAGTAAGGGGCCAAACCTTTTCATACGTGAAGTTGACCACCGGATAGCTTGAAGTCGCAGCCGCCGTATCTGCCGTCTCGGTTGAGGCAGAGGCAGCGCGGGCTTTTGTTGTATGGGACGGCATGGGGGCCGAAACCGTTGCCGTGTCGCTCGATTCTTTGCCGTCGATGACTATCGCGAGTGCCGCGATGAGCATCGTAATCACGGCACCCATGAACGTCCTACTCAGGCGCATTTGACGTTCCACTGCCTCTGCGCCGTGGCTCCTGGTGTCCCGCGTGCGGCCCAACTCGCTCCCATGCGCTCGCTCCTTCTCGTCTGGAAGGGCAATGCGGGCACGGCGACGCCGTGGGGATGGCGGGCCGCCGTGCTCGCAATGTCCCTCTACTGGAATGTCATAGGCGGGCGACTCTACTCGAATGTCAAGTGTAGGTCTACTGGGATGTCATTGCTACTGGGCTGGCCGGCATGGAGGCTGGCCGCATGTCCGCCTCTGCCGCCTTCCAGATTGCCCTTGGCCTGGCCGTCAAGGCCCGCCGCGAACAGCTCGGATTGACCCAGGAGCAGATCGCTAACAACACCGACTTGCATCAGCGCTGGATCAGCAATGTCGAGACGGGGAAGCGCAACCCCAGCTACGGGAGTCTGCGCCGCCTGGCCGCAGGACTCGACCTCTCCGCATCCGAGCTACTGGCCCGCGCCGAGCAGATCGAGGCAAGCGGGGTCCAAGCGCTCAACGCCCCCGCTATCACCCGACGCTGAGCGGCAACGCTTGCGTGTGGCGCTGCCACACGTTGACGACTCACCGGCCTCAGTTCTAGCCTCGGCGGCCCTGAAAACCCAAGCGGCCCCGGCACGGATTGCAGCCGTACCGAGGCCCGGACACAAGGAGATGCTGACTCCCCATGCCCGCGCAAGAGCGTACCCCCGACGCACCCATCACCGACGAGATGATCCTCGCCGCCATCGAGCGAGCACAGCGCCACCGCAACCCCAAGAGCACACCCGGCATCAGTCTCTCGACCCTCAAGGAACACCTCGGACTCCCCCACCACGGCGGAACCACCCGCAGGCTACGCCCACAACTCAAGACGCTCGAAACCGCAGAACTGATCGAGCAGTACCGTCGCAACGGCCCCGACACCATCACCCTCACGGACATGGGACAACGACGCCTCGACGCTGTGAGGGACGAGATCAAGCTCCCGGAGGCACCACAGCACCAGGCGTGGCGCGAAGCTCGGCACGCCGCTAGCGAACGCATCGCCGGATTCCGCGGCGACCTTCGCGGCGCACTGGATGAGGCCATCGCCCTGCTTGAAGCCGACCACGAGGCCGACTCCAATACCTGGTTCGAGTTCAGCGAGCGCCTGCACCACACCGGCAGGCTGTTCGCATCAGCAATCCACTGCCTGCGCGAGTGGCCCGAGCCCGACGACTCCCGCATCGACATAGACGACCCGCCCTACAAACAACAGGGACGCCGCCACGTATGGGCCTGGGACAGCACCAACTTTCCGTACTAGATCGTGCACGTTGCCAATTGCGCGGCGCGAACAGCCTCCATGCTCCAGCCTCTCCGACCTAGTGACACCGCCAGCGCCGAGTGGATCATCCTCGACCTACTGATCGAGCGTACCGGAGGGACTTTGAGCACACGGGAGCTGGTGGACACGATCGGCAGCACGAGCGCGGTAGCCGAAGCCCTGGAAGCCCTCCAAGATGCCGGCCTGATCGAGCGCTCCGGTGCGCTCGTTCGGATCACGCGGGCGTAAATCACCAAGCCGACTTCACACAACGGCACTTGCGACGTGGCGAAGTCAGTTTTGGTATGCGCGCTCGGGCGCCGCAGACCATGCCGACTCGAAGACCTCGCGAAGGTCGGACTCGTTTGCCGACCTGATGAGCTCTGAGTTCTGCCCGGATAGGATTGCGTTTAGGTTCGGTACATTCCAGGCGCGGCCCCGAGAGACGATCCATCGATCGTGGGTGCCCCGAAACTTTTGACTTTCTAGAAAGCGCCACTCAAAGTCTATACCTCGCTGCTTTAGCTCGTGGCCGAGATCGCGATAGCTTCGTTTAGCGGCGCGCGTAGCATTTTCAGGGAGTTCAAGCGAAAGAATCCTGATGGTATTGAGGCGACTCCCGTCCGCTGCCTCGCCAATAATGTCAATCCCCGCTGGTAGCCAGTGCTTATCCAGCCAATAGATGTGATCGTCAGACTCGGCAATCAGCCGATGCAGCCAGCGGCGGTTACTCCAAGGAGTCTCTTTCGACACGAAAATGCTGCTGGGTAGATCGGCATTCAGGAGAGGTGTCGCTAAAACCCTAAATGTACCCAGGTGCTTAGAATACTCGATAGCCCCTGCTGAGTGCATGAGTGCAAGAAGCGAGCCAAGCTGACGATCAGATATTGCCGCGACTACACCTTGACTACGGAGAACGGTTTCGGCGGTCGAGCGCGGCACGCTTGGCCTATTGGCCAGCACTTGTGTTATCAGCTGGGCGGGTGCGTACACCTCAAGGAGCTGTTCGAGCAGAATTGCTCCGGCTGCAGCTAGATCTTCGTCGATAAACCGTGCGTGAAAGTATTTTTGACCTAGAAGCGTAAGTGCTGGCGGCGTGGTGGCACTAACGAAACCCAGCGCTCCCAAAAAGCGGTTGTCGTCGGCTGTATCCCGAGTCACCTTTACGCGGTGCTCGCCGATCGACAGGATCACTTGTCCGTAACTTGGCCAGCTTTTACTCGGGAGCACTTCCGGCCGCCGCTTTAGGTTCCAGTGATTTCACTAGCGCCTCGATCTTCTCGATGACGGGCGTTACATTTTGAAACGCGGACGCCGGTAGAGGACGATCCAGTTGGACGTCGAAAACTACAGACCCGCCATTGATCGTCCATTCTTGATGCAGCACTGGTGACAAGCCAGGCGGCGATGACTTACCCTTGCGGTCTGCGGTAAGTCCGCCTTTGGGCTCGTGGCCCATAATCTCGGCGGTGCGCCCATCATCTGGATCGTCGCCGCTAGCGTCTCCGTTGCTGGCATCAAGGGCGCGCAAGCGGACCTTGCCATTACCGTCGAGCGTACCGAGATCCGCTGCCTCGACACTCTCTCCAAATGATTGGGCAAACTGCCTCTTGGACTGTGGCGCCACGCCGAAGCCGTTTACGGCTCGGCCTCCTATGAATTCGAGGTCAAGCTCCGTGTCCTTCGTACTCTCATCGTAAATACTCGCAAAGAGAGGCTCGTTGCGGAAGGCTTCACGTATCCGCTCGGCTTCTTGCTCGGTTGAGAGGGGATGTGCGATTTCGTTTGCGAGGTCGGTAAAGGTCACACGGTCACCGTTTCGCTCGATAAGGCCCCAGCCTTTCAACGCGGCCATCTTTTGCCGAAATGGCCCGCTATTTGTAGTCGTGTGGCCGAGATAACCGGCGAAGTCGTTGAGGCCATGATCACGACCGTACTTTCCTGCGTCCTTGACTGCCCGGATCGCCTCACCAAGCGGCACCGTGGCGAAGCCCTTCCCGCGCTTTCGTCGGCTCGTCGTCAATGTCTGTTCGTCGCTCATGTTGTTGTCTCCTTGATTGCTAGCTTAGCGTATCATAGCCTAGCACGACGCGCAATAGCCTATTCACGGAGGTTGCTAGGAGGCGCGCACTGCTGATTGGATCGCTGTCTGCACGAAAGCCCTGTAAATAGCGATGATTAGGGCGCAGCACTGGCCTTCGCTGAGCCCCGATCGAAACTGCGGGACGAGGCTAGCAGTGTTCGGAGGCCGTACGGAATGTACTTGGTGGGGTGGTGGAGGCTAACCAAGGTGCCGTACTTATCAAGAAGATGGCGGGGGTACTTGATAATGCAGGTCAGCCTCAGTCCTGGCACGGGACGTGTATGACCGGAGGCTAGGCGAAGGCTAACGAAGTGGTCGAGCAGTGTGGCCTACGGGCAGTGAGTGCGCTTTAGAGACCGGCGGATCGATTCGCGAAAGAAGCTGGAAAAGATGGAGGCCCAGCTACGCAAGCTCGGCATCAATCCCGATGACGGATCGCCTCTGCCGCCCGAGCCCGGATCTGACGGCCTGAAGGCTCCATGAGGGCCAGAATTAGGCCATCCAGAGCCAAAATCGGGTTCGCAGGTCGTCCCGATCTCTCCGTTGTGAGTCCGTTGTTCGAACCCCCACGCTTCCAGAACGTGAGCAGCGCGATTCCGGTGCCTAAACCGTAAGGATCGTGATGCCTGGCCCGAGCAGCTTTCGCAAGTCATCCGGATCGGAGGTCGCGATCGCGTCGACCCGCTGGCTCACACCCACCGCGATACACGCGTCTACTGTGCTGGCGCCGGTGGTTGTTCTGCGTAGGCGCCCCGCGGCCCGCGCCAATCGCTCGTCCAATGCCTCGATCGAGCACGCCTTGAGTAGGCGCGCAACGCGCGCGTCTTTGGCATCGCCCCGCCACACCTCGGCAAGCGCAACCGCTGGGATCGTCGGTACAAGGCCGCGCGCATATGCCACCGCGAGGATCTCGCGTATACGCTCATCGCCTCGCTCGTAAGCGATCAGCGCGCCTGCGTCGAGAGTCAGGCCGGCCACTCGGCCGCAACCTGGGTTCGCATGCCGGCCGACACATCGCCAAAATCTGCATTGTCCTCGGCCAGCAGCTCCAAGCCGCGGGCGACTCTCAGCTCACGCAGGACTGCGGCGTTGACGAATGCCGACAGGCTTCCGCCAGACCCCGCGAGGCGTTGCTCAGCCTCATGGAGTACAGCCTCATCGAATGAGATCGATCGCTTTTGGCTTGCCATGACGCAATGCTACCACGGTAGGAAAGACCCCCGGGACGTTGCCGTCACCTGCTATCCAGCGAGTCGAGCCAAAGGTGGTCAACTTTAGATATGCGGAGCAAGCCAAGCCTGCAGCCGCGCGAGCGGCACCGCCCCGACGAGCCTGTCCACCTCTGACCCGGCGCGGATCAACACCAGCAGGGGGATCCCCTGCACGCCATAGCGGGCAGCGATCGCCTGCGCTTCGTCGACGTTGAGCTTGACGACCTTCAAGTGCCCTGCGTTCTCCTGGCCGAGGCGCTCGACCAGCGGCGAGACGGTGCGGCACGGCCCGCACCACGGTGCCCAGAAGTCGACAAGCACCGGTATCGAGGCGGTGATCTCCTGATCGAATGTGTCTGCGCTGGCATCGACGATCCACGGCAACAGCGTCTGGCACACACTGCAGCGCGGTACCCCAGTCGGCGTAGGCCGAAGCCGGTTCTTCGTGCCGCAGTTGGGACACACGACAATCGTGCCTGGAGGCGCCATCACCTCAAAGGGTAGGCAGTCCGCAGGTGCAGGCCGTTGACGCGTCCGCGCGTGCGCTAGCCCAGCGACGGCTCGGGCGTGTGCGAGCTCTTGCACTGGCGCACCAGCGCGTCGATGAACGCGAGCTTCGTTTCGATCGCCGGGCTGAGGATGAACGGATAGATGTCCAGCGCGCCCATGCTGCGGCTGATCGCGTTCAGGGCATAGGTCAGTGGTATCCAAGCCCGCAGCATCTCGGCTACATCCCCCGCAGTCTCCGTAGGTCGAGAGTGAAGTGGCGCGGCATCGGTTGTTTCGCTCGGCGGGCCGTCGACGCGCACGCCGTACGCGGCGGCTGTCTGCAGCGTGTCGCGCACGTGCAGATAGTGAGCGAACGTCTCAGCCCAGTCCTCCCAGGGATGCATCGTGGCGTATGCGCTTACAAAGCTCTGCTCCCACTCCGGCGGAGCGCCGGAGGCGTAGTAGCGATCCATCGCCGCTTGGTAATCCTCGCGCTCGTCGCCGAGGAGCTCTCTGCAGCGAGCCTCTGCAGGTGTGCCTGCAGTCACGAGTATCGGCTGGTAGTAGTGAGCGATCTCGTGGCGCAGATGCCCCAGCACGGTGCGATACGGCTCACCCAGGCGTACTCGCATGCGCTCGCGGTGCGCGGGGTCGGTCTCGTCGAGGTCAAGCGTGATCACTCCGTCGGCGTGGCCAGTGGTCACCGTCGTCTGCTCACTAGAGAGCAGGTCGAAGGCGAGACCTCCCGGCTCCCGCTTCCAGCTCGCGACCGGTAGCCCCAGATCGGCGAGCTCGAACAGCAGACGCCGCTTGGCGCCCTCGGCCTCGGCAAAGCCTCCGAGCCCGTCGCTGTCGTAGTCGTGCGGGCGCGTGCGTGTGAGCGCGCAACTCGCGCACAGCTCGTCGGCGTCGCTCACCAGCCAGTTGCACGCCGCTAGCTGCGCGTTGGCGCAGCGATGAAGCTGCGCATCCGGCTCCGGGTGCAGCGCCCGCATCGCGCGTGCCGCGGGGTCATATCCCAGCTCGCTGGTGCAGTGCAGGCACTTGGTGCTCTCGAACGTAACCAGCCGGTTGCAGACTGGGCATGCAAACGCCAGCATGCGGCGTATATCCCCCTCTTAGCTGTGGTTTGCCTGCCCACTACCGTACCCATGGCAGCAAGCAGGCAAACACCCAGCGAGCTATCGAGCTACTTCCTGGGGCAAGGCGCCTTGTAGTTCGCCGTGACCGTCTCCGGTTTCGAGATTTCGCCGTTTTCAGCGAAGATCACTTCCGTCGTTACGGGGAAGCCGCCCTTGGGGCACGTCTTTGGCTCGCGGCCGTAGTAGATCGTTTTCCCGTGCTTCTTGTACGCTGAGCCGGCCTTTACGCTGATCGACTTGGCCGACGCGTACGGCGCTCCGGGCACGGTCGCGACAAGCGGAACTTCGGTGATCAGCTTCGGTCCTGAGCCACCGCTGCTGTTGAGGTTGACGTAGTGGCCGCTGGAGATCAGTTCCAACGATACGGGCGAGTGGCCGTCGACGAAGAACTCGACGCCACCGCCGGGCGCGTAGAAGGAGGACACTTCCGCTGCCTCTTCGACGCGTTCGCCGCCGAAGGTCACGAAGCCGAGCACTTTGCCGATCGGCCCGGCCGCGGAGCCCTTCGGGCACTTCACGGGGCCGAACTGTTCGAGCGTGACCTTGCTGCATGTGGGGAAGCCGCCCGGGTGCAGCTTGCTGCCCTTGGGAAACGTGACGTTGACGCCGATGATCGGGGGCGGTGAGCCGTCGTATTCGGTGCCTTCAATTTTGTATTCGGCCTGTATTGCGGTCCCCGCGCCGAGGATGTTGCCGGTGCCCGGGAAGCCCTTGATCGGTACGGCTGTTGCTTTGAATGTGACCGTCGGCAGCGCTGAGGCAGCGCCCGGCAATGCCAGCAACGCCAAGCCAAGGACGGCGACACAGGTGGACGCTTTGCGCATCTCGATTCCTCCTCCTCATCCATGGACCAAATCCGCGGTGAGCCGCCACCTTGGCACGTCTCGCGCGGTCGACCCGTTGTAATAAGTAGAACACCCTAACCGCTGGCGAGTTGCGTCTGTGCGGTGTGCCGGTGGGATGCGCGAAGCGCCAGTACGATGGCTTCGAGATAGCCATGTCTTTCGAAAGGGAGAGCGATGGGACTGACAGATAAGTTCAAGGATCTGAAAGCCAAGGCCGAGGAAGCGGTCGTCGAGCACAGCGACCAGATCCACGGCGCTGTCGAGAAGGCCACAGCCGCGGCTGACCAGCGGACGGGCGGCAAGTACAGCGAGCGCATTCAGAAGGTCGGCGCCAAGGCGGATGGTCTTGTGCAATCGCTCGAGGGGACAGACGGGCAGGCGGCCGCCGAGGGCGAGGAGCAAGCGCCTGGCCAATAGCGCCCGAGGCGAGCGAGTCGCATCCGGTGGAGCCGGCGGCTTGAGCACATAGGCGGGATCTGTACCTATTTCTCGTCGGAGCTCGACGGAGGCTGTACAGTGGAGAGGTCATGGACGCGACTGTTCGCTGTGGGGAGGCGAAGCAGCTTGCGCATCGGCGGGGGCCGATCGCAGCAGCGCTGATGGTGTGCGTCCTGCTGGCGCTCGTGGCCCCTACTAGCTCGTTCGCGGAATCCGGGACCTCGCAGTTCCGTGTCCAGCGTCTGTGCGGGATCCCCCGCCCGGGAGCGGCCGCGTGTACTGGCATGAAGCTTGTGCCCTTGTCGCTGAGCACAGTGGCCCTCCACGCGAATGCCGTCACGCAGGCCGGCGAAGCGAGCGCCGGTGCGAGCCCAGCGGTGGGCGTCAAACATCCCTATCCGGGCTATCTGACCCCGCAGAGCCTGCATACGGCGTATTCGCTGCCGAGCGAAACGGCGTCCTCGTCCTTGCAGACGATCGCTGTCATCGACGCCTTCAACGATCCGAGCGCGGAAGCGGACCTCCGTGTGTACGACGAAACGTTCGGTCTGCCCGCGTGCACTACCGCGAACGGCTGCTTCAGCAAGATCAACCAGGAAGGCAACACGAGCCCGCTGCCGGAAAACGAAGGCGAATGGGCGTCGGAGATATCGATCGACGTGCAGATGGCCCACGCCATCTGCCAGAGCTGTCGCGTGCTGTTGGTGGAGGCCGACAACGAAGAATTCACGAGCCTCGGAGCCGCCGTGAACGCCGCCGTGAAAGCCGGCGCGACGGAGATCAGCAACTCCTATGCCGGGCCCGAGGAACCTGCCCTGTCGAGCACATTCACCGCATACAACAGTGCCTACTACGATCATCCTGGGGTCGTCGTAACAGCCAGCTCGGGCGACTGTGGCTACCTGAATGAAGCGTGCCCGGAAGACCTCACCGCCGCCAACTTCCCTGCGGACTCGCCAGACGTGGTCGCTGTGGGCGGAACCACGCTCACAGCCACAGGAGAAACGTGGAGTAGCACGGTGTGGGACGAAGGTGGCAGTGGCTGCAGCGCAATCTTCAGCGCCCCCCTCTGGCAGAGCGCGGTCAAGGACTTCGCGGCTACCGGCTGCGGCGGCGAGCGCTCCGTGGCCGATGTAGCTGCGATCGGCGACCCGGAAACGGGCGTCGACGTCTACGACAGCACGCCCGAAGGCAACGGCAACCCCACCGGCTGGGGCGTGTGGGGCGGCACATCTGTGGCCTCGCCGATCGTCGCTGCCGAGTTCGCGCTGGCAGGTGGCGCGCACGGCGTCTCCTACCCGGCGGCCACCGTCTACTCACATGCCGGCGAAGCCGATGCCCTGTACGACGTGCTCTCGGGTAACAACGGCAAATGCGCCGGTTCCAGCGAGTGCCAGGCGGAGGTCGGCTTCGATGGGCCCACCGGCGTTGGCAGCCCGATCGGGCTGGGCGCGTTCACGATTGCTGGCAGTCCCGCAAGCTCCGCCGCCCCGTCCATATCGGGCGCGGCCGAACAGGCTCAGACCCTCACGTTGACAGCTGGCACATGGAGCAACGACCCCACGTCGCGCAGCATTCAGTGGGAGCGCTGCAACGCCATTGGATCTGGCTGCGTGGCGATCGCAAATGCGACAGGGCACACGTACACGCTCACGGCAGCAGACGTTGGCGCGACGATCCGCGTCCAGGAAACAGCTGCCAACGCTGCCGGCATCGGCGCACCGGCAGCCTCGGCACAGACGCGGCTGGTGGCGGCGGACGTGCTGTCGCTTACCGGGTTCACCCCGAGCTCCGCCATCACCGGCAGCGTTGTGAGGATCGAAGGCGGGGCGCTCAGCGCTGTCACAGGGGTCGAATTCGGTGCCCTCGCGGCGAAGTTCACGGTGCTCTCCCCCACGCAGATCGAAGCGACCGTGCCCAACGGCACCCGCGCGGGCGCGATCACCGTGAAGACCTCGACTAGCAGCGCGACGAGCGCCACGAAGTTCACGCCCACCTTCTCTGTGACCAGCTTCACGCCCACGAGCGGCGCCGCCGGTAGGCGCGTGACGATCAAGGGCGTGGGCTTCAACAGCAAGTCCACGGTCAGCTTCGACGGACGGGCGGCGACGGTCGTCTCGGCATCCGCAAAGAAGCTCAAGGTCAAGGTCCCAGCCGGCGTCGAAGCCGGGCCGATCGCGGTGAGAAACACCACGGCGCCCGTCGGCACCGTGTACAGCGCCAGCAGCTTTACGCCCTGACTCTCAGCGGCCTGGCTGCGCTGGTAGCGTAAAGTTGTTCAGCAGAGCAGTCGGGAACGCGCGGGGGACGCGCGAGAAAAGGAGTTGAGATGGCGCGCATCCTGCTTGACGAGGCCGAGATCGACGTCGCGGAGGACGTAGAGGAGACGCTGAAACGGATCGTCGATGCCCGCGATGGCCTGCGGCGGGGCAATGGCGCGATCGTGGCGCCTCCCGGCTGGGTGATCCTGACCGCCACCGACGGCAGCGACATTTACGTGCAGGTTGCGCGCATCGCCTACGTGCGCGAGGACTAGGTCCAGAGCCTGGCTCTCAGGTCGTTTCGGTCGCGGCCACCGCGAAGACTATGTGCCGGCGGCCGAGGCTTAGATACTCATGCATCTCCATCGGGCCGCCGTCGAGTGGTTTGACGGTGACGTCGGTGAGCGTGATGAAATCCCGCTCGGAGGCGTTCAGCACATCGGAGACCCGACTGCGGTAGCCGTCGCGCGCGAGCGTGAGGACACCCTCGATGTGGTGGCGCTCGGTCTCGATCCTGATCCGCTCCCTGCGGTGGTCGATGCCAGGCTCGTCTGCGTTTGCGGGATCCTCGCTGCTCATGTCATCGGGCGCTAGACGACCTGCTCAGGCGTCCGCGCGGCAAGTCCCGCGCGGACCGCGGGCCCGGCGGCGGCACGCCCGGGTCCGCTCGGGCGATTGCGCTCCTCGCGCACGATATACAGCGGCCGATGCTTGACCTCGTCGTAGATGCGCCCGACGTACTCGCCGATGACGCCGAGCGCGATTAGCTGGATGCCGCCAAGAAGCAGGATCGCGATCGTGATGGAGCCGAAGCCGGGCAGGTAGGAGCCGAGGATTCGTAGCACGATCACGACTGGAATCGCCACGAAGGCCAGGCCAGCAGAGAGCACTCCCACATACGTGGCCAATTGCAGGGGCAGGTGTGAGAAGGAAGCGATCGCGTCGAGGGAGAAACGCAGCATCTTGCGCAGGGTGTACTTGGTCTCGCCCGCGTGGCGGGCATCACGCTGGTAGGAGATGGCGGTCTGGGTGAAGCCAACCCACACGGTCATGCCGCGCAAGAAGCGCGAGCGCTCGGTCATCGTCAGTAGCGCGTCGAGCGCGCGCCGATCGAGCAGGCGGAAGTCACCGGAGTTTGGCTCGAGGTCCACCTGGGCGAGTTTGTTGAAGAGCTTGTAGAACCACGAGGCGGTGGCGAGCTTGAAGGCTGTCTCGCCCTCGCGTTCCTTGCGGACCGCATAGACCACATCGGCGCCCTGGCTCCATTGGGCGAGCATGTCTGGGATCAGCTCGGGTGGGTCCTGCAGGTCGGCGTCGATCATCGCGACGACATCGCCGACGGCGTGCTCCAAGCCGGCGGTGAGCGCGGCCTGGTGGCCGAAGTTGCGCGAGAGATGGATAACGCGAACGCGCGGATCGGTGGCGGCGATGCGGTCGAGCAGCTCGGGCGTGCGGTCGGAGCTGCCATCGTTGACGAGCACGAGCTCGAACTCATAGTCGGCGACGGCGGCGGTTGCGCGCGCGACGAACTGCTCGACAAGCTCTTCCTCGTCGTAGATAGGCGCCACGACGCTGAGCAGGATGGGTGTGCGAAGTGGTGTATCCGACATGATCTTTGGCTCAATGGCGAGGCTGGGGCGGCGGTTGCCGTGTCTCTATCCTCAACGAACGCCTTAAGCGAATGCTCAATTTATCGTTGACTGCGCCGATGACGCCTTCTGAACAGACCGACACCGGAGAATCGCCCCCCAGCGTAGCGCGAGAGTCGCGGCATCTGAGCGCGCCGATGCTCATCCAATTTGTGAAGTTCGGCATCGTCGGCGTATCCAACACGCTGCTCACGCTGGTCGTCTACACGGTGCTACTGAAGGTCTTTGGTGTTTGGTACTTGGCTGCGTCGGCGATCGGGTTCGCGGTGGGCGCGACGAATGGCTTTCTGCTCAACCGCCGCTGGACGTTTCGCGATCACGTCGGCGACGCGCTCACGCCGGTGCGCTGGGCGATCGTGCAGGGCTGTGGCCTGGGGGTGAACGAGGCCCTGCTGTACGTGTTCGTGCATGACGCCAAGCTGGACAAGCTCGTGGCGCAGGTGTGCGCGACAGCGGTGGTGACCGTCACTACGTTCTTCGTCAACCGCGCCTGGACGTTCCGTGTGCACGCGCCGGTCGCCGCCGACGCGCCGACTCCCTAGCGGAAGACGGCCAGCAGCGAAAGCCCAGCCGGAATCCGCCCGCCGCGCGCGATCAACGCGGCCTCGAGCGCGAGCGGGCGCTCGAGTACCCAGTTGAGCGGCTCCGGAGGAATCCAAAGATCGAGGCTCGACTCGGTGGTCTTGGTGCTGAAGCGCTCGAGCACCCGCAGCAGGATGGCGACGGGCAGCAGCAGCGAGTTGAAGTAGGTGGTGCGCACCTGCTTCCAGCCGGCCTGCTCGGCTACGCGCTGTAGCGAGCGGCGGGTGTAGCGACGGTGGTGGTGGTTGATCTCGTCGTGGCTGCTCCACAGCCACTGGTACGCGGGTACGGTGACCAGCAGGGCGCCACCGGGGGCGACCACACGACGAAACTCACGCAGCGCGGCGAGGTCGTCTTGGAGATGCTCGATCACGTCGAGGCTGACGGCGAGATCGAAGTTGGCGTCGGGGAACGGCATCTCCAGCACCGAGCCGGCAACGACCTCGCCGATGGCTCGCCGTTGGGCAAGCGCGACGCTGGTGTCGGAGAGCTCCACGCCGGTGACGGTTCCTCGTTTGGCCAACTCGACCATAAAGCGACCACTGCCACAGCCGGCATCGAGGATGCGCGCGTTCGCGGGCAGCCCGAGCTCGGCGATCACGCCGTCGAGCACTGTGCGCCGGCCTCGATACCACCAGTGACGGTCCTCCGCCTGGTGGGTCTGGAGCTCGTAGTCCCTATCCATCGGCGACCATCTTTTCCTAAAAGCCCTGCTCTACGCAGTGCGCTGTCACCCGGGATGGATCACTGGCCTGCTTCGGCGCCGCGGATCGAGTAGTCGATCGTGCCGGCTTCGCCTTGCCAAGCTGCCACTGCGCGGTCGCTTGTCGGGTCGAAGGCGACGGTCGCCTCGCTTACCGGTCCCGGCGCGCCAACCTGCTCCGGTTCGTCGAAGCTCGCACGCCCACCTCCGACCTCTGTACCGCGCGCGGCGAAGATCGCCTGACGAGCCATGTCGGGCTGGCCGGCGCGGGTGGGCAGGGGCTCGGTCCACAGCACCAGCGCATCGTCGACGGGCCCGGGCGCTAGGTCGGCGAGCAGTGCGTCGGCGCCGGGTGCGGCGATTGTGCCGACGCTCAGAATGCCGTTGAGATCTACCGGAGCCGTGCGCACTACCCAATGCCCGGCGGCGGTGCCAGCCCATGCGAGCAGCACGCTCTCAGTGCTCAGGCGCACGAGGCTGGGTGACCCGGCCGGGGAGGCGAGTCCGTCGGGGTTACGGAAGCGTTCGAGCAGCTGTGGCGCCCGGAAGCGCACGCCCAGAGCCGAGCGGTCGATGTAGACGCTCGTCTGTGTCCCGCGTCGCCCTGCCCAGGCGACGATTGCGCGGTTGTCGTCGCTTAGCAGCGCGGAGATCTTGGGGTCTGACCCAGCCGAGCCGAGGTGCTGCAACGGCCGCGCGGGACCCTTGTTGGGGATCAGACGGGCGTAGATCGTGCCTCGCTGTGCCCATACAGCGAGAGCTTCGCCACGGAAGTCCATCGCGAGTGTGAGCGCCTGCACCGGCCCGCCGCCGGGAGCACGCGCGGAGACGTTGCGGTTGAAGTCGTGGGCGTAGAAGCGCTCGACATGGACGTTGAGAGCGCCGTCGCTGCGAGCGCTGGCCGGCGAGCTTGCAACGGCCACGTCGCCAAGGTAGGCCGTGTCGAGCGCGACTGGAGCCGTGAAGCCGCCACTGGCCTTCAGCGGCGCGAACGGGCCGCTGGCCATCCCTTGGATCAGCAGCCCAGCGCTTGTCATCCCGGGCGATGTGCCTGCGATCGCGATCTGTCCGTGCGGAGCGCCGCTGGCCGTGATCTGCCCGCGCGGCGCTATCGGCTCACCGGAGGCGCTACGGGGGACGATCGACGTACCCGGCACGTCGCTAGCGCCGAGTGGTGCCACCCGTGCCCCCGGCCCACCAGCGCAAGCCGAGGTTGCGCTCCAGACGATTGCGCCCGGTCCGGTGGCGTGGTTGGGCTTATCGCTCGGGAACACCACCCGGACGACTGGGTTTGCGGCGCAACCGCTGAGGTTCGCGAGCACCGACCACTGGGTAGCTGGTGGCGCGACCGGCAGCACATCTGCAGCAGGTGTTGCCTGCGTGCTGTGCGCAGCCGGCCTGGACACCAGGGCGACCACAGCGAGCACGGCTGCTGTCGCCAGCGTGAAGGCGAATCTCGACAAGCTATGCGGGCGCGTTCGTGCTCAGTCAGGAGGCGAGCGCTGAGCGCAGGAAGCTCACGGTGCGCTCCCAGGAGAGCTGGGCAAGCTCAGGGTTGTATGTGCCGAGGCGGTTGGTGTCGTTGAAGAACGCGTGTCCCGCGCCCTCGTAATGGTGGAAGGTCACATCTACGCCGGCGTCGCGCAACTCGGACTCGAGCTTGTCTGCGTCCGCTTGTGGGATGAATTCGTCGGCCGTCCCAAAGTGTCCGAGCACGGGCCCGTCGATGCCGCTGAAGTCGGGCTTGCCGTGCGGCATCACGTAGTAGTAGCTGACGGCGGCGGTGATGTTGGGGCAGGTGGCAGCAGCCCACACCGCCAGCCCGCCACCGAGGCAGAAGCCCACCGCGCCCACGCCGCGGCCCTCGAAGCCTGGCTGGGAGGCGAGGTAGTCGGCGGCGCCGCACATGTCCTTCTCGGCCTGATCCATCGACATCGCCATCATCTTCTGTTCAGCCTCGCTCGGCTGGGTGGTCGTCTCGC
>JBEKAM010000068.1:0-26980 GCA_050015915.1 Solirubrobacteraceae bacterium
GCATGGGTTTACACGTTTGAGCGCACCCGGCATGGGCTCGTGCAGAGCGAGGTGGTGATCTCCACCGCACGCGCGGCGTATGAGGTGGACATCGCTCTACGTGGCGGTGCCAACCGCGCGGCCCGGCAGATGGGCGAAATCGTGCACTCGTTCCAGACCTGATGGGCGCGCGGCCGATGGGCAACAGATGGCCACGGCACGGGGACACGCTCATCGGTGTCGCCGGGGCGATTCTTGTTGCCGTGTGTGTGGCGGCGTGCGGGTCGAGCGCTCGAACCTTGGACAGCGTAAAGGTCGAGCGCGCGATCGCGAACTCGATCCTCCGCGAGCATGGCCTGGACACCGTGGTCGCGTGCCCACCGAAGGTGGTGCAGCAGGCGGGCCACACGTTTACGTGCACGGCGCGCCTGGACGTGGGCACCTACCCGGTCATGGCCGTCGAGGTCGGCGACAGCGGACAGGTACGCTTCCAGGACAGTGAGCCGCTTCTCGCACTGGACATTGCCCAGGTCCGGCGCTCGATAGAGGCGTCGGTCTTCAGCCAGAGAGGCAAGCACGCGACGGTTTCCTGTCCAGCCGAGGTGCTGCAGCGAGCCGGACTGAAATTCACCTGCACGGCCGTGGTCGAGGGCACCTCGCGCAGCTATCCGTTCGTAGTGAGTGAGGTCGACGGCGCGGGCCACGTTCGCTACATCGGCGTCTGACGCGGGTCGTCAAACGGCGATCGGGGCTGCGGTGGCGCTGCGTGAAGCTCCCACAGAGGCGACCACGACGAGGGCGATGCCGAGCAGCGCGCGGGCGCTGAGGTGCTGGCCGAGCACGAGGAACCCGGCGAGCGCAGCAACCGCCGGCTCGAGGCTCATGAGCACCCCGAAAGTCGGCGGCGAGATCCGCCGGAGCGCCTCGAGCTCAAACGAGTAAGGGATCACCGATGAGAGCACGCCGACGGCCGATCCGAGTGCGAGCGAAGCTGGATCCAGCAGCCGGCCGCCGCCAGCGACGCCCACTGGAAGTGCTGCCAGGGCCGCAACGCACATCGCGAACGTGAGCCCGGTCGAGCCCTCGAAGGCCTGGCCGAGCCGAGCGTTGAGCAGGATATAGGTACCCCATAGGCCTCCCGCGGTCAGCGCTAGTGCAACGCCAAAGCCGTTGAGCCCACCCACGGCGCCGCGGGTCAGCGCGAGGATGCCTGCGATTGCGAGCACGATCCAGAGGCGGTCTGTCCGTCGCCGGGAGCCCACGACTGCGACCGTCAAGGGACCTACGAACTCGATCGTCACCGCGATTCCAAGGGGGATCCTGTTGAGCGCCTCATAGAAGCTGAGGTTCATCGCGGCCAGCACCACCCCGAACGTGCTCGCGAGAAGCAGCTCATGGCGGGTGTGCCCGCGTAGCTGTGGTCGCCGGATCAGCGTGAGGATCACTGCTGCTGAGGTCAGGCGGAGGAAGACCGTGTCACCCGGCCCGAGCTGCTTGAACAGGGTTGCGGCCAGCGCTGAGCCAAACTGAACCGAGGCGATTGCGCTGACGACCAGGCCTGCTGAGGGGGCGCGGGCAAGCGGACTGGGACCGCTCGCCGACCTAGCGGACTCGGCCATTGGCCTCGATCGTAACGCCGGCCGTCGTGGTTGGTGCTGCTCTTAGTGGGTATCTGCTGTAAATGAGACCCACAGCCCAGCGCCCAGGAATGAGCAACCAATGACTACCGATGCGTTGTGGCGAATTGCGGTGCGGCTTGTGCTTCCCGCGCCGAAGTCGACAGGTCATCACATTGAGCTGATGAGCAACGAGGATCTCGATCACTGGCTCGAGGAGCACGGACTGGACTGAGGACCTGGCCTGAGCCGGGGTACCACGGGCCAGGATGGAGCAGTTCGAATTGTGCCCGTGTCCAGCCGGCTCGCTCGGACAGCTCGCCTGATCTTCGGGATAAGCTAGGCGGCCGATATGGGCGTGGGGAGATGCTTGACATGAGCAGCCGTGCAGTGGCGTCGAGCACGACTGGGCCTCGCTACGATCTGGCGGCTGCGCCGGCGGCCGCGGAGGGTGCTGTGTCTGCCTTAGGGCCGCCGGGCTCGCGCTGGCGGTGGCGACCGTCCTGGGTAGGCGCTGGCGGCGATGTTGACGGGGCTGTTTGTCACGGGGGCGCTGGCGCTGACGTCCCGCAGCCGTATATAGCCGCAACGAGCAACGCCTTTTGAACCTCCGCGTGCGGGAGCTGAGCCTGGTGCTGGCGGCCACCGCTCCCTCAATCCAGACACCGCTGGCATCGGCCGCCGAGCTCGCCGATGCCACCGACGGCAATGCGCAGAAACTTCGTGCATTCATCGCCCCGTATGTGGGCCCCGGCCGTCAGTTCAGCTCGGTGTCGTTGTGGCCATTGGGGACGTTGCATCTTTCGCCGGGCACTGTGCTCGGCAGCACTCCCGTGCTCGCGTCGATGCCGGAAAGGGCCAAGCAATTCTTCACACATTCCACTCGGCCCGGTGTGTTGAACCTCACGAGCTTCCTCGACTCCGCGGCGAAGGCAAGCAGCGTGTCGATACGAAACCCGTCCCCAATCATCCGGCGCGTACTGATGACCACAGGCCTCGCCAACGTGTTCTCGATCGGGCCATGAGATACGCACGCCGCTTTCACTGCCAGCCCGAGTCTCTGGCTGGTGCACGCCACTTCGTTAGGGATCTCCTTGGCGATCAGCCACGCGAAATCGTGGAAGCCGCGGAGCTGATGACCTCCGAGCTGGCTACCAACAGTGTGCGCACGCCCATAGCGATTTCGCGCTTGTGATTGACCTTTCGCATGACGAGATACGCGTGGAGGTGAGCGATCATGGCCAAGGGCAGCCCGCGCACCCCTACGCCCCTGGACCAATCGGGGCGAGGGCTTCAGATCGTCCAAGCGCTCGCCGAGGACTGGGGAATTGTCAGATCGCCAAACGGCAAGCTCGTCTGGTTCACCTTGCGACTGCGCGCGGACGCCGACGAGCACAAATCCCGCTCGACTGCCTCCAGCGAGAAGGCGCCCGAGCAAAGCCATCCGTCGAAGCCGGTCCGGCTCACGACTACCTGCCGACTCGCCCGCTCAATGGGTGTGGTTCGTCCGCTCACCAGCTGGGTAGAGACCAATTAGACCCAAAAAACGAGCACAGGAGAAGACATGGGCGACCGTACGCAGCGAGCGCAGGGCAAGGTCAAAGAGCTCAAAGGCCGCGCAAAGCAGGAAGCCGGCTCCGCGGCTGGCAAACCCGCCACTGAGGCTCGCGGGGCAGGCGAGGAGCTGAAGGGCAAAGCGGAGAACGCCGCCGGCAAAGTACGCAGCTCCATTAAGAAGGCAACCCGCTGAACGGCGCAAAGCGCTGGGGGCTGTAGCTGAAGCGCAGGAGCCTCGGGCGCTCCGTACCGATTCTGATCACGAGCGTCACCGCGGTCGGTACGGGGCGCATAGGATCCGGGTGTGAGGGGGATTGGGAAAGTCGGTATTTGTCTGTGCGTCGTCCTGTGCCTGTTTACTTCGGGCTGCGGCGACTCCCGCCAGGCCTCGCGAGCACACACCTCAGGCGGTTTTCGGAGTGAACCGGTGCAGTTTCTACCTGGCGGCCTGCAGATGATCGCGCGTGGTCGCGTGGCAGGTACCGCTGGCTTTTCGATTCTCGCGGAGCGCTACCGATTCCAGCACCGGGCGTATTTCAATCTCGCGGTCAACGTGCGTGAGGTCGGCGGCGGCTCACAGGGAACGAACTTCACGCCCGAGCCCTCTAAGCCCTTGGCGTGGAGCACCGAGCAAGGCTGCTCGCCGTCGGCAACGATGTGGACGATCGTCTTCGGTGTTCTTGCCGATCCACGCGACCGGGCATTCGCCTACACCACCCATGGGCGCTATCGGCTGCGAACCGCCACGATCCCAAGCCACTTCGGGGCTAGGGGTGTGGCCGCCTACGTTGCGCTCCCGGAACAGCCGATCCGGATGTTCGTCACGACCAGCACTGGCGGCACGCTAATGCGGGAAGAATTGAAACCGGAACCACCTGAACACTGCCAGCCGGGCTCGGCGATTATGGTCTTGCGCAAGCCCTCGTCTGGCGGGACCGGTTGAGCCCATGACACCATCGGCTTGTGAAGGTGGAAAACCGAGACCCTCTGCGCAACCGCAGGTTGAGCAATGCCGGAGGAGGGACTCGAACCCCCGACACGCGGATTATGATTCCGCTGCTCTAACCAGCTGAGCTACTCCGGCCCGGATGACGCAGGAGTGTAGCCGCAGCACCGCCGTCGATCGGTCGTCGCTAGCCTCGTTGCGCCATGGCGCCACCCACCTTGCTCGCAGTGCCGAATGTCTCAGAGGGACGTGATCGAGCGACGATCGACGTGATCGGAGCCGCGTTCGCCCAAGGGGCCTCCGAGCACGTGCGGCTGCTGGACGTGCACTCAGACGGCGACCACCACCGCTCGGTGTTCACCGTCGCTGCCCCGCAGGGTGAGCTCGCTGATGCCTTGTTGCGCGCCGCTCAGGTGGCGGTCGAACGGATCGACGTGGTCGTCCGTGGGACGGACACACACCCAGCCGAGGCGGGTCAGCACCCGCACGTCGGCGCCATCGACGTCGCGCCAGTCGTCTACCTCCACCCAACAACCAGAGGCGCAGCGTGTGCCGAGGCACTCGTCGTCGCCGACCGGATCGGTGCGGAGCTCGACGTGCCCGTGTTCCTATACGGCGAGCTCTCCAGCGAGGACGCCCAGTCGGCGCGGACGCGCGCCCAGCTGCGCCGCGGCGGCGTCAGCGGGCTGTCCGCGCGCATCGCAGGCGGGGACGAACGCATCGCTCCTGACTTCGGTCCACCGACAATGCATCCAAGCGCCGGTGCCACACTCGTCGCCGCCCGCCCGCCTCTGGTGCAGCGTTGAGGACGCGCGTCGCATCGCTGCGCTCATCCGCGAGCACGGGACCTCCGGGCTGCCCGGCGTACGCGCCATCGGCATTCAGTTGGGCGGCGGCGTCGCTCAGGTCTCAATGAACGTCGAGCGCCCGTTTGACGTGTCGCTCGCAATGGTCGTCGACGCCGTTCGCGTCCATGCCCAGGTCGCCGGCGCCGAGCTCGTCGGGCTTGCACCAGCCGTCGCGTTCGACGGTTTTCCCCAGGACATCCCCATCCCACGCTTCGATCCCGCACGCCACTTGATCGAGAACGCACTAGGCTGCTAGTCATGGCCCAGACCAGGCGCAAACGTCAAACCAAGCACCGCGGCAATGCCGCCGGGGTAATCGAGTCGCGTGGGCGTACCGGGCGCAAGCCCACCGCCGCCGAGAAGACCGGCGATCCACGCGAGCGCGCGAAAGAGAAGGAAAAGCTGCTCGACAAGCGCGACCGTCCACCGACGTGGGGCGGGGCGTTCCTCAAGGCCATGTTCGCAGCGATCGTGCTGCTGCTCGTCGTGGTCCTTTTGCTCAAGCAGTCAAACCAGGCCATTGCGCTGTTCCCAGTAGTGCTCATCATGTACACGGTCGTCAGCTACTACAGCGACAAATGGATGTACGACCGCCGTATGCGCAAGAAAGCGCAGGCGAGCGGGGGAGCAGCTTCGCGATGAGCGGGCTGGATGTGCGGTCGTTCACCGTCGGTCCCGTGCAGGAGAACTCATACGTCGTGCGCGCCAACAGCGAGGCGACCAGTGCGCTGCTGATCGACCCGGGAGACGAGGCCGAGCGCCTGTCGCAGGCGATCGACGCTCTCGGCGTCAAGATCGACGCGATCCTCATCACCCACTGTCACTTCGATCACATCGGCGCCGTCGCGCCGCTCGCACGCGAGACCGGCGCGCCCGTCTACTGTCCAGAGATCGAGCGGCCGCTGCTCACCGACATCATGAGCTGGGTGCCGCCCGGGTTCGGGCCGTTCGAGAACTATGAGCCCGAGCACACCGTCAGCGGTGGCGAGCACCTGAATCTCGCCGGTCTCGACATCGACGTGATCTTCACCCCCGGTCACAGCCCTGGCCACGTCACCTACGCGATCGGATCGCCCGCCCACCCCGCGCTGCTCTCAGGCGACGTCCTCTTCCAGGGGTCTGTCGGCCGTGTTGATCTCCCCGGTGGCGATTGGCCTACGCTCGAGCGTTCCATAGCCGGCCTGATCCAGGGATATCCACCGCAGACCGTTGTCTACCCCGGGCACATGGGTGTCACCACGCTCGGGCGCGAGCGCGACAGCAACCCGTTCCTCAGCGAGCTGCGTGTGCGCGTCCCGCGCGAGCACGCCACCGACTCGCCGGCAGCCTGAACTTGAGCGCAGCCAAGATCAAAGCGCCACGCGGCACCTACGACGTGCTCGGCGAGCAGGCCACCGCACGCACCCACCTGGAGGCCAAGGCTCGGTCGATCCTCGAGAGCGCCGGCTACGAGCGGATCGAGACACCCACCTTTGAGGCCACCGAGCTGTTCGCCCGCGGCGTCGGCGAGTCGACCGACATCGTCCGCAAGGAGATGTTCACCTTCGAGGATCAGGCCGGGCGCTCGCTCACACTGCGACCCGAGGGCACCGCGCCCGTATGCAGAGCATATGTCGAGCACGGTATGCACAAGCGCCGCCAGCCCGTGAAGCTGTGGTACCTATCCAGCTTCTTCCGCCACGAGCGCGCCCAGGCCGGTCGCTTCCGCCAGTTCTGGCAGGTTGGCGCCGAGGCGATCGGCTCCGAGGACCCCGCCGTAGATGCCGAGCTGATCGCGCTGCTGACCGCGCTGCTCGCCGAGATGGGCGTGCGCGGGCTCAGGCTGCGCCTGTCCAGTCTCGGAAGCGTTGACAGCAGACGCGAGTATCGCGAGCGGCTGCAGGCGCATTTGCGCGCCAACGAAGCCAGCCTCGCAGAGGACGTCAGAAGCAGGATCGAGCTAAACCCCCTGCGAGCGTTCGACTCCGAAGATCCCGGTACCAGGCGGGTCATGGAAGGAGCGCCGCTGTTGCTCGATCATCTCGATCAGGGCGATCTCCAGCACTTCGCGCACGTGCGCGAGCTGCTTGACGTCGCCGGCATCCTCTACGAAGTCGACCCAACGCTCGTGCGTGGTCTCGACTACTACACGCGAACCGTGTTCGAGTTCACCTCCGACGCCCTCGGCGCGCAGAGCGGCGTGGGGGGAGGGGGTCGCTACGACGGCCTCGTCGCCCAGCTCGGCGGACCACAAACACCCGGCATGGGCTGGGCCGCTGGGGTGGAGCGGATCATGCTCGCCGGCGAGGCAGGCGGCGCCGGTGCACAGCCCCTCGCGCCCGCCCCCGTGGAGCTGTTCCTGGCGCTCGACGGCGACGACGATGAGCTCCGCACAAACGCGTTTGGCCTGCTCAACCAGGCGCGCTCCGCCGGGCTCTCAGCGCAGATGGATCTCGGCGGACGCTCGCTGAAGGGGCAGCTCGGCCACGCAAACGCGCTCGGAGCCCGCTACGTAGCGATCGTCGCACCCGGGCGGACCACGCTCAAGGACATGCAAGACGGTCGACAGGAGACACTCCCCACGGATGCCGTCGTGCATGCCGTATTGCGTGGCCATCACGCCATCTGAGCGGCCCTCGGCTCCGATGTCCATGCCGGTCTGAAGCGTCCAAAGCAAATCTCGCCGTTCAACTTTTCCTGCATACGTGCCGAAGTAGGAGGCGATGGCGCAGCTATCCCGTCCCTTCCAGATTGCCCTCGTAGCCGCTGCGGCGCTCATCGGTGTGCTGCTGTTCACCGTCACGCGCTCCACCAACAGTGCCACCAGCGGCTCCACGCCGGCCGCGTCCGCCGCTGCCCCCGCGCCCATCGTTACGGCCAAGGCACACGGTTCCGCGTCAAAAAGCGCCGGTGCTTCCACGCACGGCTCAGGCAACAGCCTCGGCGGGCTCTCCCACGCAATCAACCGAGCACACCACGCAGCCGCAGTTTCCCAGCAAAACGAAAAACATCTCGCTGAAAAATCCGCTCAAGCCTCGAACGAAACAACGCCAACACAAACCTCAAGCGCCGCGACGCATGCGCCCGCCGCATCCGCTACCGCTGCCGCGCCCACCACCAGCTCTCCAACTAAAACTTCCACCAGCGCACCTAAAAGCACCTCCCACAAGAGCAAAAGTGCGTCTGGCTCCGCCATCCCCAGCGGCCAACGGACCGTTGAAGCCGATCTTGCCAAGGGCAATGTCGTCGTGCTTCTGTTCTGGAACCCCGCAGGCACCGACGATGCCACCGTGCACAGCGCAGTGCAGGCGATCGCCAGCGGCCACCACGGGGTTGCCGTGCAGGACGCCACCGCAAGCCAGGTCGCAAACTTCGGCTCGATCACACGCGGCATCCAGCTCTACGCCACGCCCACCATCCTCATCATCAACAAGCAAGGTAAGACACTTGTGTTGACCGGCGTGCAGGACGCATTCTCGATCGAACAAGCGATCGCCGAAGCCCGCAGCTCCTAGCCTTACACTCGCTCGGGTGAGCATCGCCGCCGAGCAGCTGAGCAATCATCTCGAACGCCCCATCGGACGGGGGCACACTCCCGCGCACGCCCACACAGGCGCTGCCGGCGGGGCAGCATGCGGAGATCTGATCCGCATCTCCATCGCGCTTGACCCAGACAGCCCGGATGGGCGTATCCAAGACGCTGGGTTCGACGCCAGCGGTTGCGGGGCCACCGTCGCCGCCGGCAGTGCCGCCGTGAGCCTGCTGCGCGGCACACCGCTACTCAGCGCCGCTCAGCTCGGCGCCGAGCAGATCGCGCAGGAGCTCGGAGGGTTGAGCGTCGCCAAGCGCCACGCCGCAGAGCTCGCCGCCGATGCACTCCATCGCGCCCTTGGTGGCGCTGCCCGTAGCAGCGCCAGCCTTGCATCAGTCACAGGACGAACGCTCGTCGCAATGAGCGGCGGCGTCGATAGCGCCGTTGCAGCACTGCTCGTCGCACAAAGTGGCAGCCAGGCTGTTGGCGTCACGCTCGAGCTGTGGTCAGACCCAGACAATGACGGCGATCTCAGCTGCTGCTCCGCACAGGCAGTGCGCAGCGCACGCGAGCTCGCACACGAGCTCGGGATGCCCCACCTTTCGATCGACCTGCGCGCGGAGTTTCGCGCGGGCGTCGTCGACGGCTGGCTTTCAGATCACGCTGCCGGGCTCACCCCCAACCCGTGCGTGCGCTGCAACGGCAACGTGCGCCTCGACGCCATGCTCGAGCTCGCCAGCCGACTCGGGTCAGAGACGCTCGCCACCGGCCACTACGCGCGCGTCGTGCACCAGCCAGCCGCTCACAGCCAACCAGCTACCGACCCGTCCGCGCCCCTGCTCAGAACTGCTGTCGACATAGCCAAGGATCAGAGCTACGTGCTCTCCGCGCTTGACCCCTCCTCGCTCGCGCGCATGCGCTTCCCGCTCGGAGACATGCACAAGCCACAGGTCCGCCAGATCGCCGAGCGCGCAGGACTGGACGTCGCGCGCAAGCGCGACTCCCAGGACCTGTGCTTCCTCGCCGGCACACGCCACGCCGACTTTCTCGAGCGCCACGGCGGACTCGCCACGCGCCCAGGGCCAATCGTCGACATGCAGGGCATGGTGCTCGGCGAGCACGCCGGTGCGCACCGCTACACCGTAGGTCAGCGCCACGGTCTGCGCATCTCAGCACCCGAGCCGATGTACGTGCTCGCCACCGATACGCGCTCCAACGCAGTCACCGTCGGTCCGCGCCACGAGCTACTCGCCGACACCGTCACAGTGCGCGACGCCACGCTTCACCGTCACGCTCGCTGCGTCGATGGCGTGCGCGTGCGCGCCCACGGCAGGCGCTTTGCCTGTCATCTACCCGGCGAGCTCGCAGCTGGAAGTCACGACCGCTTGGCCGTCACACTCGATGAGCCCGCCGAGCGAACCGCCCCCGGACAGTTCGCATGCCTGTACTCCGGCGATCTAGTCGTCGGCTACGGCACCATAGCCACCGGCGACGCCCCCTAAGATCAACCAGCTATGACCTCTGATGAGATCCGCGAGCGCTACCTGAGCTTCTTCGAGGAGCGCGCTCACAAGCGCATTCCCTCAGCGTCGCTCGTGCCCTCCGCGCATGACCCCTCGGCGCTTTTGACCGTCGCCGGCATGCACCCGCTGAAGCCCTACTTCCTCGGGCAGGAACGCCCGCCAGCACCACGCCTTACCGACTGCCAAAAGGTCTTTCGAACGGTCGACATCGACAACGTCGGTAACAGCTCCAGGCATCTCACCTTCTTCGAGATGCTCGGCAACTTCTCGTTCGGTGACTACTTCAAGCACGAGGCCATCGAGTTTGCCTGGGAGCTCTCGCGCGAAGTGTTCGGCTTCCCCGAGGACGACATCTGGGTGACCGTGTTCCAGGGCGACGACGGCCTCGGGCTCGGCTCAGACCAACAGGCCATCGACCGCTGGCTGGAACTCGGTGTGCCGCGCGAGCGGATCGTCGAATGCCCGCGCTCTGAGAACTTCTGGCAAGCCGGGCCAACCGGCCCATGCGGCCCGTGCTCGGAGCTGTATATCGACCGTGGTGTCCAGTACGGCGCCCCCGATGACCTGCCGGGAGGCGAGAACGAGCGGTTCCTCGAGTACTGGAACCTCGTGTTCATGCAGTACGACCAGCAGCCCGCGTCCGATGAGCCCGGCACCGTTCTCAAGCCGCTGCCCGCCAACAACATCGACACAGGCCTCGGCCTGAACCGCATGGCGGCGATCCTCCAAGGCAAGCAATCAGTGTTCGAGACCGACCAGTTCCAGCCGCTCATCGAGCTCGGTGAGCAGCTATCCGGACGTCGCTATGGCAACGAGTTCGACAGCGACCGCTCCCTACGGATCCTCGCCGATCACACCCGCGCGATGACCTTCCTTACAGCCGACGGAGTGGTGCCCTCCAACGAGGATCGCGGCTATGTACTGCGCCGCGTGATGCGCCGCGCGATCCAACAAGGGCTCGCGCTGGAGCTCGAGCCGGGCTTCCTCACGCGCTACTCCGCGCGCGTGCGCGAGATCATGGGCAGCGCCTACCCGGAGCTCAGCGAGCAGGCCGAGGTAACCGACATGTGGCTCGCCGCCGAGGAGGAGAGCTTCGGGCGCACGCTCGCCCAAGGGATGGAGATGCTGCAGAGCCAGATCGAGCAGGCTCGTGCTACCGGTCGCTCCTCCGTGCCGGCGCTCGAGGTCTTCACGCTGCACGACACCCACGGTTTTCCCCACGAGATGACCCGTGAGCTGCTCGCCGAAGCAGACCTTTCGATCGAGGGTGATTTCGAAGAACTGATGGAGGAACAGCGCGAGCGGGGGAGAGGTGGCGCCGGACGCAGTGCCGTCACAGCAGCCGCCGACGCTATCGGCGCGCTCGATGGCGGGCCCGTCACCCGCTTCACCGGATATGAGACAGAGGTGCAGCCCACCACTGTCGTTGCCATCCGCCCGCTCGACGCGCTCGACGGAGCCAACGGGCATGGCGGTGGCAACGGAGCAGCGCCCACCCGCCTGCTCGTCAAGCTCGCCGAGTCGCCGTTCTACGCCGCCGGCGGCGGGCAGATCTCAGACGTCGGCACGATCGAATGCGCACACGGCGATTGCCGTGCGCGTGTCGAGGATGTCCTCTTCCTCGGCGAGGATCGCGTGCCGGAGGTCGTCGTCGAGGCCGGCACGCTCGAGATTGGCGAGCAGGTACTCGCGCGCGTCGATCACCTCGCGCGGCACAAGACCGAGTGCAACCACACCGCCACGCACCTGCTGCAGGCGGCGCTGCGCGAGCGCGTCGGCAGCCACGTGCGCCAGGCCGGCTCCTACGTCGGCCCCGACAAGCTGCGCTTCGACTTCAGCCACGGCCAGGCACTGAGCGCCGAGGAGCTACGTGACGTCGAGGACCGCGTCAACGGCTGGATCGCGCGCAACGACCCTGTGCACGCGATCACCACCACGCTCGACGAGGCCAAGCAGCTCGGCGCGATGGCGCTGTTCGGCGAGAAGTACGGCGAGGTTGTGCGCATGGTCGAGGTCGGCGAGGGTGAGTACTCGCGCGAGCTGTGCGGCGGTACCCACGTGCGCTCAACCGCCGAGATCGGTGCCTTTCGGATCCTCCACGAGACCTCGAGCTCCGCCAACGTCCGGCGTATCGAGGCCATCACCGGCCCAGTGGCGGTCGAGCTGCTGCGCGAGCACGACCGCCTTCTGAAGGACATCACCGCGCAGCTACGCACACGTCCCGAGGACGCACCAGCCGCCGTCGCAACCCTCGCCACCGAGCGCAAACGACTCGAGAAGGCGCTCAAGCAGGGTGTCGGGACGAACGGCAGCGCTGGCAGCCTCGACATCGACTCGCTCGCCAGCAGCGCCATTGAGGTAGGCGGTGCGACCGTCCTCACCGCGGCCGTCGAGGTGCCCGACGCCAAGGCGCTGCTCGACGCCGTCGACCGTCTCAAGGGCCGTTTGTCAGACGCCGCCATCCTCCTGGGAACCGCCGCTGACGGGCGCGTGCACCTCGTCGCGAGCGTTGCCCCCGCGCTGGTCGAGCGCGGCGTCAAAGCCGGCGCCGTCGTCAAGGTAGCCGCCGAGGTCGCCGGCGGTGGTGGTGGCGGCCGCGACACCATGGCACAGGCCGGTGGACGCGACCCCGAGCGGCTCGGCGAGGCGATCGAGGCCGGGCGTGCGGCGATCGAGGCGGCCCTCTCGAGTTGATGCGCGTGCTCGCGCTCGACTACGGAAGCGCACGCTGCGGTTGTGCGCTCAGCGACCCCAGCGGCACGATCGTCACGCCGATTGAGGTCGTCTCCCGGCCCGCCACCAAGCGCGGCTTCGCGCGCCTGCGCGAGCTCGTGCGCGAACGCGAAGTAGAGCGCGTGATCGTCGGCTTGCCACTGTCACTCGCCGGAACAGACACCGAGCAGACACGTGAGACACGAGCCTTCGCCAGCGAGCTCTCGCAGCGCCTCGGCGAGAGCATCCCTGTGGAGATGCACGACGAGCGCTTCACCACTCGCATCGCCCAGCGGATCGACGGGGCGGACGGAAAAGGCGCCCGCTTCAAAACCGGTCAAGACTCCAGAGCCGCCGCCCACCTGCTGGAGAGCTGGCTCGCCTCCAAGTCGCGTTAGGGTTCCTAGTCCTTGGCCCGCGGCGATCGATCACGTTCAGGAGCGCAGCGCACCGCGGAGGATCGCGAGCGCGATCGTCAGGAGCGCGCGCGCCGGCGCGGCGAGAGCCAACCCGCCAGCACGGTTGGCCAGCAGCCCGACGCCGCCCCGCTCGAGCCGCCCGTCGCACCTATGCCCGAGCCCTGGCCCCAGCAGGAGCCCGTGCTGTCGCCGCCAGCGCCGTCCTCGCCGGAACCGCTCGCCCACCAGCCCATGCCTGCAATGCCCGAGCCCACGCTGCCACCAAACGAGGTGTCGCCACCCCCGCCCGTGAAGGCGTCCGAGCCGCAGCTGCCACCGCCGCTGCCGCCACCACCAGCACCGGCAGCGCAGCCTGCCGCAGCTCTGCCGCAGCGCAAAGGACGACGCTCGCTGTTGGCGCGCCTAGCGGCAGTGCTCGCGCTCGCGGCCGTCGTCGCGGCGGTTGTGCTCGTCCTGCACTCCCGCGAATCGAAACCAGTGGCGACAGTCGCCGCGCCGCCAGTTGTCAAGGTCCTCATCCCCGAGGGAAAGACGCGGGCGCAGATCGCCCAGATCGCGGCCGCCGACGGTCTCAAGGGCGACTATCGCGTCGCCTCGCGAAACTCGGCGCAACTGAACCCAGTGAGCTACGGCGCACCCAAGAGCACCCCCGATCTCGAAGGCTTCCTGTTCCCTGCCACCTACGACATGAACCCAGGTGAGCCCGTCAACCGCCTGGTGGAAGAGCAACTGGTCGCATTTCGTGAAAACTTCGGCGCAAGCGAGATCGCACGCGCCAAAGCGCTGCACGTGACCCCCTACCAACTGCTGATCGTCGCCTCGATGGTCGAGCGCGAGGCACAGATCCCCGGAGACCGGCCGAAGATCGCCGCCGTCATCTACAACCGTCTGGCGCAAGGCATGCCGCTGGGCATCGACGCGAGCATCTACTACGCGGTCGAGCTCCAGACCGGAATAGCGACGTACACAAAAGAACTCACCGAAGCGCAGTTGCACATCAACTCCCCATACAACACCCGCACCCACGTCGGCTTGCCGCCAACGCCGATCTCAAACCCAGGCGCGGCCTCCATCGAAGCGGCTGCCCACCCTGCACACGTCTCCTACCTGTACTACGTCGCCGGCGCAGACGGCTGTGGCGAGCAGGTGTTCTCCAACACGCTCGCCGAATTCGAAACAAACGCAGCTGCCTATAAGGCAGCAGTCGCACGCGCCGGCGGGCATCCGCCGAGCTGCAAGCACAAGTGATGCGCCGTCTGGGCGTCCTCGGCTGGCCCGTCGCACATAGCCGCTCGCCGGCAATCCACAACGCCGCGCTCGCCGCCCTGGGGCTGGACGACTGGCGCTACCAGCTGCTGCCGGTCCCACCAGCGTTGTTCGACCAAACGACCCTCGCCCTCGCCCAGTCAGGCTTCCTCGGCGCAAACGTCACGATCCCACACAAGCATGCAGCGCTGGCGCTCGCGACGCAAGCGAGCGATACAGCACGCCAGATCGGAGCCGCCAACACGCTCACGTTCGCAGCCGACGGCACGATCGCTGCCGAGAACACCGACGCCCCCGGTCTGATCGCCGCGCTCGGCGGTCTGGCCGACATGCCAACCCACCCCCGCGTGCTGATCCTCGGCGCCGGCGGCAGTGCCCGCGCGGCGGCTTGGGCGCTACGCGAAGCGGGCGCGAGCGAGGTCTCGATCTGGAACCGAACGCCTGCGCGTGCCCGGGAGCTTGCAGGCAATCTCGGTGTGCGCGCCGTGGCCGAGCCCGAGCCCGCCGATCTGCTCGTCAACTGCACTTCCGTAGGCCTGCACACCCAAGGCGTACAACGCTCGGCTACTGACAGTCAGGCGCTCAACCAACTCCGATTGACGTTCGATCAAGTCGGTAAGTACTCGTATGTCGCCGATTTCGTCTACCGCTCCGGATCCACGCCGCTGCTTGCGGCTGCCAAAGCGCATGGCGCGGGCACCGTCGACGGGCTGGAGATCCTCATCGCCCAAGGGGCCCTCAGCCTTGAATTGTGGACCGGCCGCAAGGCTCCGGTGGACGTCATGCGTCGCGCTGTCCTCGCACAAGAGGCGCCCGCAGACTAGCCACGAGCTCAAGGAGCGCACGCGATGAGCGAGCTCCCACGGCAAGCAGGCCCGGACCTGCACGCGATCTTCGGGATGGACGCCGCGTCCACCGGGACGCACGAGCTCTCTGGAACCGACATCGGGCTCGAGCAGCTGCCCGGCGCAGACGTTGACTTCGAGACGATCGCCGGCGCCGACCCATATATCGAGGTCGAGTCCGCCGGCGGGCGTGAACCCATGCTGTCCGCCGACGGATCAGTGAGCGGGCAGGGCAGCGCTACCGTGGAGCGGGTCGAGCAGCGCGCAGGCGACGAGGGGCCAGGGGGCGGCACGGGCTCTGACGAGAACCTCTCAGGCATCACCAAGCCCTCGCGCCGAGGCTCCTCCCAGCGCTTCCTCACGGATGTGATCGTCGACATGGGGCTCGCCTCACGCAAGCAGGTCGACGACGCGCTTGAGAGCTCGCGCATCTCCGGCACCACGCCAGAGCGCGCGCTGCTCGACAACAACGTGCTCACTCAGGACGCGCTTGCGCGTGCCCTCGCCGAGCGCTACGGGCTCGACCACCTCGATCTGGGCGTGTTCACCGTTGACATGAGCGCAGCGAACCTCGTCTCAACGACGATCGCCAAGCGCTACCAGACCGTGCCGGTCGCGTTCGCCGACAAGCGCACGCTACTCGTGGCGATGGCCGACCCCTCGAACGTGCTTGCGGTCGATGACATCGCGATCATGACCGGGTATGAGATCCGTGTTGCCGTCGCACCGGCTGATGACATCACCAACCTGATCTCGCGCCTTGACCGCCTCGAAGACGTCGTCGGCGAGGGTGCCCATGTCGAAGAAGACGCGGAGGAAGGGGCCGAGGTCGTTGCCCTGCACGAGACCTCCGAAGACGCCCCCGTCATCAAGCTCGTCAACCAGATCGTCGCGCAGGCAGTCGAGCGCGGTGCCTCCGACATCCACCTCGCCCCCGATGGGCGCGAGCTGCGTGTGCGCTTCAGGGTCGATGGTGTCCTGCACGACATCACCACCGTCCAGCGCCGCATGGCCGCAGGGGTGATCTCACGCATCAAGATCATGGCCGAGCTGAACATCGCCGAGAAGCGCCTGCCGCAGGATGGGCGTGTCGGGCTCGTGGTCGATGGCCGCCACGTTGACCTGCGCGTGGTGACGCTGCCAAGCGTTCACGGCGAGGGCGCGGTCATGCGCGTATTGGACAAGGCGTCGGTGGTCGTCGACCTCGACAAGCTCGGTATGGCCGATCCTGAGCGCGAACGCTTCGAACGCGCCTGTCGCGAGACACACGGTGCGGTGCTCGTCACCGGCCCAACTGGCTCGGGAAAGTCAACGACGCTGTATGCCGCACTGCAGCTGGTCAACACCCCCGAGAAGAACATCATCACCGTCGAGGACCCCGTCGAGTACGAAATGGCCGGGCTCACCCAGGTCCAGGTCTCCAACAAGGTGGGGCTGACGTTCGCGGCAGGGCTGCGCTCGATGGTGCGCGCCGACCCGGACATCATCATGGTCGGCGAGATCCGCGACCGCGAGACCGCGCAGATCGCGATCGAGTCCGCGCTCACTGGCCACCTGGTGCTCTCCACGCTGCACACCAACGATGCGCCATCCGCGATCTCAAGGCTGATCGAGATGGGTATCGAGCCGTTCCTCGTGGCCTCCGCGCTCGACTGCGTGGTCGCGCAACGCCTCGCGCGCATGCTCTGCCCGAGCTGCAAGCGGCGTACGATCATTCCCGCCAAGGTGCTGCAGGACCACGGCTACAGGGCGCGGATGGAGCTGGAGGCCTACGAGCCGGTGGGCTGTCGGCGCTGCGGTGGCAGCGGCTACCGCGGACGCCTGGGCCTGTATGAGGTCATGAAGATCACCCCCGAGATCCAGGCGCTGTCGCTGGAACGCAAGTCGGCGGAGATGATCCGCGACGTGGCCGTCAGCCAGGGAATGACACGGATGCGCGACGACGGCCTGCAGAAGGTCAGGCAGGGACGCACATCGATGTCCGAGATCGCACGCGTCATCGGCACCGATTGAGCATCCGCGCAGGCGAACGCTCGAACGTTCGTCCAGCGGTGCGTGCCAGGGCGCGCAGGCGTCTCCACAGCGGCCGATGGGCGGACCTATGGACATCGATTTCGCAGACCTTCTGATGGAGGTCGTACACCGCCGGGCATCCGACCTACACCTCAGCTCGGGAGCGCACCCAACCGTACGGGTGCGCGGGAAACTCTCGCCACTCGAGGACTACCCGAAGCTCTCGCCCACGGACACCCGCGAGATCGTCTACTCGATCCTTACCGGTGACCAGCGCCAGCGCCTGGAGACGGACTGGCAGCTGGACTTCGCCTACTCGATTCCCGGGCACGCTCGCTTCCGTGTCAACGCCTACTACCAGCGTGGCGCGATCGGCGCGGCATTCCGCCTGATCCCCTTCGGCATGACCTCAATCGACGAGCTCGGCCTGCCCGCCGCTGTGCACGAGTTCACGCGTCGTCCGCGAGGCTTTGTGCTCGTCACTGGACCGACTGGCTCCGGGAAGTCCACCTCGCTTGCGGCCATGATCGACGAGATCAACGCCACGCGCGAGGAGCACATCATGACGATCGAGGACCCGATCGAGTTCCTGCACGGGCACAAGAAGTGCCTCGTCAACCAGCGCGAGCTGGGCTCCGACGCACAGAGCTTCGGCGACGCGCTGAAGGCCGCCCTGCGTCAGGACCCCGACGTGATCCTCGTCGGAGAGATGCGCGACCTCGACACGATCTCCACCGCCCTGACCGCAGCTGAGACCGGGCACCTCGTGTTCGCCACCCTGCACACCCAGGACGCCGCCCAGACGATCGACCGTGTCATCGACGTGTTCCCCGCCCACCAGCAGGGCCAGGTGCGCGTGCAGCTATCGGTCGCCCTACAGGGCATCATGACCCAGCAGCTGCTGCCCACCGCCGACGGCTCGGGACGAGTGGTCGCCTGTGAGGTACTGGTTCCCAACCCCGCAATCCGCAACCTCATCCGCGAGGGCAAGACCCACCAGATCTACTCCGTGTTGCAGACCAGCTCAGCCTCGGGCATGCAGACGATGGACACCTCGCTGGCCTCGCTCGTGCGTGCAGGCAAGATCACACAGAAGCTCGCCGAAGCGCGCTCGTCCACCCCCGAGGAGCTCAGGCGCCTGATGGGGGCGCCGTCGCTGGCCGCGGCCTAGGCACCCGACATGAGCACCTACGTCTTCAAGGCCCTCGATGTCGCCGGCGGCAAGGCCCGCGGCGAGGTCGAGGCCGACTCCAAGCAGGCAGTCGCCGATCAGCTCAAGCAGCGCGGGCTGATCGTCCTGGACATCGCCGACAAGCACTCCTCGCGCAACATCGAGCTCGAATTCTTCAAGCGCGTCAAGCCGACCGAACTCTCGATCTTCGCCCGCCAGCTCTCGACGATGATCTCCTCCGGCATGAGCATCCTGCGTGCCCTGTATGTGCTCGAGGAGCAGACAGAGAGCAAATATTTGACGGAAACGATCGTCGCTGTTCGCAAGGATGTCGAGGCTGGCCTGCCGCTGAGCGATTCGATGGCACGTCACCCCAAGGTGTTCAACCCGTTGTTCGTCGCAATGGCACAGGCGGGGGAGGCCGGAGGTGTACTCGAGGACGCGCTCGTGCGAGTAGCCGATCAGCTGCAGAAGGATGCCGCGCTGCGCAAACAAGTGAAATCGGCGATGGTCTATCCGACGCTCGTCGTCGTCTTTGCCGTCGGCGTAATGATGGCCCTCGTGGCATTCCTCGTGCCGGTGTTCGAGAACGTCTTCAAGGAATTCGGCGGAGAACTGCCCGCGATGACGCAGGTCTCCGTTGGGCTGTCCAAGCTCGTCACCAAAGACTGGTGGGCGATGTTCGGCTCGTTCGCCGTGATCGTCGTCGCGTTCATAAAGTGGAAGAAGACCTCTTGGGGACGACGCCAGTGGGACCATTTCCGCCTGCACATTCCCATGAGGATCGGCACGATCGTGCAGCAGATCGCGGTCGCACGCTGGTCGCGCACCCTGGCGTCGCTAACCGCAGCCGGCGTGCCGCTTCTACAGGCGCTTGAGATCACCGGGCGCACCGGCGGAAACGTTGCTGTGGAAGAGGCGATGGACGGTGTGATCTCATCGGTCAAGCGCGGAGGCACGATCGCTGCGCCGCTGGCACAGGCGCCGATCTTCCCCACGATGGTTACGCACATGGTCGGCGTCGGCGAGGAAACCGGTGCGCTCGACCAGATGCTGGACAGGGTCGCCGAGTTCTACGAGGAACAGGTCGAGGCCTCAGTCAAAACACTGACATCGATCCTCGAGCCGATCATGATCATCGTGATCGGAAGCATCGTTGGCTTCATCGTTATCTCGATGTACCTGCCGCTGTTCGAAATTTATAACCACATCGAATAGGGCTGCGGAGATTTCGGATCGGATCTCTCGATCCGCCCCGAAACTCCTCCGCCTGCGTCTCGTGCGGGGGAAATCACGGTTGGCGCTTACGGCCGTGCGGGTTATCTGTGAGCGTCGCCGATCTTCACTCGGCGTCCCTCGCTGGTCTCGTGCACCGATAGCGATACACCGCCGTTGAGCAACTCCAACAGCTCTGCTCCTGCCAGCTCTCTTCGCCAGCCTCTTAGGGTGCGTACGTCTGCCTCTTCGTCGCCCAGGCGCGCGGCGGTGACGATTGCCTGTAGGTCAGCGCGCGCGGCCAGAAGCTCGTAGGCGAGACCCGCTTCGCGGGCTCGTGTTCGCAGGAGTGCCTCGCCCAGCGCTATGAGTGGGGCATCGTCGGGCTTCGGTGCGGGCGGTCGTGTGCTCTCGCCTGGCGGGTCTGGTGGATGCTCGCGCCCGATGCGTATCGCCTCGAGGAGCTCATCGGCGCGGCGGCCACCGGTGTTGCCGACGCCGCGGATCTTCTCGAGCTCACCCTTCGAGGAGGGGCGGCGCTTGGCGATCTCCACCAACGTTGCGTCGCCCAGCACGCTCTGCACCGGGCGGTCGTTGCGCTCGGCGGCGCGCTCGCGCCAGCGCACCAGCTCGCGCGCCACCGGTCGCGCGGATGCGTTCAGCGCGGTGACGCGAGGCAGGCGGGCGAACACGGACTCGAGCGTGCGCTCATCGCTCGAGCGAGCGAGCGGCTCGCACTCCTCGCGCGCCCACTGCAGACGTCCGAGCTGCTCCAGGCGACGCTCGAGCTCGCTGGCCAGCTCGAGCAGGTGCACCACATCCTCGCGGGCGTAGGCGACCTGCTCGGGCGAGAGCGGCCGTGCGTCCCAGCGCGTGAAGCTCGCTGTCTTGGCCACCCTCAGGCCGAGCACCTCGGAGAGCAGCGAGTCGTAGCCGACCTGGGCTCCCAAGCCGGCGAAGCCAGCGGCCACCTGCGTATCGAATACGTTGGTCACATCCGTGCTCAGGCACCTGCGCAGCAACGCCATGTCCTGGCGGCCGGCGTGTACGACGATCTCGATCGCCGGATCCGCGAGCACGCCGGCGAGCGCCGAGCCGTCAAAATCGTCCACGAGCGGGTCCACCACCAGGATATGCTCATCCAGCCCCTCGTCCTCCGGGATCGCCAGCTGCACCAGGCACAGCAGCGTGCGGTAGCGGCCCTCGCCCATGAACTCCGTGTCGAGTGCCAGCCTGCCGGCCGCGGGGGCGCCCCCGCCCCCAACGCCCCGTCGCGGGCCGGCGGGCCCGGCGCGCACGGCGTTGCGCCCGGCAGTAGGTTCAGCACGCCCCCCGGGGGCAGCCCCCCCCAGAAACACGCACCCACCGTGAGGGTTGCGAGCAGGCGGGGTTCACCGACTGCGCGGGGCCCGCGCAGAACGTGTTCAGGAAGGCGTAGCGCACCTTGCCCTCGGCGATCAGCCGCTTCAGCTTGGACACGGAGGTGAACACCCGCGCGTCATATGTCGTCAGCATCAGCACCGGCCGTGCATCCTGAACGATCAGCGAGCCCACCGCAGTGGCCGACTCGGCCGCCAGCTCATAGAACGCGCCATCCTGGTGGGCGATCAAGTACGCACTCAACGGGTGCTGCTGCGCGCCGGGAAGCTGGCCGACCAGGCCCGCGTCGCTGATGCGATCGGTGATCGCCGTGAAGTCGGCCTTCAGGGGAATCACCAGCACCGCCACAAGCGTCATCGCGATCACGCCTGCCGGCGCCAGCAGTCCGCGAGCCCTCATCGGTAGCGACGGCGCGCGCGCAAGCAGCGCAAACGCGATCGCACCGAGCGCCCCCAGGAGCGACAGCCACCACTGGGTCGTGTAGCCGTACATCAGGCGCTCGTCGTAATAGACGATGATCGCTAGAGCCACAAAGAGGATCGCCAAGCGCACCCGGGACGAAGTGCGTTGAGTGTTGTGTGATGCCACCCACACGACGCCGATGCCCAACATCGCCGCGACCGCCGGCGTGAAGCCTTCCACGTAGCGCGGGTGCAGACGGATCTGGTGGCTGAACAGCGCGATGCCCACGAGCATCCACAGGGTCAGTCCGCCCGCCGCTGCGCGGCGCATGCGCTGCCGCTGCGCCTCCGCCTGAGGGTCCTCGCCTGCCCCCGGCGGCGCGTTTGCATCACCCGACAGGCCCCACAGCAGGGCTGGTATGCCGAGCAGCAGGGCCACCACGATCTCTAGGCCCAAGCGCTCGCCGGAGAGCGGGCCGACGGTCGTGAGCAGCCGTGTCGGGGACGGCGGACCAATTGGAATGTGGTCGCGCTCCTCTTGCGTGGCCACCGGGTAGTGATGACCGGCTTCGAATTCCGTCGTTCCCAGTTCCACCGTTTTCCCGCCGAGGCGGTCGGTGCCGTTGAACACAAACGCCGCGTTCCACGCGCTGCCGTTGGTCGAGCCGATCGCGTACGGGCGATCGTGCGCTGGGAACAGCAACGTGGCAGTAAGCCACGAGAGCGCCACCACCACATACACCACCGCTGTCACAGCGAGACGCAAGATGCGTTGTTTGCGCGAGCCCGGCAACCCGAGATAGGCGAAAACGGCGATCGCGGGGAGCGCCACCAGCGACTCGAGCAGCTTCACGTCGAACGCCACCCCCAGCGCCGCCGCAGTGGCCGCCAACCACACGCCGCGTCCCGTCTGCGCCGCGCGTATCGCCGCCAGCAGCGCGAGCACCAGCGCCAACATCATCACCCCATCCATCGTGTCGCTGCGCGCGGTGATGACCTCGATCGGCAACACAGCCATCGCCACGGCGGCCGCGATGCCTGCCGGTCCGCTCCACATTCGGCGCACCGCTACGTACAGCAGCGGCACCGACGCAATCCCCGCGAGCGCCTCCGGCAGCTTCAGCGTGGTCGAGCTGAAGCCGAGCAGCTTCACACTGATGACCTGTAGCCACAGGTCGATCGGCGGCTTGTCGATCGAGACGCTGCCGCTCGGCTCGAAAGCACCGAAGAAGAAGTTGTGCCACGACAGCGTCATGCTGCGCACCGCCGCGTCGTAGAACGGATCAGGAGGAACCTGGCCGATATGCACCAAGCGCAGCAGCGCAGCACCCACCGTGATCACCGCCACGAGGGCCCACTCAGCTGCGCGTCGCTGTCTTCTCACGCGCGCAACGCTAGTCTGAACGAATCGTGGCAAGCGCAGATAGCGACAACGAGGGGCAGGCACCGGCGTCTCATGGGCCGCGGGAGTGTATGGCCTGCCGCGGCAGCGGCCATGTGATCTCCAACCTTGGTGGCACGCCTAGCACCATTACCTGCCCGTGGTGTCGTGGCGGTGGCGTGCGCGTCCTGGACGCAGACGCTCAGGCTCAGTGGGCCGAGCGCGCCATCGAGGATGCCGTGCGCGACGCAACCCCCGAGCCCGCCGCCTGAGGGCGTCCTCGCGAGCACGGCTACCGGGTTGGTGGTGTTCCGCTACCGGCCCGGGCCGCGCGCGCTCAGCGGGTCATCCGTCCAAGTGCTCGTGCACCTATAAAGGTGATCGTTGGGCCGGCCGATGCAGCCGCTGACAAAGCCAGTACCGAGGTGCCAAGGCAGAGCATCGTAGATGCGTAGCAAAGCCGGCGGCCCTCACGAGGGGGACGCATCGCCGCTTGAGGCGATTACCGAGGGCTGGCGCCCAAATCGGATCCTAGGAGGATCACATGTTGTATCGACTGCGCCAGCGTTCGACCGATGAGAGTGGTTTTACGCTCATCGAACTTCTGGTCGTTATCTTGATCATCGGCATCCTTGCCGCGATCGCCATCCCGTCACTGCTGAGCCAGAAGTCCAAGGCGTATGACGCCGGTGCCAAGGAAATGGCTCGCTCGGCTGAGACAACCGCGGAAACCTTCGCGACCGACCACGAAGGCAAATACACCGCAGCTCTGACGCCCACTGAACTGCACAATTACGAGAAAACCATCCCGACTAGTGAAGCCACCGCTAGTGGCGGTGCTTGGCTTGAAGTTGCCAAAGGCATCGAAACCGAAGAAGGCTTCGAAGTCACTGCAGTTGCAGCTAACACAAAGACTAAATTCACGATCAAGCGCAAGGCAAACGGAGAAGTTGAACGTAATTGCGTCAGCGCCACTAATAAGACGGACTGCTCAGGGGCGGCTACCGGCTCCTGGTAGTAGCGTGACCGTGGCGTAATTGCTACGAAGCGAATCGTGCGAGGAGGCGGCCCCTGGGTCGCCTCCTCGTCGTTGTGGCGCAGGCTCATGTAGGGCGGGATTGCGCACAGAGTAGACCGCGACTACGCACCCCATCACAGCATTTACAAGAAACGCTAAAGGGCCGGCTTGACAATGCCGATGCGGGGGACATGCTACGCCAGCCAAACGGACGGATGAGAAGCGACCACGGCTTTACCTTGATCGAAATCCTCGTAGTGATACTGGTCATCGGCATCCTCGCCGCGATTGCGATCCCGTCGCTACTCAGCCAGAAGGGCAAGGCGTATGACGCGAACGCCAAGGAAATGGCGCGTGAGGCCGAGGTGGCCGCCGAGACATACTCGACCGACCACGAAGGCGAATACAAGAACCTGAGCGTTGAAGCTCTGCACATCGTTGATCCGTCGATCAACACCGCTGCCGGCAACAACGACGCATACCTGAGCGCCGCCGAAGCCAAGGAATCCAACAAAGGCTATGTGGTAACCGCGGTTGCACCCGGTCCCGCCAAAGACACCTTTACGATCACCCGCAAGGAAAACGGCGAAGTGCTGCGCACCTGTAAAGCCGAATCCACCAAAGCGGGCGGTTGCGAGACCGGAAGCTGGTGAGCTCACCGGCCCGCCGCCGGTGCTCGCCTGCCCGTATGCTCGGATGCCGCTCAAGGCCTGCGCGGCGCCTGTCGATTAGCTGAGCATGGAGGCCGCCACCTTCGCGGGCGTTATGGGTGCGATCTTCGGCTCGTTCCTGAACGTCGTCGTTTACCGCCTGCCTCGGCACGAGTCGCTGCTGCTGCCGGCCTCGCATTGCCCGACGTGTGGCACGCCGGTCAAGCCCTACGACAACATCCCGATCCTCTCCTGGCTTTTGCTGCGTGGACATTGCCGCAGTTGTGGCTCTTCGATCTCGCCTCGTTATCCATTCGTCGAGGCGCTCACCGCCGCCCTGTGTGTGGGTGCGGTGCTCGTGCACCACACCGCGGTGGGCATTGGACTGAGCGTGGCGCTGATCCTGATCGTGGTACCCGCCGCGATGATCGATCTCGAGCACCGGATCATCCCCAACAGCATCACCGCCCTCGGCGTCGTGCTCGCGCTTGCCATTGGACTGGCGTTGGACCCAGCCGGCGAGCCCGAACGCTTGATCGCCGGCGTCAGTGCAGGAGGCTTCCTACTGTTGGCCGCCCTGGCGTATCCCGGCGGCATGGGCATGGGGGACGTCAAGCTCGCCGGTGTGATGGGCCTGTTCCTTGGAGCATCGGTCGCGCCCGCATTGCTGATCGCGCTGATCGCAGGCGTGGCACTGGGCGTAGTCGTGATCTACCGCAAGGGCGCACAAGCTGGACGCAAGACAGCCGTGCCCTTTGGCCCGTTCCTCGCGCTCGGGGCGCTGCTCGCGGTCTTCATCGGGCACGACCTGGTGTCTGTCTACGTCAACCACTTCCTCAACTAAAGCGCTGCGGGGTTGGCGCCGATACCCCCCATGCGGATGATCCGCCCGCTGCCCGAAGCGCCTTGATCGCGATGAAACTCCTCCCCACACGAATCCCCCAGATCCGCATGACGATGCCGCTGAACCTCGGCCGCCGCTCCGGCGAGTCGCTGATCGGCCTGGACATTCAGCCGGGTTTCGTGGCCGCGGTCCAGGCGCGCGTTAACGGCTCGATTGTCCCTGAGCGCGCTGCAGCGCTGGCACTCCCCGCGGATTCGGTGCGCGATGGTGAAGTGATGGACGAGGACGCCGTCAGCGAGGTACTGCGCGAGCTCTTCGAGGGAAGCGGCTTGAGCAAGCAGGTACGGGTCGGTGTGGCCAACCAGCGCACCGTGCTCCGCACGCTGGAGCTGCCCCCGGTCACCGACCAAAAGGAACTCGCCGCCGCGGTCAACTTCCAAGCCCAGGACCAGGTACCGATGCCGCTCAACAACGCGGTCATGGACTTTCACCCGCTGGGCATCATCGACACGCCAGCTGGCCCTCGTCAGCGCGTGGTGCTCGTTGCCGCTCAGCGCGACATGATCGAACGCCTGCTCGGAGCGGTGCGCCGCGCCGGCCTGACCGCGCAGGGAGTTGACCTATCGGCTTTTGCTCTGATCCGCTCGCTCTACCGTCCCAACCCCGAGCAGACCGGACGTGTGCTCTACCTGAACGTCGACGGCTTGACCAACCTCGCCATCGCCGAGGGCACCGTCTGCCGTTTCACGCGTGTTGTCGGCAGTGGCCTCGAGGGCATGGCCAGCGAGGTGGCCGAGCGTCGCAGCATCGCGCTGACGGAGGCGCGCGCACTGCTCGCGGCCGTCGATCTCACCGCGCCGGCGCCGGTCGCCCAGGACAGCCTTGCCGGCGCCGCAGAGTCCGCACCGGCGCTCGAGCAGGACGAGCCTCCCATTAGCGACGAGGACGCGGAAGACAGCGAACGCGCGATGAGCTATGAGGAACTGACTGACGGCGATGGTGTGCCAACGCCGCAGGCGCCACAGTCCGATGCGGATCTCTTGACCGTGCTCGAGAACGGCATACGAGACATCTCCGGTGAGGTTCGCAACTCGCTGGACTTCCACCGCTCCCAGGACGGGGGCGGTGAGGTCTCGCACGTCGTCATGAGCGGCTCTGCCCAAGACATACCGGGCTTCGCCGAGGCTCTGCAGGCCTCGCTGGGCGTCGAGGTGCGCTGTGAGGAGGTGGGCCTGCCCGAGCAGGGTCTGCCCGACGGCATCTCAGCACACCGCCTGGCAGTTGCCACTGGACTGGCCGCCGCGGAGGCTCCGCAATGAGAGCCGTAAACCTGATCCCCACTGAGCAGCGAAGTGGGCAGCCGGTTGGTGCCGGGCGCTCGCAGGGAGGCGCTTACGCCGTGCTGGTGATGGTCGCCGGCCTCGCGTTGATGGCGTTCCTATATGGCAGCGCCCAGCACCAGATCACCAGTCGCCGCGCGCACGCTGCCGCGCTCGTCGCGCAAGCGCAGCAGGAGCAGAGCGCGGCCGAACGGCTCGCGCCCTACACGAGCTTCATCGCGCTGCGCAACCAGCGCGTGCAGGACGTCCAGACGCTCGTCGACTCGCGCTTTGACTGGGCGCACGTGATGCACGAATTCGGCCGCGTGCTTCCCATACAGGCATCGATCTCATCGCTGAGCGGCA
>JBEKAM010000069.1:0-16076 GCA_050015915.1 Solirubrobacteraceae bacterium
CCCAGTTCCTCGGTCTCGCCTGGGGCGAGCGCATCGAAGCGGTCGACCTGCTCGCGAGCGAGCCGCTCGCGGACGGCATCCTCGACTTCTACCGGCGGCTCGATCGTGACGCTCGTCTGGAGGTGATGGGCCTCCTCAGCTTCTTCCCCCACGAGATGACGCACCGCGTGGACCTTCTCACCACGCCGTTCGGTGTCGGATTTCACGGGCGCGCCTGCCTTGAGTTCATAGGGCTTCAGAACGACTTCGGTGAGCTCTACGAGCGGCTGCGATGCTCACCGGAGCATGAACCGCTACGAGACGTGGAGCGGACGAGCGATGCGTGGAGCGTGAACACTGGTTCCGATGCGCTGAAGGCGCGGGCGCGTTACTTCGATTCGCTGCGCGGGGCGCCGCGACGCTTTGTCCAGGGCGGCTGGGGCGATGACGTCCCGCTGCAGCTATTCGGCTGGTCTCTGCGGAAGGTCATGGTCCACGATGAGGTCGCCTCGGTCGAGCTGCCGGACACGCCCGGCCTCTATCTGAGGCCGCTGACGCTTCTTGAGGGCAGGGCGGTAGCGGTGTCTGCTCAGAACCTGCTCATACGCTTGGGCGCGGATCAGTTCGCGGCCTCAGAGGTCGCCTCCTACCTTGACTGCTTCTACGGCTCGCGAAAGGAGCGTCCGGACTACGTCTTCCTACTCGATCTGTATGCCCGCCTGTACGGAGAGCCGAGCTTCATCCCGGCGATTCGAGAGCGGGGCCCCGCGTGGCTTCACCAGGCCTTGATGGTCACGGTAGTAACCGGCTGGTACGCCCTGCACGCCCCGCCTTTCAGGGCTCACCTGGGCGAGACGGCCGCGTTCGCCGACGCAAGCCCCGTGATTCGCCTGATAGCTGTGCTGCGGGCCGTCGAACAGGCGGCGGTGCGAAATGCCGCGCCTATGGCCTCAGGCGTCGACTTCCTCGAGGCGATCGATCGGAGCGAGCTGGCCGCGCGTCTCGGGCTGCGCCCGGTCGAGGACGTGCTGCGTTTCAGCCTCGACTACATACGCAGCGTGCGCAACAACAACCGTCTGCAGAACGCCCACGAAGCGTTGCGCGAGCATTTCGACCTGGTGCTGGGCGCGCAGGAACGGCAGATGGCGAAGCGTGTCGAGGAGGGGTACATCTCGTTCCTCGGCATGCCCGACGACGGCGACTTCGTCTTTGGTCTGAGCCGGGAGTCCGACGCCAGCATTCTCGCGGGGCCGAATCCGAATCGTGCGCCGGAGGTCGACGCATGGTTCTGCCTGCGCGAGAACCTTCTGTTCCGCTATGCGCGTCCGGAGGGCTTCTGGGACGAGTTGGATGACTACCTGAGGACGACCACGCTCATGGGAGCGTGCCCACAGTGCCAGAAGCCGTCGATGGCGCACGTTGCGATCCCGAAGTCGGCGACCGTTTGGAGCCTGTCCTGTCCCGACGGCCATGTCTTTGAGGTCAACTTGACCGAAGCCCACGGCTACCCGCCCGGGACTGAGGCGTCCTAACCCGGTTGCAGGGTGTTGGCTCCATGGTCGCGCCGCACCCTCTCGTAGGTCCCGCCTAATGCTGGTCGGCGACCCACGCGAGGATCTCGCGCGAGTGAGTGAGCACTGTTCCGTCCGCGAGCTTCATCGCCGGCAGCTTCGTCTTGCCTGTCGCCTGCTCGAGTTGCTCGCGTGAGCCTTTGCGTAGGAATGGGATCGGAGAGCCATGGGCCGCGGCGGAGCTTAAGTTCACACTTCGCCAAGAAAGCTCAGGAGCGCCGCGTTCACGGTCTCGGGCTGCTCCTGCTGGACCCAGTGACCCGCGCCTGGCACGACCACGTTCGCGCGCATGTCGGTGAGCCAGCCGTCCATCGCCTGCGCGGGCATGAACTGGCGCACCACGTCCACCTCGCCCGTCAAGAACAGTGACGGCTGCTCGACGCGGCGCTCGTCTACCGCCTCGGTCAGCTCCCAGTTACGGTCGATATTGCGGTACCAGTTCAACCCGCCGGTGAAGCCCGTCCGCGTGAACGTCTCCACGTACACCGCCAGCTCATCCTCGGAGATCCACTCGGGGCGTTCGGTTGCACCCTGGCCCATCTGACCCTCCAAATCAAGCGGGGCCGGCGGGCCGAACATGCGCAGACCGCTGAGTGCTCGCCGACTGCGTCCAGCAGCCCGCACATGTCCTCGCACAGCGCGACGATGCTGTAGTCCTCGATCGCCGCTGGCGCTGAGCTCGAGCCGTAGCCGCGCATGTCCGGCGCAAGCACCCTGTAGCCGGCTTGCACCAGCGCAGGGATCTGCCTGCGCCAGGAGAATGCCAGCTCGGGAAAGCCGTGGCAGAGCACCACAAGTGGTCCCTCGCCCTCGTCGAGGACGTTCAGCTCGATGCCGTTAGTCCTCACGCGCTTCTCGTTCATCGAGCAGACAATATGTCGTTCACCGCCCTCATTGACTCAGCCCGGCAGATTGAAGGTGAAGCGCCCAATTGTCTCGTCGCGACTGCCGAGCATGCGCAGTGCGCCTGTCTGAGCTCCCAGCATCACCTCGCCTTTCACTACACCGTTGCAGCCGGGCGGTTGGGGGACGAATTCCGTCACGTGAACGCTCTCTCCGCGGACGACGTCGCGTTCGATCGACTGTCCCCATATGCCTCCAGCACCGCACGCCGGCGAACTCGGCCGGGTGACCTGTACGCCGTACGCGACGCTGGCATTGGTCACCGCGGCGGGTGCTGTGAAAGTTACCTCGAGGTCAAATCCTCCAGCTACTTTGCGCGCCGTTAGTGCGACCGGAGCATGCAGGCCGCGTGGGACATTTGGGACGAACACATGTCTACCCGCGATCTGGCTCTTGCATTGGGGCGGTCCGTCAGGTTCACGGTCGAACCCTGTCTGGCAGAGGTGGCCGTCGAAGCGAAACTCCAGTCGCGAGACCACTTCACCTTTCCCAGCTCCGATCGGGAAGCCGTCGAGCAGGCCGCTTTTACCGCCGAGCACGGGGAAGTTATGGGCCAGCTTTGGCGGTACTCGCAGAACCACTAGGTACGCCCCCAGCCTGCCGACCGTCGCAGCGGTGTGCAGCTGGCCGTCGACCATGTAGGAGACGCTCACCGCGTGGGGGCCGAGCATCCCGAAGCCGATTAGTCGCTCATCGCTCGCGGGGCACGGTGGCGGGGTCGATACCCGGGGATGCAGCCATGGGGGCAGGCATGGCGTAATCGGGCTCGGCAGAGCTCCTGCCGCCGGCAGACCGGCGTCGCTCAACATTGTCCATACGCTCGGTGTTATGCACGTGTCGGGATTCAGGACGCTCGCTGGTAGTTCGTGAAAGAGGCCGTCGTCGCCGAACTGGCCGTCTTGGCCGATAACCCCCAGCCGCCCGTCCAGAAGCCGCCCGATCTGCAGACACAGCAGTCCCCTGGTGGTGCGCACGATCCTCATCCCCCACGGCAAGCCGCCGCCGGGGTCGGGTACCGAGATTGCCAGCGGCTGCACCGACGCGGGATTGCCGTTGGCGCCGACCACCGGAATGCCGACCCCTGCTGTGACCGATGGGGGTTCCTGGGCTAGCGGGTGGGACGCTTTTACCGGGGCGCCGAAACCGATGACCCCGGTTGCAGCCAGCGCGGCGGCGGCTCCCAACAGCACGGCAAACACGATCGCCGTCAGCAGCGGCACGTGCTGAGAACGGTTCGGCTTGCGCCGCGGTCTCGCGTCAGGTGCGGGGAATAGCTCCCCTGCAGCTGTAGCCAGCTGGCGTCTGTAGTTGCTGTGAAAGTCGCTCATGTGCTTGCCTGATTGGTCTGACGCAGAGTTGCGATTGCGCGGCTTACCCGCTTGCGCACGACCGCCGCAGAGCATGCGAGCTCGCGGGCAATCTCCTCATAGCCGCGTTCGTCAAGGACCCGTGCGCGAAGCGCGTCGAACTGGTCTGCCGGCAGCTCTTCCGACAGGCGAATCAACAGGTCCGTCTCCGCCGCCACCCGCAGTACCTGCTCCACGTCGTTGTCGCTGATTTGCACCGGCTCGAGCGCCAGTCGCTCGCGTGCGCTGCTCTCCACGCGGCCGCGCCGGTAGCTATCGATCATGGTGTTGCGCGCGATCGTCAACAGCCACGGTGCGGCCGAGCCGGCGATCACAGGTGGCTCATCGACGAGAGCTAGGAGTGCTGCCGCAAAGGTCTCAGCCATCAGGTCCATCGCCACCTCCGGGTTACGGGTGCGCTTGAGCAGAAACGCCAGCACCAGCTCATGGCGGCGCCCGTACAGCACGCCGAACGCCTCCCGATCTCCAGCACCGGTGCGATCCAGCAGCTCTCCGTCTGTCCACGCTTCCGCGTCGCGCGCCACATCATCCATAACGATCGAGCAACTCCGTTTGTGACCTATTCAGCCGGCAGTAGGCCCGGGTGAGCGTGTTCGTACGCGAGACGTCGTTCGATCTCCTGGACTTGCGCCTGCATCGGCTCCATGAAGGTGCGCTCACGCGATGCGCCTCGCGAATGAGCCCGGGCTCGCAGCTGTCCGAGCAGCTGTCTGGCCTGGCGAAGTCTCGTGGTGAGCGGTTCGGGCTCGTAGCCGCCTCCGCTGTAGCCGAGGATCTGCTCCGTCTGCACACGGCCGTCGTGCAGCTGCACCGTCGCAGTGAGGTTGCCCCGCAGGAAGTAGCCGTCGTAGACGGCCAGGATCGCGTGCAGTGGCCCGGCAGGACGTAGGGTGCGCACGTCGCTCGGGGTGCTGAGCGTCACGGACGCGACGTCCGGGCGCGCGACGCCAGTGACGATCGTGCGGCCGGGGAGCGTGCGCCACTCGATTTCAGGCTGGCGAAGCGGTGCCCGTTCAGGCTGGAGCGGGTCTTCGCCGGTGCCCACCTGCTGCTCGTTGAATTCGACCGGCTCGCGCAGCTCGGCAGCCGACTCGAAAGCTTCAGGATGGGTGGCGCAACTCGAGCTCGATCCGCTGAACGCGGAGCCGGCTTCCAGCACCCCGTCCCACAGATCGATGTGCGCCAGGCGCCCCGCGACGATCCGGCCGACAGCTGTCCTGCAGTTGCGGGTCGCCGCGAACCCCCACGGGGCTGCTCCATCGGGATCCGGCGCACGTACCTGGGGGGTTGGTGTTTCCGTGCCCTGCTGGTAGAGCCGTGGTCCAGGGCCCCCGGGTACTTTGCCAACGCGCTTACCGTGCAGCACGTAGGAGATGCGGGGACGCGCGTTCCAATAGCGGCCGGCGAGCACCACCAGAAACGCGTTGTTCGCGTCGACCGGGAGCGCCCGCGCGGGCCCCACCCCGAGCATCACCGGATCGCTCGCCCCGGGGGGGAGCATGCCGCTCAGGACCGTCCGTGCCGGATGGGGCGTGTATTGGTAGGGGTCGTCGAGGAAGCTTTCCAGAGACAGCATGTAGCGGTTGCGGATCAGGTCCTTGGCTTGGTTACAGCGGCCGCCTTCAGTCGTCAGCGGGCGGCTGTGAGCGGATGGCGTTGCGCTCGGTTCGACCAGCTTGCCGTGCCACAGCACCCCCAGTTGGGCGCACCAGAAGCGCTCGTCACCGATGCCGTTGACGCTCTTGTTGGCTTCCCCCTGCCAGCTGCGCAGAACCCACTCCGGTCCCCCTGAGGGATCCGCGGCGCGGAGCGTTTCCCTGACGGTGGAGGCGATCGGGAACTCGAGCGGCGGTGGCAGCGTGGACTTCACCGCAACCGGGGAGCGATAGGCGGGGACCGTCTGCGCCCCGATTGGCGTGTTGCTCCGGTATGTGAGCAGGCCCGTCGGGTGCAGGTAGGTCACGCTCGAGCCATCGGCCAGCTTGGCAGTGAGCGTCAGTGAGCGGGGATCGACGTGTCCATTGAGGACGGCCATGAAGGCGCCTCCCCGCCGGTCGATCGCCAGCGCTCGCACGCTGCCCGCGCCGGTGAGCTCGAGGCTGTCTACGCGCGGCGTTGCGATCCCGTAGACGATCGTCCGCGACGGCGAGTTGCCCCACGGAAACGGCGTTCCGTCTTCTCCGGGTACGAACCGGCGCATCTGCACGAACAGTGGGCTCGTGGCGAGACGCCCGCAGATCTCCGGCGTCAGGGGTAGCTCAAAGCGGCTCGATTCGCTCTGGCTTGGCTCGCGAGTGACCTGCACACAGTCCTCGTCGGGGAACGCGTTTGGTTCGAGGTCGGGTTCGGTGCTGGCGGCCCATCCAGCGCCATTTTCAGGGTCTGGCACTTCAAACGCGCCGGATTGCTCGAGCGCGATCGTGTGAGAGTGGCCGTCGCGCGTCACGATCACCACTCGAGGGCGTACTTCTTCGGCCTCGCCCGTATACACCGTTATAAAGCTGCCCTGCGGTCCCAACCTCAGCCGCCGGCGGGTGCCGGTGGTGTAGACAGTTACCGATCGCGCGCCGCTGCCCACCACGCCGCTGACCACCGTACGTGCTTCGCTGGGCGTGTAGCCGACAAAGCTCTTGGCTCCCACCAGCACCGGCCCGTCGCCGCTATCGATGCCGCAGCTATCCACCGAGCCGAGCGGGAGGGCCCTGAAGACGTGATCGAGGCCGAGGATGCCGAAGCGCCCGTCGTAGACCTGACCGACCGCGGTGCACGTCTCACCGGTGCTCGTTCGCGATAGGCGCAGGTCCCATGACGGGTTGGAGCTGTCGGGATCGGGCGCGTCGAGTCCTGCCAGATGCGCGCTGCCCGGCAGCGGAATGCCGCTCGAGCGCAGATCCTGAGGATGGGGCGCCGGTAGTGGTGAGCCCTGTTGGATCAGCAGCACAGCAGCAGCAGCAGCCGCCGCCAGAAGCAACAACATGACACACACCGCTGCCGCGCTCAGACGTCCCACCGGCGCTCGTCTGAGCACTCGGCGAGAGCCGTCGCCCAGCTCAGCACCGGCAACGCGGCCAAGCTCTTCGCCAAGCTGCTCGAGAGCTCTCGGACGCTGACTCATCCTGCGCCCTCTGCCGCGGTGTCGTGATCGATCACGCAGCCCTCGTGGGCCGCGTGATACGGCTCGAGCGCATGGGCGAGGGCGCGCAAGCCCCTCGATACCCGGGCGCGAACGGTCTGCTGTGAGATCCCCAGCTGGAGAGCGATTTCCTCATAGCTGCGCTCCTCGATCACCCTGAGCTGCAGCGCGTCTCGCTGCGTGGGGCTCAGCCTGGCGAGCTCCCGCTCGAGCGCGTGGCGTAGCTCAGGCAAGCCGGCGCGACGCTCGATCAACAGTAGATCGTCGTGATCGACTGTCGGAATCTGCATGCCGAGTCGCTGCACGGCCTTGCGCTCGACGGTTGCGCGGCGTAGGTAGCGTCCGAGCTGGCGCCGCGCGACTGTGAACAGCCAGGCGCGCTGTTGCTCGGCAGTCAGCGCTCGCAGCTTGCGCCACGAGCGCAACGCCACGGCGAACGTCTCTGCGGTCAGCTCGAGCGCCGTCTCGCCATCCCATGTGCGCCGAGTCAGGAAGATCAACACGGATTCTCCCTCGCGCTGATAGAGCTCGGAAAAAGCATCAGCATCATCCATCACGACAAGAGTGCCGCGAGCGCCCATTCTGTGACCGCTTGGGCTTTAGCGATGGATGGCCGGCTTCGGGTTGCGTCCGTTGGGAAGTGTCCCGTCGCTGAGAGTCACGCTTCCCACGATCACCGATTCGTGCGGTGCGCCCGCCGACGGACCCTGCATGTTCCGGTAAATGACCTCAAAGCCCTCGCTCGCCAGACAGGATGGCGTGAGCACAAAGAGCCCCAGCGAGGTGGTTCTGATTGCTTCGTGTGCCCTGACGCGGGATCCCAGGCCCCAGCTCGTTTCGGGGCGGCCACCGACATTGCATGCGGCAAATCCTTCGACGGAGTATTCAGCGCTCCTGGCGTAGCCGGCGGCCGGAGGGGTGACCGCATAGGGAACCGTGAAGCTGACTTCGCCCTTGTAGCACGGGTAGAGCAGGTACGCGGCGTTGCACGCTGTGCGGGTCTGGGGCAACAGCGCGAGATGAATCTTCGCGTGCAGGCTGCGTGTCGGGTTGGACCGTCTCTGCTGTTCGACAACCTGCCGCGGTAGTGGTATCGCGTGCGTACCGGGCGGCTCGTGGATCGTGATGCTGCCGAGGCGAGTAGGTTGCGGTAGACCTCCCGTCCACCTGACGTATTGGACGATGAACTTCACCGCCCGCCCGCACGCCCTCGAGAAAACGTCCCCGACGGGTATGGTCACCAGGCTGCCGCGAGCGACGTCAGCGCTTGAGACTCCCCCGTCTGCGCCGTGACGGCACAGCGGCGCTGTCACCGAGTAGTTCTCATCGGCATTCGTGACGGGATAAGGCGCTTTGAAGCTGATCTGCGCGCTCGTGATTACACGATCGTGGATCTGCAGGTGTGCGTGCAGTGGCTCGCGCACGGCGGGCAGCGCCGCTGGGGGCGGTGCCGGCACTTCCGAGAGTCCGCATGAGGCCATGCGCAGGTTTCCCCGGTCGACGCACGTCCGTCCCGCGTACTTGTAGGTGATCGCGGTCAGCGCTCCGTTGGGGCTGGCCGGTCCGCTGTAGTTGCCCGGTTCGTCTCTGCCGTCGGTCTCGCTGATACTTCCCAGTGGCCTGCCGCTGGTGTAGCGCTGCACGATCAGATACGCGCCCAAGCCCGGGAGCACCGGCTGGGTGTGTGTCTCCGAGCCTTCGCGGTAGGTGATGCTCACCGCATGTACTCCGAGCAGACCAAAGGAGATCTCGCGGCGGTCGGCGGGTACCCCAGCGCCCGGGCCGGGGCTTGTGGCCGCGTTGAGTTCGAGCCCCACGCTGTCGCCCGCGTAGGTGTCCCCCGGGCTAACGCAGTTTCCGGCCATCCATCCGCTTGCGTTCGCGATGGTTTCTGGGAGCGCGTCTGTGGGCAGCGGGTGAAAGCGCCCGTCGTTGTGAAACGCGCCGTCGACGCCGAGCTGTCCCAGCTGGTTGTCATAGACGCGCCCGATCTGCACGCAGATGAGCCCGCGCGTGGTGTGGATGACCCGCATTCCCCACGGCAGGCCGCCCGCCGGATCTGCTACTCGCAGGGGTAGCAGCCGCGCGCCGCTCGCCACCGGGATGCCCTCGCCGGCGGTGGCGATTGGAGCACGCGCCGCGGGGACGGGCGAGCCCGTGAGAATCACTCCGGTCGCCGCGAGCGTGATCGCGGAGGTGGTGAGCACCAGCACGAGCGCGACCAGTGCGACGCGCAAATGCGCGGGTGCGCGGCGTCGCGATGGTGTGCGCGCGAAGCGAGTGCCAAAGAGCGTCGACAGCGGCCATCGCCCGGCCCCTCGGCGCCTCCCGGCGAGCACCAGCTCTCGCCCGAACCTGTCCATCGCGTCCATCCTTAGGCCTCCTTCAATCTTGTGCGGAGCTCTGCGAGCCCGCGGCTCACGCGCTTGCGGACCACTGACTCCGAGCACTTCAGGCGTCGTGCCAGCTCGGCGTATTCGGTGTCTTGGAGCACTCGTCCTTCGATTGCGCCGCGCTGCTCAGCCGACAGTCGCTCGAGCTCGAGTAGCGCAGCGCTTGTGTCTGCCGCTGCCGCCCGCTGCTCCACGCGCTCGATGTCCTCGTCAGTGAATGTCAGCGGCTCGAGACCCAGGCGCCTGCGTGCCCGGTCCTCGACCTGTCCGCGGCGGATCGAGTCCGCCATCTTGTGGTGCGCGATCGTGAACAGCCACGCGAGCGCTGAGCTCCGCTGCGGGCTGTAGCGCGGCAGCGCTGACAGCGCCGCAGCGAACGTCTCCGCGGTCAGATCAGCGGCGATTTCACGGTTGCCTGTGCGCCGCAGGAAGAAGGCGAGCACGGCGTCCACGCGCCGCCCGTAGAACAGCCCGAATGCCTCCGGGTCGCTCTTGCCCGCAACAAGCAGCGCCTCATCGGCTGGGTCATCATCGCCGCCCACTACCGGTACATCGTGAAGGCTGGAAGTTTGTGACCGCGAGAGCGAGGTTGCCGAAGCGAGTGCGCTAGAGCTTGTGCGCCGTTGCGCGGCTGTAGAGCGATGAGAGTAGGCGCTCGTCCGTTTCTTCCGATACGGGCTGAGGAAAACCAGTCGCGATCAGCCCTACTTCGGCGGGACCCGACAGAAATCCGAACGCGTCGACGTACAGGTGAGGTTGCGTCGCTTCGATCGCCGACGGCACCCCGAGGATCGCCACCGAGATCCGGTAGCCAAAGCTTCCCGATGCTCCCGATAGTGGGTTGGGCAGTCGGCTGACCGTCACCGGCCCGTAATGGACACGCGAGCCGCCCTTGCCAGCGAGCTCCCGAGCGAAGAAGCGCTTCGCGCAGGCAAGCGCCCGTTGACTGCGGTTGGACGTGTTGTTCTGCTCGGCGAGTGCTGCGCTCGGCATCACTTCCACGACCGAGCGGATTTCTTCGTGCTCGGGTTCGCTGGATCCGGAGAAGGTAGCCGAGTGAATGCTCGCTACGACATGACTGCCGGTCAGGTTCCCGGCGCAACGTTCCACCTGGCCGATGTGTTTGGCATCAGGCTTTTCACCTTCGGCAGACGTAATGCTCATCCCGGGGAGGTCCGCAGCTTGAAGGTTCACGGCTCGCGCGTAGGTGCTTGCCTGTGCCTTTGTGATCGTTGGGCTCGCCGTGGAAGGCGTCACCGTGGCAGGAAGCGCGTTGCTGCCACCACACGCGGCGATTGCGCCGCACGCAAATATTCCTGCTAGCGCCGGGACGGTATGACTCACGGATCTCATCGCAGCAGTATCGGCCGGGTACCGCTCCTCCTAAATGGCAAGGCGTGCTGTCGGTCGTCTGTCCAGCTAGTGGCTGGAGCTCGTCTGCGCCACCGTCCTCGGGCTTAGGCTCTGCACCACCGCGCGATCGTCTATGGGTCGTAGGTGACGATCATCAGTTGTTTGAAGCGCAGGATCTGCGGTCGCTCCTCGGCGTCGGGCCGGATCTCCTGGGCCAGGATCGTTACCTGCACCTCCTCGATTTCGCCAAGGAACCGCAGGGCCAGGGTGATCTCCATGCTCAGGTTGACCGGGGTCAGCGGATGGGCAGGGCGCTGATCGAACTCGTTGAGGGGAGCGAGCGGTGGGTGACAGTGGCCTTGATCGCTCCAGCAGTCGCCGTGTGCGAACACGGGCATCGTCCCCGCCCAGCCCGTCGTTATTACGTGCGCGGTCTCCTCGGTGGCCTCTGGATTGCCTACGAATACGTCGAGCACAAAAGACGGTCCCTGCGTTTCCACGTCGAGCAGCTCGAGATCGGCCCGATAGAACGGTGTCGTGCTCGCCGGCGGCAGGCGTACGGGCTCGGAGACGTAGCGCTGCATGTCAGGGCACCGTTCCCGCCACACTGGAGGCAGTGCCCGCATAGTCGTAGCCAAGTTCTGTCACGTCGAGCGTCTTTCGCACCGTCATGCCGTTTGGCTTCAGCGGCGTGTCAAGGAGATTCGCCGGTGGGTTTGCACCCGGGTTGCTGTGCTGCCAGATGCGCCAAACCCGGTCGACCATCGTGTGGTGGGCCCAAAACAGCGGGTCGTACGCTGCCCATTCGGGGTTTCCCATCGTGCCGCCCACCCACACGTGGACGGTGTCGTGTACTTCCCATAGCCGTTTATTGAAGTCCGAGTACGAAGTAGCCGCCAGCGCGTACGTGAGGTCATACGGTGGTCCTTGCACGGGCGCGACGCCCACTTCTCGGATGGTTTCGGCGGGCCCTTTGGCTGGTCCCCACGGTTTGATTGGTGCCTTCAGCAGGACGTTCTCGTTGCCCTGTGCATCCTTGGGTTCGGTGTACGCAGCTGGGATCGCCGCTGAGGCAGTCCAGTCCCACCACGGCAATGCCACCGTCGGCTCGACTTCGCGGAGTGCCTGTTCGAAGTAGTAGAGGTACGCCCGGTGCCACGGCGGGAACAGCGGCAGATGGTGGATGCACAGGCCGAATATCACGCCGTGCCAATTTGCAAAGTACTGGTATCCCCGCTCATCTTCGAGCGCCAGCACCTTCCCGATCGCGCTGCGCAGCGTTTCGAGCTCAGCTGCGCTGAGCTTGTCCACGCTCGGCCGCAGCGTGAGCGTCGCCGGACGGGGCGCCGGAGCCGCGAGCGCTGTAACCGTCATCTATTCGCTCCATCGTGGACGGCTCGCCCACGACCAGTCCAAAGCCAGGGATCTGGCGTGCTTTGGGTACTGTCCTGTCTGGCTTGATGTGTGGCCACGGACGATCTCCGGCTCCTAATCAGACCCAAATCCGATGAGTCGTATCGTACCGGCTGGCCGTCGGACAGGAGCGGGGTGCCGAGTCTGCTTGTCGCAAAATGCGCCAACTTCTCAGTCCCGTATGAAGTCGCGTGTTTGTGACTTCGCTGGTGTCTACGTCCTCTCCAGGATCGCCCAGCCAAGGATGTGAGCTACGCCGCGCGCGGGAGGCTACTCGGAATGACCGGCCACACTCGCTCGATCGGCTCATTACGTCCCTGCTTGCGGAAGTAGTCCTCCAGTGACGCAGCCTGCTCAGCTGCCCACGCCACCTGTTCACGGTGCAGGGCCTTCAGGTCGCTGCCACCCAGCTCAGCGAATTCAGCCCCCAGCCTGTATGCCACCCGTGCCGCGGCCAGCGCGTCCGAGTTCGCCTCATGGGCTTGATCCAGTCGCACGCGATAGTGCTCGCACACCGCGCTCAGCGTCCGCTTGCCACGCCGAAAGCGGTCGACCTGCTTGTCGAGCACATGCGGATCGACCACCAGCATGCTGTCCGCGCCGCCCACCAGCTCCACGAGCCGTTGCAGGCCATACCGCTGGGCCTCCCGGTCCAGGATCGTCAGATCGAAGCGTGCGTTGAACGCGATGATCGGTACACCACCGCGCAGCTGAGCTGACAGTGCCGCAGTGATCTCAGCGACCGCCTCGCTCGCAATCCGGCCCTCAGCTCGCGCCCGCTCGGTCGTGATGCCATGCACAGCCGTCGCGCCCGCCGGTATCTCGATCCCGGGGTTCACCAGCCACGAGCGATGCTCGGAGGGCTGACCGCCGCCAACTAGGCTCACCGCTGCTGTGACGATGCGATCGTGCTCTGTATCCACGCCCGTCGTCTCGATGTCGAACGCCGCAAGGCGTTGCAAGTGCCAACTCATGGCGGCAACCGTACGAGTGCCACCGGACGTCGGCTCGTCGTGTCGTCTTGCTGCGAAAGTGTTGCCCGGGCTCCAACTTGAACGATCTCGGCACACCTGAGCGCATCTTCCTCGCCTGCATGCGCGGGCTGCGTTGGCTTGGCCGGGTGCTGCGCGGCCAGGTCGTCGAGTTCGTTGGCGGCCCCGCTCGCGCTCGCGTCATCACGCTGTTCGGTGGCGTGCTCGCGCTCTCCAGCGCCCAGATCGCAACCGTTGGCGCCGTCGCCCCCCAACTCGAGCGCTCGCTGCACATCGGCAACACCAAGATCGGCCTGCTCAACTCCGTTGCTCTGCTTATCGGCGCTGTCGCCGTCATCCCCGTCGGGCTGCTCGTCGACCGCGTGCGCCGCATCCCCGTCCTTGCAGCAAGCATCCTCTTGTGGAGCATCACCACCTTGCTCGGCGCCTTCGCCCACTCTTACTCCACCTTGCTTCTCACGCGCGTGGGGCTCGGCGCCGTCGCCGCCACCGCTGGCCCCGCCATCGCCTCGCTCACCGGCGACTACTTCCCCTCAAGTGAGCGCGGGCGCGTCTACGGCTACATCCTCAGCGGTGAGATCGCCGGCACCGCCGTCGGCTTCATCGTCAGCGGCACCCTCGCCAGCGTGTTCTCCTGGCGTGTCGCCTTCGCGGTGCTCGCCGTGCCTGGGTTCTTCCTTGCGCGCTCGCTGTGGCGAACTGTGCCCGAGCCGCTGCGTGGCGGGCAAAGCCGTTTGCAGCCCGGAACACTCGATCTCGTCGATGCCCACGGAGGCTTTGCCAATGACGGTGATTACGGCGACCACGGCCGCGGCGGTGATGACCGCGAGCTCGCCCACGAGGCTGCCCTTCGGCAGGGCTTCGCTGCCGACCCCGCGCTCGTCCTCGACACCGATCCCAACACCATGTCCATCGGCGATGCCGTCCGCTACATCCTCAGCATCCCAACCAATGTCATGCTCATCATCGGCTCATCGCTCGGGTACTTCTTCTTCGCCGGCCTACAAACGTTCGCGGTCGTGTTCGTACGCGGGCACTACCACGCGAGCCAGGCCACAGCCACGCTTGTGCTCGGCCTGCTCGTTCTCGGCGCGCTGCTTGGGACGCTCCTCAGCGGGCCCCTCACCGACGCGTTCGTCCGTCGCGGCACGCTGCAAGCGCGGGTGTGGATTCCCGCGCTTTGCTATCTCGGCGCCGCCCTGCTGCTCATCCCCGGGCTGCTTGGCAGCCACCTGTACCCAGCTGTCTGGTTCGACATGGGCGGTGCTGCGCTCATCTCCGCCGCCAACCCGCCGCTAGACGCTGCCCGGCTGGACATCATGCCCTCACGCCTGTGGGGACGAGCTGAGAGCACAAGAACGCTGCTTCGCTCACTCGGCCAGGCGCTCGCGCCGCTGTTGTTCGGCGCGCTCGCTGACCTCGTCGTCGGCATCGAGCCCGCGCAAGCGCCCATCGGCACGCATACCCACGGCATCGTCTCCTCCGCCACCGGCACCGGCCTGCAGGTCAGTTTCCTGATCATGCTCACCACGCTCGCTGCAGCCGGCGTATTCCTGCTGCGCGCCCGCAGCACCTACCCAACCGATGTGGCCACTGCCGGCGCTGCATGGACCCCTGACGCGTCCGGCTCGCCCGTGAGCTCCTCCAGCGCGCCGCCAGCGTCGTCCGGTACGTAGTCCGGCGCGTAGATCCCTACTCCGCGCTTGCGTTCGTCCTTCCTTGCTGCTTTGTCCAACCTGCGCTCGCGAAGCTTGCTTTCACGCATCAGCTTCGCCATCGTTGTCTTCTTCTTGCCACTTGAGCCCATGTTTGACCGTCCCTTTCGTAGAGCTCCGAGCGTGTTCTTAGCGACAGACGCTCAGCTGTCGTGCTGCGGTGCTGCTTGGCCGATTGTGGCCACGTCGATCACAAAGCGGTAGCGCACGTCGCTGCGTTCCACCCGGTCATACGCGTCCTCCACGCTGTCCGCGCCAATCAACTCTATCGCTGGCTTCACATTGTGCGCCGCGCAGAAGTCCAGCATCTCCTGTGTGTCGCGGATGCCGCCGATCGACGAGCCTGCCAGGCTGCGCCTCGCACCGATCAGCGAGAACGCATGAAACGAGTCAGGCTTTGACGGGGCGCCCACGTTTACCAGTGTGCCGTCCACCCGCAACAGCCGCAGGTAAGCATCCACGTTCAAGTTCGCCGACACCGTGTTCAAGATGAAGTCAAAGCTCGACGCCAACTCTTTGAACGTGCTCTTGTCAGACGTCGCGTAGTAGTGCTTCGCGCCGAAGCGAAGGCCATCCTCCTGCTTTGACAACGTCTGGCTCAGCACCGTTACCTCAGCGCCCATCGCCGCCGCCAGCTGCACACCCACGTGGCCCAGGCCGCCCATGCCGATGACCGCTACTTTGGCCCCATCGCCAACCCCCCAGTGCTTCAAAGGAACATACGTCGTTATCCCAGCGCACAGGAGCGGTGCTGCGTACTCCAAATCAATGCTATCCGGGATTTTCACCACAAAGCCGTCCTGCACAACGATCTGCTGGCTATAGCCACCAAACGTTGGCTCGCCGTTGTACTCGCGGCCGTTGTACGTCAGCACCGAGCCCTTCACGCAGAACTGCTCCTCGCCCGCCAAGCAGTACTCACACTCGCCGCACGAGTCCACCATGCAGCCCACCCCCACGCGGTCACCCACTGAGAACTTCTCCACCGCCGAGCCCACGTCAGCCACGACACCTGCGATCTCGTGGCCCGGCACCATCGGGTAGATCGAGCCGCCCCACTCGTCCTTCACCTGGTGGATGTCGCTGTGGCAGATACCGCAGAACTTGATGTCAATCAGCACGTCGCGCTCGCCAAGCTCGCGGCGCTCGATCGTCGTATGGTCAAAGCGTGCGCCTACCGACGGCGCGCTCAATGCGGGCGTAGTCGTGCTCATGAGGGGAGCTCTGACTCGATCGCCGCGATCAGCTCATCCGACT
>JBEKAM010000070.1:0-15870 GCA_050015915.1 Solirubrobacteraceae bacterium
GAGAACCTGCTCCCCTCGATCCGCCAGGCGCTCAAGGACCGCTGTTCCATGGGCGAGGTTTGCGGTGCCATGCAGGACGTGTTCGGCAAGTACACGCCCACTTTCTGATGCTCACCTACCCAGCTGCCTCCCTATATGAATTTGTACTCGCGGTTCACATCATGGCCGTGGTGGTGGCCTTCGGCGTCACGTTCGCCTACCCGATCATGTTCGCTGTCGGTGCGCGCCACGATCCGCGCAGTCTGCCGCTGCTACACCGCATCGAGTACACGATCGAGCGCTACCTGATCAACCCGGGCCTGTTGCTGGTGGTGATCGCCGGCATCTACCTCGCCAGCGAAGGGCATTTCTGGAGCGACTTCTTCGTGCAGTGGGGACTTGCGGCGGTGGTTGTAATCGGCGCGCTGATCGGCTCCGTGATGATCCCCACCGCCAAACGTGCCGAGCAGATTGCAGCGCGCGACGTGGCCAGCGCGGGCGACAGCGCGGAGGTGCAGCTAAGCGACGAGTACCGCGCGCTCGTGCGCCGACTGTCGGGCGTGGGCACGCTGCTCAGCCTGCTCGTACTCATCACCGTGCTGTTCATGGCGCTGCACGTCGGCGCCTGAGAAGCACTCCGCCTGGCAGCGTCGCCCACGGCCCACTTGTCCCACCTGTAGGTGGGTATACGAATTTCTTGATTCTTATGTTTTACTTAGCTACGGTTCGCCGCACCGTTGAGTGCAGCATGCCCGCCCCGTCCATGGAGGGATGTGCGAGATGCAGACCCCGAGGACGACCCACACCGCCCCCGCTGTTGACCACCAGCCGGCCTCGCCGCGCGCCCATCCTCCGCCCTCTCGCCACCGGCGTCCCCCCACCCGAACTGCAATCGTGACTGTAGCCGAGCAACTTGGCGAGCTTCACTTCACCGCACAGCACGAGGCGTCCAAAGACCTAAGCGAGCTGCAGATCACACAGCTCGACCCATTTCTGCGCGGCCTGCTGTTCACCGATGGAACCGTCAGCCGCGCGCTGGAAGCCCACACGCTCGCCCGCGTAGCGGTGGAGACGGTCGAGCAGTCGCCCGGCCCCGCGCCCGAGCGAATCGCGCATCACCTGCGTATAGAGCCCGCTGAGGAGTGCATCCGCAGGCGCATCGTCATGAATATCGGCACCACCACCGAGGTGACCGTGTGGGCCGAGTCCTACCTCGTCCCACACAGGCTGCCAGCGGAGTTCCTCACACAGCTCGACGGCAACTCGCAGGGCATCGGCGGGTCGCTCCAGCAGCTGAAGCTCGAGAGCAGGCGCGAGCTCCTTTGGTTTGGCCTTGGCAGGCCACCCACATGGACCGACGCCAGCACCCCTGCAACGAGCACCCTCACACGCGTCTACCGAATGGTCACCGACGGGCTGCCAGCGCTACTCATCTGCGAGGCGTTCGCAGTCGAGCTGCGCGCCGGGCTCTACCACTTGAGCGCAACCGTCGACACAGACGCGCAGAGGAGCGCCAACGCAGATCCCCAGAGCACTGGCCACGCGGACGCTCGCCGGGCCAACGGGGCTAACCCGCAACTTGTCAAAAAAACAGGTGATCACTGCAATGCCAGCCTCGTAATCGAGCGCGGCATCGAGGCTGCCGGGCCCGCCAAGACCGCCTATCAGAGCCAGCATCAGTCGCTCAGCTATGAAGCGCTGCGTCAGCAGGTCAACCGCATGGGGCACCTGTTGCGGGAGATGGGCGTGCGCCGCGAACAGCGGGTACTGCTCGTCCTCGACGACACCACCACGTTCCCCATCGCCTTCCTCGGTGCACTACGCATCGGCGCTGTTCCCGTGCCCGTGAGCGTGCGCGAGAAGCCCGAGCACTTCCGCCACTTCATCGAGGACTCATACGCCCAGCTCGTCGTATGTGACGCGCAGATGCTTGCCACGCTGCAAAGCGCCCTCGCGGGCCAAGATGTGCGCTTCCTCGCCCGCGGCTCAAGCGACGGAGCCACCGAGCTCGATGCCGCGCTCGCCGCCCAGGAGGGAGAGCTTGAGGTGCTCGCTACCCACCGCGACGATATGGCCTTCTGGCTTTACACCTCCGGCTCCACCGGCAAGCCCAAGGGCGTGGTGCACCTGCACCACGACATGCAAGTCACCTGCGAGACCTTCGCCCGTCAGGTGCTGGCAATCGGCGAGCAGGACCGCATCTTCTCCACCTCAAAGCTCTACCACTCCTATGGCCTCGGTAACAGCCTCTCCTACCCGCTGCACTTTGGCGCCACCGCCATCCTGCTCGACGGCGCGCCCAGTACCGAGCGGCTGCTCGACACGCTGCGCGAGCTGCGCCCCACCGTCTACTGTTCCGTGCCCGCGCTCTACCGGCAGCTAGTGGCCGACCAGCACGCCGACGGGGCCTTCGATTCCGTGCGACTGTGCGTGTCCGCCGCCGAGCCGCTACCGGTGAAGACCTTCCAGCAGTGGCGCGAGCGCTTCGCGCTTGAGATCGTCGACGGGATTGGCTCGACAGAGATGTTCACCGCGTACTGCTCAAACGTGCCCGGCCAGGTGGAGCCTGGCACCACCGGTCGCCCAGTGCCGGGCTATGAGCTACGGCTGATCGACGACGCCGGCAACGAGATCGAGGGCGCAGGGACGGGGACCATGGAGGTGCGCGGCGACTCCCGCGCCGCCTACTACTGGCACCAACCCGAGCAGACCGCGCGCAACATGCGTGGCCAGTGGCTCGCTACCGGCGACCGCTTCACCCGCCGCGCCGACGGCGCGTATGTGTACGTGGGTCGCGCCGATGACATGCTCAAGCTCGGCGGGCTGTGGGTCTCGCCGGTTGACATGGAGCAGGTACTGCTCGAGCACCCCGCCGTCGAGCAGGCTGGCGTCGTTGACGTGACCATCAACGACTACAAACGGCTCGCCGCCGTCGTGCAGTGCAAGGACGATGTGAACGCCGACGAGCAGCTCGAGGAGGACCTGCGCTCATGGTGCAAAGAGCGCTTGCGCGAGTACGAATACCCGCACGTGGTCCGCTTCGTCGGGGAGCTGCCAAAGACGCTCACCGGTAAGCCCAGGCGTTTCATGCTCAGAGAGATGGTCGAGCGCGACCTGTTGCAGTCAAACGCCCCGCAAGCCGGCCTCAGCTTCGACGACGAGCGGAGCCTACGGATCGTGAATGACACTGCGACGGACTCGCTGTGGCAGACGCTCGCCGACCTCGATGACGCCGATCGTGACCACGTAACGCTCGAGCTGGTGCTGGCACACATGGCAGCGGTACTCGGCGAGGACACCATCAGCGACACATACGAGGGACGCGCCTTCGAGGAGCTCGGCTTCGACTCGCTTACCGGCGTGGAGTTGCGCAACCGACTCGAGAGCGCAACCGGCCTGACGCTGCCCTCCACTCTCATCTTCGACTGCCCCACGCCGAAGGCGATCGCTGCGCTGCTGCGCGCGCAGGCGGAAGGGATCGAGCAGGACAGCGCCACAGCGACGGACGAGGGCGCGTTCCTCGCCCGCGCACTGAAGGACCTCGCCGAGCGCCCAGCGCAGCCGCGCATGCCATCCGCCCCGCTCGGCATTCGCGTCAAGAGCTCACCGTGGCTGCATCGGCTGCTGCCTGCGCGCGTGGCTGTGAGACGCGCCGAGCGCCGCGGCCAGCAGATCTGGGAACAGAGCACCGATGACCGCGAAGAGGCGCTCGCAGCAATGGAGGCGATCGTCGCCGGCACCCCACGCGCGGAGGAACTACAGGAGCTCGCCCGCCAGCACGTGATCGAGACCAGCATCGACAAGGCACTGTTCTGGCAGCAGCCATGGTCGGCAAAGGTCGATCCCCTCGCAGCGCTTCGCATCCGCGAGGCGCTGGCTGAGAACCGCGGCGTGCTGTTCAGCTCTTGCCACCTCGGGCCCTTCTACCGCCTGCAGTGCGCGCCGCCGTTCAAGGGCCGCGACACCTACCTCGTCCCCGGATCTTGGTTCTTCAAAACACCCAAGCCCGGCTATTGGGGGCGTCGCCTGGCGCGCTGGCACAAAGGCCTGCCCTCGCATCCCGTGCCCGCCACTGGATCGTTCCGGATGATCCAAGCGCTACTGGAGAGGGGGGAGTCCGTGTTCCTCTCCTACGACATGCCAGGCCCACGCGACACCTATTTCCTTGGCAAGCGAGCCACGCTCGCGGAAGGCACCGCACAGCTGGCCGTCCGGGCCGATGCGATCGTGCTGCCCGTGCGCACTAGGCGTGCCGGGCACCGCGTGTGGGTCGACGCCGCCAAGCCGCTCGACCCACGTCAGTTGACCGTCGATGAGCTCCACAATGCGCTCGCTGCGCTACACGAGCGCTGGATCCTCGAGAACCCCGCCGCCATGGAGGACCCCCACAAGACGGGCTGGGAACACGGAGCCACCGCTGAGGCGTGGGTGGCGCCAGAACCTGTTGAAAGAGGCTCTCAGAAGTCTGGCGCCGCCGGCAGGCCCACGTAGTTCTCCGCGAGGCTCGTCGCGGCCGCGCGCGAGCGAGCCAGGTAGTCGAGCCGCGCCAGCTGCAGCCGCTGTTGGAAGGGGTCCTCGCCGAGCCGGTGCAGCAGCTGGGTCATGTAGTTGGAGAAGTCCTGTGCACGCCACACGCGCCGTAGCGCCGTCTGCGAGTAGCTGTCGAGGCCCGTGGTCGACCCGCTTGCGTACCACGCGCAGATCGCGGGGGCCAGCAGGCGCACATCATTGAGCGCCAGGTTCAGGCCCTTGGCGCCCGTCGGCGGCACGATGTGAGCCGCATCGCCCAGCAGGAACAACCGCCCGTGGCTCAGCGGCTCGCACACGAAGCTGCGCATCGGCGTGATGCCCTTCTCGACGATCGGCCCTTCGCCCACCCGCCAGCCGTCGCTCGCCAGGCGCAACTGCAACTCCGACCAGATCCGCTCGTCGGGCCAGTCCTCGATGCGCACATCGGCCGGCACCTGCAGATACAACCGGCTGATCGTGGGCGAGCGCATCGAGTACAGCGCAAAGCCCCGCTCGTGCCACGCGTAGATCAGCTCGTCAGTCGCCGGCGCCGCCTGCGCGAGGATGCCAAGCCAACTGAACGGATACACGTACTCGTGTTCGCTGAGCACACCCGCGGGGATCGACGGGCGGCAGATGCCGTGGAAGCCGTCAGAGCCAGCGATCAGGTCGCACTCGAGCTCCTGGCGCTCGCCCGCGTGGACATATGTGATGCGCGGGCGCTCGCTGTCGATGTCGTGCACGGCCACGTCCGCCACCTCGAAGTGCAGCGCTCCCGCGGCGGTCACCCGCGCGGCGATCAGATCCTTGACCACCTCCTGCTGGCCGTAGATGGTGATCGCCCGGCCCGTCAGCTCGTGCATGTCGATGTACTGCGTGCCCCCCGGCTGGCGCAGATAGATGCCGTGATGACAGAGGCCCTCCCGCGCCAGCCGCTCCCCCACCCCCAGCTCGTGCAGCAGCTCGACCGTGTTGTGCTCGAGCAGGCCCGCACGCACACGCCGCTCCACATACTCCCGCGAGCGACACTCCAGCACCACCGACTCGATGCCCGCACGCTGCAGCATCAGCGCAAGCGTCAACCCGGCCGGCCCCGCACCAACGATGCCGACCTGCGTCTTCACGCCGCGAGCATATATCGTCATTCCGGTGATTCGACGTGTGCGCGTGCGGGCAGCGCGATGGCTGATGGGCGAGTCCCCCGCCTCCGCTGAGGAGCTTTGGAACGCAGTCGACCGCTACATCTGCGATCAGCTGCTTCCCCCGGACCCCGTGCTCGACGCTGCGCTCGCCGCCAGCGACGCCGCCGGCCTGCCGCCGATTGCCTCGAGCGCTGCACAGGGCAAGCTGCTGGAACTGATCGTGCGCGTGCACGGAGCGAAGCGCATTCTCGAGCTGGGCACGCTCGGCGGCTACGGCACGATCTGGCTCGCGCGGGGCCTACCGCCGGATGGCCAGCTGGTGACGCTCGAGTACGACCCGCGCAACGCGCAGGTGGCGCTCGAGAACATCGCGGCCGCCGGACTGTCTGAGCTTGTGCAGCTGCGCCAGGGCCCAGCGCTGGAGACACTGCCCGCCCTGGAGGCGGAGGGCGCCCCGTTCGACCTGATCTTCATCGACGCGGACAAGAGGAACGATGCGAGCTACCTGCAGTGGGCGCTGAAGCTGTCGCGTCGCGGAAGCCTTATCGTCGCGGACAACGTTGTCGGTGGCGGCGCGATCATCGATCCCGATGCGCGCAACCCGTGGGGCGAAGACGGTGGCGTCGGAGGCGTGCGTGACTTTTACGAGCTACTCGGAGCCGAGCCACGCCTGAGCGCGACTGCGATTCAGACAGTCGGCGAAAAGGGCTACGACGGCTTTGCGCTTGCGCTTGTGACCTCGTGATGGTCCGGCGTCAGCACCAGCGACTCTGAAAGCCTCAGCCCATACGCGCGTCGCAGCACACGTTACCCTGAAGGTATGAGCGACGGTTATCGAATTGCGATCGTCGGGGCGACCGGCCAGGTGGGCACGCTGATGCTGCAGCTGCTGCACGAGCGCGCTTTCCCGGCCGCGGAGATCGTCCCGTTTGCCTCCGAGCGCTCCGTCGGCAACGAGCTCGACGGCGGTCTCGTCGTGCAGGGCCTCAGCGATGAGTCCATTCAAGGCTTCGACGTCGCGCTCTTCTCTGCCGGCGGCTCGACCTCCGGGGAGTGGGCGCCCAAGTTCGCAGCGGCGGGGGCGATCGTGATCGACAACTCATCGCGCTGGCGCATGCAAGACGACGTGCCGCTCGTCGTCAGCGAGGTCAACCCACAGGCCCTACGGGACCATCACGGCATCATCGCCAACCCCAACTGCTCCACCATGCAGATGGTCGTCGCACTCAAGCCGCTGCACGAAGAGGCGGGCATCGAGCGACTGGTGATCAGCACCTACCAGGCGGTGTCCGGGACTGGCAAGCGGGCGGTTGACGAGCTGCTCGACCAGTCACACGCGCTGCTGCACCAGCAGGACATCTCCTCGCCCAGCGCGTACGCCCATCAGATCGCCTTCAACGCGCTTCCCCACGCCGGCTCGTTCGCCCCCGGCGACGACCACACCGACGAGGAGCGCAAGCTGATCAACGAGACCCGCAAGATTCTCGAAGACCCCGATATCCGCATCTCCGCCACGTGCGTGCGCGTGCCCGTTGTCCATGGACACTCCGAGGCCGTCAACGTGCAGACCCGCCGTGAGCTTTCGCCCGAGCGAGCTCGCGAGCTGCTCGCCGCGGCGCCTGGTGTGAGTGTGCTGGACGATCCCGACGCGGCGCTTTATCCGCTGGCGATCGACGCCGCCGGTAAGGACGGCGTATTCGTCGGGCGTATCCGCCGCGACCCCGGTCACGAGCGGGCCCTTGACATGTGGATCGTCGCCGACAACCTGCGCAAGGGCGCCGCCACCAACGCCGTCGAACTGGCAGAGCTGCTGCACGAGCGCGGGCTGCTGCACACGCAGAACGCTCCCTCCGCCGCGTAGAACGCCACCGGAAAACCACCGGGAGGAGTCGCGCGGAATCGCTCGAATGATGAAGCGATGATCTCCTCGGAGGTACAGCGCACGCTGGTCAAGTCGCCGCCGGAGCTGTGGGCCGAGCTCAGCGACCCCGCCGCGCTCGCCAGACACCTCGGCGAGCTCGGGGAGATCCGCATCACCCGCACCGAGCCCGAGAAGACCGTCGAGTGGGAAGCCGAGAACACCACCGGCACCGTCTCCATCCAGCCTTCCGGATGGGGAACCAGGGTGACGCTCAGCGTGACCAGGGAGGTCGTTGGGGCCACTGATGCTGAGACTGCTGATGCAGAGATCGCGGCCGACGTCAACTCCCCCACTGAGTCACTCGCCCCGGTTGAGCAGAGCGCCGCAGTTGAGCCAAACGCCGAGCCCGAGCCTCTCAACGAGCCCGCCGCGCTCGCAACTGAGCCAACAAGCACCGCTCCCGAGCCTGAGGTCGTTCCCGAGCCCGAGGCGCCCGTGGAGCCGGAGTCAGCCGCTGCCGAGCCTGAGCTCGCCGAGGCAGAGGCCACACCAGCCGAGCCCGCCCCGGAGCCGCGCCGAGGCTTTTTCGCCCGGCTGTTCGGCCGTAAGCGTAAGGTCGAGGCGACTGAGCCTCGGTCGAGCGATGAGGCGCCGGCCAGCACCAACACCGACGAGTCATCCGACCCCTTCGCGGCTGTGCGAGAGGCGCTCACTCCGGAGAGCGTCGCGGCCATTGACCTCCTCGCCGTTGTGCCCGCCACACAGCCAGCGCCACAAGGCGCTCCGCACCCGCCCGAGGCCGAGCAACAGCAGGACACCAAGCCCGAGCAGATCGCCGATATCGCAGCGGAGCTGAGAGCCGCCGAGGAGGTCGCCGAGGAGGAAGTGACGGCCGTCCTCGCCGCGGTGCTTGATCGGCTGGGAGCGGCGCACCACCGGCCGTTCTCGCGGTCTTAGAGCCGCCGTCAGACGCCGCTCAACCCTCGTCGCCACGCAACCATGCGGGACAATCAGGCCGCCTGGCTGGATCCAGTACCCACAGGCCCGGCTCCGTCTCGACGAAGCCCGTCGAGGGATACAGCCCGGCGGCGGGGCCGTTGCGTTCGGTGGGTATGAACCGGGCGATGTAGCGCGGAGCGTCGAGCCGCCTGGTGACTTCGGCGATCGTGAACTGCTCGAGGCCGAAGCCCATGGCGCGACAGCTCATGATGAAGGAGTCGAGGTCGACCTCTCCGTCGGGCTTGCGCCCGGTGATGACGACCGCGACGACGCCGAGGTCCCCGAAGCGGTCGCGCAGCGAGGCCACGAACAGCTCATGGCTGGGAGAGGCGAGCAGCTCTTTCACCTCGGCGGCGGATCGCCGGCGGGTGGTGGTGTTGAACTGGTTCGTGCGCTGGATCAGCTCGAGCAGCCTTGGCATGTCGCCCTCGCCAGCCGGTCGCACCTCGGCGCGGAGCTCGAGCGAGCTCATCATCTGCTCGTAGTCGTGCCCGCCGCCCAGCGCGATGCGCCGCTCGGCGGCCTCACGGTAGAGCTGGGTGCGTCTCCTCGCCTCGTCTGTCTGTGTGGTGGATGGCATCTCGAGCCACTGCTCGAGGAGCCTCCAACTGGCCGGGTCGCCGGGGTCGAGGCTGCGCACGCCGGGAACGTTCTCCTCGACGAGCGCACGCTCGACGGGGTTGTCGTCGAGGAGCACGAAGGCGTCGGCGGCGAGATCCAGGGCGGTGATGGCGTCGCTGACGTTGTCCGGCTTTGGGCGCCAGTTGATCATCTGCAGCACGAAGTCCTCGGGTGCGAGCGTGGTCTCCTGCCAGCGGATGGTTGCCGCATCGTTCTTGCTGAGCGCCACCAGCAACACCCCCGCTTCGCGCAGCTCGTGGAGCAGCCGCTGGCGTTCGGCGAAGTGATGCACCTCGCCCTCACCCATCACACCGTCCCAGAGCGTGTTGTCGAAATCGACGAGCAGCACCTTCGCCTTGCCGAGCAGAGCCTGCGCGGCAAGCGCCTCGGCGTAGTGGTCTGCGAGCACGGAGCCGAGTCGCGCGGGGTGCGCGTACGCCTCCTCGTAGTCGGGGCCGAGGATCGGCGACCCCATCGCTTTGAGGCCGCCGTTCTCTGCGATCAACAGCTGTTCGTCCACCAGCAGGGTGTTCTCCGTAGCCGCCACCACCTCGGCCACGGCGTCGGTGAGCGCCAGGTTCAGGCGGCGGCGGCCACGTGACTCGGCGGGCAGGAACCACCAGCTGGCGCGCCGCCGGGTGACGGGAAGGCTGCAGGCCGTGTGTACGAGCACGGTTGCGTCGGTGACCTCGCGGATCGCCTCGATGCTCGATGCCACCATCGCGGCGAGCGTCTGCACGCGCGCCTGCAGCTCGTCTCCGCGCAGCCGGTTGGCGTCGGCGACCACACCACCGTAGGCAGGAACACCGCTGTAGCTGAACAGCGACAGCCCTATAAGCGTCGGCGTAGCGCTTCCGGTCACGCGGCGAAGCTCGTCCGGCTCCAGCGGCCGCGGGCCGGCGGTGAAGAAGATGTGATCGACGTCCGGCCCCCTGCCCGTCGCGGCGAATACCCGCTCAGAAAGGAACAGGCGCACGTCGTTGAAAACGCAATCGCCGATCAAAAGGAGCCGCGGATCGCCCGGCTCGGGAGGGCAGGTAAGGGGCGCGTGCACCCGCGCGAGCACCTCTTCGGTGAGCTCCGGCGGACACTCGCCGTCGAGGAGCTCCGCGATCGCCCGACCCTCTGCCTGTAGCAGCCCGCCCAGCAGCTCGGCGCGCTGATCGCCAGACAGCGCCTTCGGCAGGTAGTTCAGGCGACAGTCGATGTATGTGGCGCGATGGTCGGCTGATCCGCCCAGCCCCGCGACAAGCATTCGTGCCACCGGCTCGTAGTAGCGACTGCGGGCGTGCTCTGGCTTGGCTGCCACCTCCTGCCCGAATCCTGGACCATTCGGTTCCAGGCGCTCCCATAGCGCAACAAGCTCCCCGATATGCCGCCCGAGCGCTTCCGCCACGCGCGGATCGGAGAGTTGCGCGGCCGGCCGGTGCTTCAGCTCGGTCGAAGCCATGGGTTTTCACCGTAGCACGGGCCGAAAAGCCAGTCTGCCGCCTGAAATTTGGCGAGCGCGGATAGGATTCGCAACCGCATGGCAAGCACCCCCCACAATCGACAGACGGATGCAGCACTCCTGGCAACCTCGCGCAGTGGTCATCGCAAACCGCCGCGCCGGAAGGCACCGGAGACCTACGAGGAGAAGCTGGAGCAGTTGCAGGAGCTGCGCGAGGCGGCGACCCACTCCTCGCCTGAGGCGGAGGAGAAGCAGCACGCGCGCGGCAAGTACACGGCGCGTGAGCGTGTGGAGAAGCTGCTCGACCCGGGCTCCTTCCAGGAGCTGGACACGTTCGTGCGCCACCGCACGTATGACTTCGACATGCAGAAGAACCGGCCGTGGGGCGATGCGGTGGTGACGGGCCACGGCACGATTGACGGGCGCACGGTGTGCGTGTTCAGCCAGGACTTCACAGTGTTTGGCGGCTCGCTGGGCGAGGTGATGGGCGAGAAGATGTGCAAGGTGATGGATCTGGCCGCCAAGATCGGCTGTCCGGTGATCGGCATCAACGACTCGGGCGGTGCGCGCATCCAGGAGGGGGTCGTGTCGCTGGGCTCCTACGGCGATGTATTCCTGCGCAACGTTCGCTGCTCAGGCGTGATCCCGCAGATCAGTCTCGTGATGGGCCCGTGCGCAGGCGGCGCCGTCTACTCCCCCGCGATCACCGACTTCATCTTCATGGTGAAGGAGACCTCGCATATGTTCATCACGGGCCCTGACGTGATCAAGACGGTCACCGGCGAGGAAGTGGAGTTCGAGGAGCTGGGCGGCGCGATGTCGCACAACAGCAAGTCCGGGGTGGCGCAGTTCGCGTCAGAGGACGAGGACGCCTGTCTCGAGGACTGCCGTTACCTGCTGAGCTTCCTGCCGCAGAACAACCTGCAGAGTACCCCGCGGGTGCAGCCCACGGACGACCCTGAGCGCATGGACCCGGAGCTCGACCATGTGGTACCAGACAACCCCAACAAGCCGTACGACATGCGCGACGTGGTCAAGCGGATCGTCGATGACGAGGAGTTTTTCGAGGTCCATGAGCACTACGCGAAGAACATCATCTGCGGCTTCTCCCGCCTGGACGGCTACGCGGTCGGGATCGTGGGCAACCAACCGGCGCAGCTTGCGGGCGTGCTGGACATCGCCGCCTCGGAGAAGGCCGCGCGGTTCGTACGCACTTGCGACGCGTTCAACATCCCGCTGCTGACGTTCTGCGACGTGCCGGGCTTCCTACCGGGAACGGCGCAGGAGTGGGGCGGCATCATCCGCCACGGCGCCAAGCTGTTGTATGCGTTCGCGGAGGCGACGGTGCCGAAGGTGACGATCATCACCCGCAAGGCATACGGCGGCGCCTACGACGTGATGTCCTCCAAGCACCTCGGCGCGGACTTCAACTTCGCCTGGCCGACCTCAGAGGTCGCCGTTATGGGCCCTGAGGGCGCGGTCAACATCATCTACAGGCGCGACATCGCGGCGAGCCCCACGCCGGATGAGCGGCGCAAGAAGCTGATGGACGACTACAAGGCGCGCTTCGCCAACCCATACACAGCCGCCGAGCGTGGCTACATCGACGACGTGATCGTGCCGCACGAGACCCGTCCGCGGCTGATCACTGCGTTCAGGACGCTGCAGGGCAAGCGCGAGCCGGGACCGAAGCGCAAGCACGGCAACATTCCGCTGTAGCGAGCGCGAGCTCACCAAGACTCCACCGTAGGGTAGGTAACACCAGTGGATGGTCTAGCATCCGCCTGGACTGGATACCGTCCATATGGACGCTAAACTGCCAGTATGGATGTTGCCCGTCCCTACACAGCCGTTTGTCCAACAGTTGATGGCGATGTCCTACACGTGCTCGCAGGGACGACGATGGCGCTCACCGGACGTCAAGTTGCGCTCTTGACCGGCAGGACGTCTCACAGCGGCGTTCTCGACTCCTTGCACCGCCTCACCGAGCACGGTCTTGTGACGCGCGTCGAGCTAAACCGAGCGTATTTGTTCGCGCTCAACCGCGACCACCTGGCGGCACCCGCGGTGGAGATGCTCGCCAACCTGCGCGAGAGACTTATCGAGAAAATCCGAAATATGGTCGGCGAGTGGCAGATCGCTCCGCTTCACGTTTCGTTGTTCGGTTCAGCCGCTCGCGGCGACGGTGACACGCAAAGCGACATCGACCTATTCGTTGTTCGCGCAAGTGACGTGGATGAAGATGAGCCGTCGTGGCGCGATCAGATCGACGATCTCTCAGCTCAGATTCAACGATGGACAGGCAACTATGCCAGCGTTATCGAGCGGGATGAGTCGCAGTTGATGCGCCTGCACGAAACACAGCCGCCGATCTTCGCAGAGCTCCTCTCAGACGCGATCGTCATCAGTGGATCGCAAGCGCTACTCTCCGACCTGCTGGAAACAGCGTGAGCCACGGGAACACGGCGCGGACGCAACCATGCGCTGAGGCAGACGCCGCTCGTCGCCTGCGCCATGCGCATAAGTTCCTCGAGGTCGCGGAGCTAGTCGCTGAGGAAGGCGAGGACATCGAGTTTTCCAGTCCCGCAGCAGCGCTGGCTGTGCTGGCTGGCATCGCAGCGTCGGATGCGGCCTGCTGCAAGGCACTCGGCAAACGCTCGCGGGCTCAGGATCACCGCCAGGCAGCCTCCCTGCTCCAACAGGTCACGCCCGGCGGAAAGGCTGCCGCCAAGTCACTAGAACGTCTGCTGAACCTCAAGGATGAGGCCCACTACGGTCTGTTCGACGTCGGCAGCAACGATCTCAAGTCGGCACTGCGCCAGGCGAGCAAGCTCGCGGAGTTCGCGGCCGAAGTCCTCCGGCGCGGAACGAAACGCTAGTAGACACGCAAGAATGCACGCGTGACCAAGGCCAAGCGACACCTGCAGAGCATCCCGCCCGCCGCATCCCCCGAGGAAGCGGCGGCAATAGTGGCGGCAGTGGAGCGCTTCATGCGCGCCACCGCCCCACCACCCACGGCAGATATCCCCGCCGGCCTAGACGGCTGGCACGCGGCGTCGCTGCTGGAGGGCGTGTCCCGCGATCCATGGGCGGCGAGCACCGGCGACGAGTGGCTCAACGCGACCCCTGGATAAACACCTAAAACCCGCTAGGCTTTAGCCCAATACCCTCTCAGGGAGGGTACCTAGCCAGCGCGCATAAACACTGGCGTGGAACTTAGATGAGCGCCCGGACCAGGAGATTTCGCAACATGGAGCCAGTTTCGATCCCCGCCCAACGCGGCACGCTGGAGGACCCAGAGATCCTGCAGAACGTTCCGGGGCACCTCATCCCGATCATCGAGCAGGAGTTCGACGACTTCAAGACGGAGGCAGGCAAGTTCCTCCAGGGCGAGATGCCGGAAGACGAGTTCATCAAGTTCCGTCTCAAGCAGGGCGTTTATGGGCAGCGCCAGCCGGACGTGCAAATGATCCGCGTGAAGCTCCCGTTCGGCGGCATCACGCCGGAGCAGTTCGAGTCGTTTGCGGATGTGATCGAGAAGTACGTGCCGCTGAACAAGGGCCACATAACGACCCGCCAGAACGTGCAGATGCACCACATCCCGCTGCCGGAAGTGGAGAAGGCGATCCGCGAGCTGTCCGAGTCGGGGCTGTCCAGTCGCGAGGGCTGCGGCAACACGGTGAGAAACGTGACGGGCGATCCGTGGGCGGGTGTGGCGGCGGATGAGTTGTTCGACATGACTCCCTATGTGGGCGCGTATGTGCGCTACTTCGTGCGCCATCCGACGACACAGGCGATGCCGCGCAAGATCAAGACGGCGTTCGATGGATCCGAGCAAGGTCGGGCCATCAGCGAGATCCACGACATCGCCTACCGTGCACGCGTGAAGCAGATCGATGGCCGCGGTGAGGTGCGGGGCGCACAGATGCTGGTGGGCGGCGGCACGTCGATCATGCCGCGGGTGGCGCCGGCGCTGTATGAGTTCGTGGAGCTTGACAACGGCGACTACCTGAAGATCGCAGAGGCTGTATTCAGGATCTTCGACCGCCAGGACTGGCTGCGGGTGAACCGCGCACGAGCACGCATCAAGGTGTTCGTGGACAAGTTCGGCATTGATGAACTGCGCCGCCAGGTCGAGGAGGAGCTGGAAGGCGAGTGGGTCAACGAACGCGACTTCTCAGTGGAGCACCGCCTGTTCGTGGATGACGAGCGCGAGTCTGCGCCGGCGCCCCCGCAAAGCTACGGCAGCCCCAACGGTGACATATCCGAGTTCGAGCGCTTCCGCCAGGCCAACGTGCAAGCCCAGAAGCAAGAGGGCTTTGTGACGGTCGAGGCGAAGGTCACGCGAGGTGACCTCACACCAGAGCAGTTCCGGGGTCTCGCGCAAATCGTGCGCGACTACGCGGGCGGCTATGCGCGCACGACGGTGCAGCAGAACCTGTTGCTGCGCTGGGTGCGTGAGGAGAGCGTGTACGACGTGTGGCGGGCACTTGGTGAGCTCGGCCTTGCCGACGCCGGCACGCGGGAGATCACCGACGTGGTGTCGTGCCCGGGCACGGACTCGTGCAAGCTGGGGATCACGAGCTCGATGGGCCTGAACGAGGCGGTGCAGGAGCGTGTGCAGGCGATGGACATCACTGACCCGCTGACGCGCGAGATCCACATCAAGATGAGCGGCTGCCCGAATGGCTGCTCGCAGCACCACGTGGCTGACATCGGGTTTTACGGCGCGTCGATCAAAGTGGGCGAGCACACAATCCCGGCGTACATCCCCCACGTGGGCGGCGTTTACGAAGGGGCGCCGGTGCAGTTCGGTACGCGGCTGAAACTGCGACTGCCGGCGAAGCGAGTGCCGGAGGCGATCGAGCGGTGGCTGCGCCACTACGAGTCCAACCGTGAGGAGGGCGAGCGGTGGGGCGCGTTTGCCGAGCGTGTGGGCACGGGTGAGCTCGAGTCACTCGTCAAGGACTTGTCAATGCCTGTCGATTTTGGTCTTGAGACGATGAACACGTTCATTGACTGGAACAGGAATGTGCCCTTCGAAGTTGTTCGCGGCGAGGGCGAGTGCGCGGTATGAGTGGTTCGGGCTTAGACCTCCAAGACGATCAGGAAACGAGACCAGATCAGATGCATTCAATAGACAGCCAAATAGAGGAGGCGAGGACCGTGTCCGACGCGGCGCTGAGCCTGACCCATACGTTGCGCGAGGCGGCTCGCCACGGCGAGCGGGCTGTGCTGCTGTGCTCCTTCCAGAAGGAGGAGTCGGTGCTGATCGACGAGCTGCTGCGGCTCAATGAGGAAATGAACCC
>JBEKAM010000071.1:0-15845 GCA_050015915.1 Solirubrobacteraceae bacterium
TCACAATCACTGCGATTCTGTTTGTGTTCCCCGCCGTTGCACGCGCCGAAGCTGGTGCCGCAGCAGTCGCGTGGGGATCGAACGCACACGCCGAACTGGGCGTCGGCTACCAGGACACTTTCGAGGAAAGCCCCGTTCCCGTGCTCGGCTTGAGCAACATCACCGCGCTCGCCAACGGCAGTGAATTCAGCCTCGCGCTGCTAAGCGACGGCACCGTGCGCGCTTGGGGTAACAACCCCCACGGGCAGCTCGGCGACGAAACAGGGGGTAGGGACACCGGTACCTGGGCAAAAGGCACCAACTACGTAACCGTCAGTGGCCTCAGCGCCGTCAAGGCCATCTCCGCCGCCAACGCCCACGCTCTTGCGCTGCTCGAAAACGGCACCGTGAAAGCCTGGGGCAACAACGACTACGGACAGCTCGGCAACGGCAAGGGGGGCACCCACAAGGCGACCGGCGAAAGCGAAAGCGTGCCCAAAACCGTCGAAGGGCTCACGGGTGTGGTCGCGATTGCATCCGGCGGTGGCGCCAATTTTGCACTACTCAGCAACCACACGCTGATGGCTTGGGGAGAAAACGCACACGGCCAGCTCGGCATTGGCGAGGCCGGCCCGGAAACGTGTGTCAACGAAATCGCGCAGGTACTGGGGTGCAGCACGAGACCGCGCCCGGTGCTGATCGCCCCGGGAAAGCCTCTCGAACATGTGGCAGCTGTATCAGCGGGCCAGAAGGACACCTATGCGCTGCTCACAAGCGGGCATGTGATGGCCTGGGGCACTAACAACATGGGACAGCTCGGCACGGGAGCCGATCTCCACATCACCGATATACCCCAGGAAGTCAAGAGCGCCAGCACTGGCTCGGCGCTCGGTGGCGTGGTCGCCGTATCGGCTGGCGCGTTCGATGCTCTCGCACTGCTCGAAAGCGGACAGGTCGTGGGGTGGGGCGCCGTCGGGAAGGGAGAGCTCGGCGCCGTCGCACGACCGCAGACGTGCAAAAAAATCCGCTGCGTCGAGACGGCCAGAGCCATCGAGGGGCTCGAACACGTCAAAGTCACGAGCGTCTCAGCGGGGGAAGGCTACAGCCTGGTGGTGAGCGGCGGGAAGGTATTTGGGCTAGGCACAAACGAACACGGTGAACTCGGCGATGGCAGTAGCTCGAGCACCACGCTCCCGGCTGCTGTCGAAGGTCTCGGCGCTGTGAGCACCGTCGTCGCAGGCAGCGCCGACGGCGTGGGTAAAACGCACGCGCTCGCCCTGCTGGGGAGCGGAGTGCAGCCGCCATCGCCTCCACTCAGCCTCGAACCTGGCATCGACTCGCTCAAGCTGCGTTGGCGGCTTCGCGCCGAAGAATACGTCCTGCAGTACGACCAAACGCCCCCCGAAAAGTGCGAAGCGGGCGAAGAACCACCCACATGTAATGAAGGTGAAGAAGGCGCTGAAGGCTCGCACGGGAGGATTGCGCTCGGCGAACAGGTGAACAGCTTCGAATTCACCGGCTTGGAAGCCGACCCGTATCTGATCTTCATCAAGAGCACCAGCAAGCGTCACCTCGAAAAGAAACGGGTGATCCGCGGAACGCCGCTGGCTTGAGTAGATCGCGAGTCGTCTCGGCGCGTCAGGCGGTCGCCGACGCAGCGATCCTGTCCGCCAGGATCTCAGCAACGCGAGCACGGTGACGTGCTGCGCCACCCAGCAGCGAAGCGTCGAGCTGCGCGCGCTTGAACAACCAGTGCACATCCGCCTCCCACGTGAAGCCAATGCCGCCGTGCATCTGAATCGCTGCGGCCGTCACTTCGCGCCCCGCCTGCGAAGCCGCAGCCTTCGCCATCGCTGCCGCCTCCGCCAGGCCATCCGGGTTCGCATCCGCGCTCCAAGCTGCGAACGCGGTCAAAGAGCGCGCCTGCTCGGTATCCAGCAGCATCTGCGCACAGCGGTGGGACACCGCCTGGTAGGCGCCAACCGGGACGCCGAACTGTTTGCGGTCCTTGACGTACGCAAGCGTCATCTCGAGCGCCCGCTCGCAGACGCCCACAAGCTCAGAGCTGACTGCGACGAGCGCGCGTCCCAAGCCCGGGCAGCCATCCTCAAGAGACTCGGCGGCACCGTCGGTCACGCCCACACGCGCAGCCGAGCGGGTCGAGTCGATCGCCGCAAGCTTGCTCACGTCGGCATCCTGGGGCGTTACGAGCCGCCCGCTGCCGTCAGCTTCCACAAGCACGATCACGTCAGCCTCGGCACCGCTCACGACGAGCTCCGCGGTGCCGTCCACCGCGCCCGCCAGCGCACCAATCGTCTCGCCCGAGGCCAGTCCCGGCAGCCAGCGCTCGCGCTGCTCAGGTGAGCCCGCCTGCTCGATCACACAAGCCGCCATCGCGCTTGCCAGGAAAGGCACCGGCGCAACCACGCGTCCCAGCTCCTCGCTCAAAATCGAAAGCTCGATCGTGCCCAGGCCCTGGCCGCCGTACTCCTCGGAGATGGCGATGCCCGGCCAGCCCAGCTCACACAGCTCCTTCCACAGGGACTCATCCGTCGTGCCCGCCTCGGCGTGCTCGCGCACCCGCGCAAACGTCGCACGCTCAGCCAGCAGGTCGCGTGCCGTGCGCTGAATGTCGCGCTGGTCGTCGGTCAGGCCGAAGTCCATGCCGCTATGCCACCCCACCCGCGGAGAGGAATGTGGTCCCGCCTACCCGGAGCCCATCAAAAGAAGTCGTCACGCAGCCACCTTCAAGCGGGGGAGAGCGAGGACGCGCTCAGCGACGATGTTCTTCAGCACCTCGGTGGTGCCTCCCTCGATCGTGTTGCCGCGCGCGCGCAACAGCTCATAGCTCCAGCTCGTGCCCGTGATCAGCGCCTCCGGGCCAACCACGTCTGCCGCCAGCTGCGTCAAGCGCTGGTTCGTGTCCGACCACAGCCACTTCACGAGCGAGCCCTCGGGGCCCGGCTGGCCGTAGCGCTCGGCGTCCGTCAGGCCCTTCCACGCCAGCAGGCGAATCGACTCGCAGCGCACGTGCAGCTCCGCGATCGCATCCGCATACAGCGCGTTCTCGAGCTTTCCGTTCTCAGCAGCCGCCGCGATCACGTCGTCGAGCAGCTGGCGCAGACGGATCTGTAGCGCGAAGCCCAAGCCCGCGCGCTCGTTCATCAGCGTCGTCAGCGCGACCTTCCAGCCGTTGCCCTCACCGCCCACGACGTTCGCGTCGGGGATCCGCGCCTCCTCGATGAACAGCTCGTTGAACTCCGCCTCACCGGTGATCTGGCGCAGCGGGCGGATCTGCACAGCCTCCTGCTCCATGTCCATGAGGAAGTACGTCAGGCCCTTGTGCTTGGCTGCCTCGCCGTCCGTGCGGGCCACGAGCATGCACCACTTCGAGTACTGCGCGCCGCTCGTCCAAACCTTCTGGCCCGTCACCACCCATTCATCGCCGTCCTTGACCGCACGTGTTTTCAACGAGGCGAGATCCGAGCCAGCGTCGGGCTCGGAGAAGCCCTGGCACCAGATCTCCTCCGCGGAGAGGATCGGCGGCAGGTAGCGCTCCTTCTGCTCCGGCGTGCCCCACACCATCAGCGTCGGGCCGCCCAGCAACAGGCCCAGCGTGTTCGCGGCGAACGGCACGCGCGCACGACCAAGCTCTTCAAAGTAGATCGCCGACTCGCTCTGAGAGGCACCGCGTCCGCCGTACTCCGTCGGCCACGCCGGCGCCGCCCAGCCCGCGTCATACAGGTGCCGTTGCCAGTCGCGGCGGTAGGCGAACTGCGCGTCGTCGCCCGCGTCAGCCGGCGGTTTCTCGCTGGGCTGATTGTCCGCCAGCCAGGCCCGCAACTCATCGCGGAAGGCGGTCTCTTTGTCGCTGAAAGTCAGGTCCATGTCCCCTCGAAGCGGAGACTACTGCAACACGGCTTGACATGTGTCGCATACAGCGTGCCGTGTGATCTACCGCCATGATTGGCCCCCGGGAGGGGCAGCCTCAGGTGATCTCGATCGGCGTTCCCACCGAGATCAGAGACCACAGTCGCTTGATGTCCGCGTTGCGCATGCGCACGCAGCCGTGGGACGGGCGCCCGGGGATCAGCTGCGGTTCGTTGGTGCCGTGAATGCCGACGATGCCACCACCCGGCCATTCGCTCAGCGTCGGTGCATACGCGCTCGTACCCAGCGCCACCGGACCGTACTCCGGGTCGTTCAGCGTGATGAGCTTCTCCATCACGTAGAAGTTGCCAGGCGGCGTAATCGTGCTCGCCTTGCCCACGCCGATCGGTGCGCTGAAGATCGCGCGGCCGTCACGAAACAGCGTTGCTCGCAGCGTGGTGCGGTCGACCAGCAGGTAGCCGTTGACCGTGTGCAGCGACTCGAGCGCGCTCCTCGGTACCCAGCCGGTCTGGCCGTTGGGTCGCGCGGGCAGCTCGATCTTGATCCACGTCTGACCCGAGGACATACGGGCCGACAGCAGCGCCACATACAGCTCCGCCTGGTCGTCCACGGTGAGAAAGCGCAGGCGCCCAATTACATGCGATCCCGCTGAAGGATAAGCGTGAACCAGAGCTTCAGAGTTAGGGTAGGACCAGCGCGATTCCGTGCGCAGGTTGGACAAGCGGGCGAGCGCTGCAATCGTCGCCGGTGGGCCAGCGTGCGCGGGCATCGCTGTGACGAGCAGCGTCAGCGTGGCGAGGAGGGACAGCAAAGCCCCGCGTCCTCGCGCGCCCACAGCCAACTGCATGCGCATGGCTAGCCGGTGAATTTCGGCGTGAGTGCCGCTGAGCTACAACGCAGGATCCGCACGGTACGCGTGCCCTGCTTGGCTTTCGTGGAGCCTGTGTGCTTCATCGTGATCTTCGCCGTCAGCTTGTGCGTCCCAACCTTCAGCTTGTCCGGGTTGATCAACAGCGTCAGTAGGCCCTTGTGGGCGTTCTTCGAAGTAAGCGTCCTCAGCTTGTGCCCGTCCAGATAGAAGATGACGCTTGCGACGCCTGCCGCCTTGAGGCTCACGCGGAAGTCGTTGCGCACGCAGCCCTGGGGACCCTTCAACAGTGGCAGCGTCGCCGAGCTGAACGCGAGCACTCCTGTTTTCGACGGCGGTTGCGTGCTCGTCGAGGACAGCACGCCCGTCGCGCCCGCGGAGCTCGTCGAAGACAACGTGTTGCCGTTCGCGGTGGGGGAGACCGAGACGACAACCGTGTTGGAGGTGTTCGTCACGGGGGCGCCCTCGCCGCCCGGGGGATCGCCTGTCAGCGTGACCGTGTTCGTGTAGGAGCCAGCCGAGCCGTCTGCCGCGCTCAGCAGGTGCGTGCACGTGAATGTCGTCGAGGCGCCCACCGGCAACGCCGCGCCTGCTTCCGGCCCGCCGGCAAGCGTGCCCGCATCGCACTGCGGGTCGCTGAAGTTCGAGAGCGTCAGCGGCACGTTGCCGGTGTTCTTGACGATGATCTCGTAGTCGACCGTCTGGCCCACCGCGCCGCTCAACTGCGAGCTCGTGTAGGAGCCGCCCGTGCCCGCTATCTGCTGCAGCTTTTCCAGCGTGAAGGCCGGCGCCGGCAATGCCGGCGGCAGCGGCACTTCCACGACCACCGTGTTGGAGGTGTGCGTGATCGGAGGCCCGTCGCCCGTGGGCGGGATGCCCGAGACTTCCGCCTTGTTCGAATAGGAGCCGACTTCTTCGAGCACGTGTGTGCACGTGTATGTGGCCGAGGCACCCACTTCCAGCGTCCCCGAGACAGGCCCACCGGAGATCGAGCCGCAGTTGCGGTCGACGACGTCTTCGCTACCGAAGCTCAGCGGCACGTTGCCTTCGTTCTTGACCACGATCTCGTAGTCGACCGTGTCGCCCAGTTCGCCTGTGATCGGCGCGGATGTGAAGGAGCCGCCACCGCCGGCGACCCGCTGCAGCTTTTCTACTGAGAACCCCGGGTTGGCCGAGCAGGTCAGCCGGCCGATGATGTCGAACGAGCCTTTCAGCCCGTTGCCGTTCCATTTCGCCCACGCGTCGATCCTGTATTCGCCGGGGGGAGCTTGCAGAGGCGTCGTGGCTTCGTAGCTGGAGCCCGTGAAAGTGAAGCTGCCCGTGATCGCGGTCGGCGGCTTGTTGTCGCCTTCGCCGTAGAGCTTGATCACCGACTGAATGTTGTTCGTCCCTTCGGCAGGGAAGTTCACAAACTGCCAGTTCACGGCGGTGCAGGAGAAGTGCACGTCGCCTTGAGTCCGCAGACGTGAGCTGTTCTGCACCGGCCGCGAGCTGCTGCGCTTGGACCGTGCTGCACGCTTGGCTTCCTGGCGTTCGAGCCTTGCTTCGCGCTGCGCCTGGCGCTGCTGCTGCCTAGCTGCAGCGCGTTCCTGGCGGGCGCTCAGCTTGGCTTCGCCTGTTGCTTCCGCGGTTTCAGAGACCGCGGCTGGTTCTTCTGAGGAGCTTTCGCCGGCGCCCTGCGCCTGCCCCGCAGGCGCCATCAACGCCGCCAGCAAGAGCGCAACCAGCGTCACAAACACCGTCGAGCGCAGCCGTATAAGCCGCGTCTCGCGTCGTCCGCTTCGCGGGCGTGGGCACGCTGGCGCAGGCACCAGCGTCTGCGACTCTCGATTGTGGCGCATCAACATTTCTCTCCCGCTCCGTGGGATCCCGTAACGGCCGCTTTGCAGGGCGTTCCGTGACTTATCTCGTTGGCCTCCACAGTCCCGAGATTTGTCTCTTACACACTTACAGACATAGTCGCGCGCATGGCTCAGCAGGGGATCACCCGAGGGGGGTGATCTTCGGGTTGGACATCGGGTTAGCAACGGGTGATGCACAGATCACCCATTCCTGTGATTGGCGGTAACATCCGCTGGATGCAGACCGAGGATCTAGCCGTCACGACAGTCGCGATAGGGCGCTTCGACGACCTCTTGGCGCGGGGATTGCGCGGCGTCATCGAAGACGATCCCAGCCTCGAGCTGGTGGCCGACGACGTCGGCCCCGCCGATCTGAAATCGGTGCTGCGAGCGCGCAGACCGCTCGTGACGATCCTCGACGCCGGCTCGCTGCGCAACCCAGCGGAGATCCGTGCACTCGTCGCGTCGCACGCCGATACCCATTTCGTGCTGCTGGCCGAGCGCCCGTCGAGCATCGAGTCCGCACAGCTGTTGAGCTTCGGCGCAGCCGCATGCCTAGCCAAGGCCACCCAGCTTCGCGACGTGCGCAACGCCATTTTTCTCGCCTCCCGCGGACTGCAACTGCGGCCACGCGACAACTACGCAAGCCCCGGCTCGGGCCTTTTGACCTCGCGCGAGCTCGAGGTGCTCGCCCGATTGCAGCAGCGTCGCTCGAACTCGCAAATTGCGGCCGACCTGCACGTCAGCATCGAGACCGTCCGCACGCATGCGCGCCACATCTACCGCAAGCTCGGCGTCGGCTCGCGCCGCGAGTTGCTCGCTCCCGCCCCACCGGTTGGCTGAGCCTCCACTCGAGGGTTAGCTTGGCTCCGGCGGCGATCCGCATGGGCGCCCGCCGCGCCCGGCGCTAAATTCGAGGGTTGTGTCCGAACCGACCCCCCTGCGCGTCGCCCATCTGGACGCCGACGCCTTCTATGTGTCGATCGAGCTGCGACGCCATCCCGAGCTACGCGGCAAGCCGGTCGTAGTCGCCGGCAGCGGCCCGCGAGCGGTCGTCACGACCGCCAGCTACGAGGCACGACGCTTCGGCGTCGGATCGGCGATGCCGGCATCCAAGGCACGGCGGCTGTGCCCGGACGCGGTCGTGTTGCCGCCGGACTTCGCCACCTACCGCGAAGCCTCCAAGCAGGTGATGGATCTCGTGCGCGCGCACGTCGAGCGTGTCGAGGTCGTCGGGCTGGACGAGGCCTATCTCGACGTCGCCGGCCTGTTCTCGCCACGCGCAGCGATGCGCAGGCTGATCGCCGAGATCAAGGCCGCCACCCAGCTGACTTGCTCGGTCGGCATCGGACCGAACAAGCTCATCGCCAAGGTCGCCTCCGACGCAGAGAAGCCCGCGGGCTTCGTCGTTCTCAGCCGCGAGCAGGCATGCGCGCGCTTCGCCGATGCATCGCCCGGTCTCGTGCCGGGCATCGGGCCGAAGACAGCCGCGCGCTTGGCTGAACTGGGGCTGACCACGCTCGCCGCACTGGGCGCCGCCCCCGAGCAGCTGCTCATCGAGCGCTTCGGCCCGAATCTCGGACGCGAGCTCGGACGGCGCGGACGCTTCGAACACGACGGCGAGATCGGCGCTGCGCGCAAGGTCGTCTCCGAGTCGCGCGAGCGCACCTTCGACACCGACGTAAGCGACCCCACCCAGATGCGCGAGCATCTATCGCTGATGGCTGAGGAGCTGTGCGCCGGACTGAAGGCAAACGGTCGGCGTGGGCGCACGATCGGTATCAAGGTGCGGCTCGATGACTGGACGACAGTCACCCGCTCACGTACGGTCGCCCAACCCATGTGCGACGCCCAGTTGGTCAGCGAGGTCGCCCTCGAGCTGCTGCGCCAGTACTCGCCGCCGCGACCGGTGAGGCTGCTCGGCGTGCGCGTCGCCGGGCTCGGATCGACATCAGTGGCTACGCGTGACGGTGAAGAGGGCCATGGCACGGGAGCGCATCCCGCGCAGCAGACCGTCGGCGGGGCAGAGGCCGTCGAGCAGCTGGCGTTCCCCGTGTAGAGGCCCCAGTCCGGATCCCCGCGGCGCCGCATTGGCAATTTGTAGTTGTTACTCGCTATGACTACCACGACGCGGTGCCTTCGACAGCTTGTGGTTGGCGTGAGCGATGATCGCCCGGTCCTGTGCCGAACGGAAGTGCTGAACGGCTCCGCGCAGGGGGATCGCTTGGTTCCCGATATACGTTGCTGCGATTTCCTCTTTCTGATTGACGATATAGGCGATTACGTCACCCCTGGGCGCGGTACCCCCGGCGGGTACTTTCGCCTCCACATCGTCAAACGACCCGTGTAGCTCGAACAACGTCACAGGTATCGCCGACGCTGAGTTTGGCAGCGAGGACGTGTCTGGGTTGATCGCGATAGCGGCAGCAACCGCATTGCTCCGTTCGGCTTCAACGCTGTCTACGGTGCCAATCTGAGCTGCCCTCGCGACAACCATCCTGAGCGTGGCCTGCGATACGCCTTGCGCGTCTGCAGCCGACACAAACACCATGTACGCGAGCAAAGCAAGAGAGACTGACCGCTTCACATTCGACCCCAATCTCGAGGATTTACGGCTAGTGATCCACACCAGAGACTCGTGTGGGAATGGGCGGCAACTCAGTCTAATGATTCACAGGCTGCGAATCCTCCTCACCACCTGGCTCCTCTTATGCACGTCGGTCCTAGGGCGCGCAGCGCCCGCCGACGTTCGAGCGGAGCAGTCCGAGACGAGGAGCCGATTCATGCGCAGAGCACCTACCCAGCTGGCAGTCTTCATCGCCACCATCGCTCTCGCCGGCCTGGCATTCGCCGGCCAGGCACCGGCGACGCCAACGGTGCGGCTGAAAGCCCTGCCTGTTCCCATCCCAGGCTTTCCCCACACCGGCGACATCCTTGGCGCAGGCACAGCTGCACGAGCCGAATACACAATCGAAGGCAATGAATACTTCGGTTCGCCACCACCACTCATCGGCGTCAACTTCTACCTGCCGATCGGTGCGAAGGTGCACCCACAGGGCTTTCCCACCTGTGCTGTGCCCGCGCTCGAACAATTCGGCCCGGTCCGCTGCCCGCACGGATCAGCCGCGGGACCAGTGGGCAAAGTGATCGGCTTTGTGACCTTCGGCGGCGAACGGGTGGAAGAGCAGGCAGAACTGTCCTCCTTCTACGCTCCCGGCGGAGGCATGGAGTTCCTCACCGACGGCCACTCGCCGGTATCGCTGGAAATACTGTCGAGCGGCCACTACGTCAACCTCGATAGCGCGGGCGGCAGCGGCCCGGAGCTGATCGCGCAGGTGCCGCTCGTGGCAAGCGTGCCAGGAGCGCCATATGCATCGGTGCGCTCGATCAGCCTCAAGGTCGGCTCGGCCTATCGCACCCACGGACACACGATCTACTACGGCCGCGTGCCAAGCAAATGCCCCAAGGGTGGTCTCTTGATGAAGACCGAAGTGATCTTCGCCGAAGACGGCGAACCGTCGCGGCCGGAGACGGTCGACGCCAGCTACACCGCACCCTGCCCCAAACGCTGAGCACGTGGGCGGAGATGCTCGACGCCCGTTAGGATCAGCGGAGCATGACCGTCATTCCCGTGGGGTCCATCGAGCTCGACTACGAACGCACCGGCTCCGGTCCGCCGCTGCTGGCGATCATGGGCATGAGCGGAACCGCGCTGCACTGGGGCGAGCCATTCCTCGGCCCGCTGCGCGAGCACTTCGACGTGATCGCCTACGACCACCGCGGCGTGGGCGCCAGCAGCCGTCTAGACGGGAGTGACCTCACCACCGCACAGATGGCCGAGGATGCCGCCGCGCTGCTGTCCGCGCTCGAGCTCGACTCGGCACACGTGCTCGGCATCTCGATGGGCGGCATGATCGCCCAGGAGCTCGCACTCGCCCACCCGGATCGCATCCGCACGCTCACCCTCGGCTGCACCTACTGCGGTGGCGAGGGCAGCTCGCTGGCAGCCCCCGAGAGGCTGCAACAGCTCACCGAGGCGATGATGTCCGGCGACCGCGCCCGTGCGCTGCGTGCCGGCTGGGAGATCAACGTCTCGCCGGCGATGGCAGCCGACGATGAGGCCTACGCGCGCTTCGAGGCGATCGCCCACCGCCGTGCGGTGGCACTGCCCGTGATCATGGCCCAGATGCAAGCGTGCGCCGCGCACAACACCAACGCGCGCCTGCCGGAGCTGCAGATGCCCACACTCGTGATCCACGGCACCGTCGATGAGCTCCTGCCAGTCCAGAACGGGCGCCTGATCGCCTCGCGCATCCCCGGCTCGCAGCTGGAGATCATCGAGGACGTCGGACACCTGTTCTTCTGGGAGCGCCCCGATCTCTCCGCCGAGCTGATTCGCACCCACGCAGCGTGCCTGACGACACCAGCGCCCTGAACGTAGACGCCGGCGGCGTCACGCTTTCCGGTGAGCGCCACGGCGCGGGTGCGGCGATCGTGCTGCTACATGGCCTCACCGCCACCCGCCGCTATGTCGTTATGGGCTCACGTGCGCTCGAGCGCTCAGGACACACGGTGATCGCATATGACGCACGCGGGCACGGACGCTCGCGCCCCGCCGCCGATCGCGCCTATGGCTACGAGCACCTCGCGACCGACCTGCTGGCGGTCCTTGACGCAACTGGCATCGAGCGGGCTGTGCTGGCGGGCGCATCGATGGGCGCTCACACGGCCGCGCGCTTCACGCTCGAGCATCCCGGGCGCGTTGCCGGCCTCGCGCTCATCACCCCTGCATATGAGCCGTCATCATACGGAGAGGGACAGTTCGCCCATTGGGACGCCCTCGCACGTGGGCTGCGCGAGGGGGGAGTGGATGGGTTCATACGCGCGTATGACCTCGATGCTGTGCCCGACGCTTGGCGTGAGACCGTGCAGACGGTGTTGCGCCAGCGCCTGTCAGCGCACGAGCACCCAGGTGCAGTAGCCGACGCGCTCGAAGTGGTGCCCCGCTCGCGACCGTTCGGGGAGATGGCCGAGCTGGAGAAAATCGCCGTGCCGACGCTCGTGGTCGCAAGTCGCGATGAGGCCGACCCCGAGCACCCGCTAGCCGTGAGCGAACGGTACGCAGCCACGATTCCTGGTGCGCGGCTCGCGGTCGAGGACGCCGGGGTGGATGGGCAGCCGACCCGCTCGCCGATCGCCTGGCAGGGCGGACAGCTCTCAAAACTGCTGATCGAGCTCGTCGACAAAGCCAACCATGATATGTGATAGCGTACATTTGTATGCCAATACGCGAGTGGGACGGAAACAGTTATGACCGCGTCTCAGGGACGATGGAGGCGCTTGGGCTCGCAGTGCTCGACCGCCTCGAGTTGAGCGGCGATGAGCTCGTCTTGGATGCCGGCTGCGGCTCTGGGCGGATCACGCAGACGCTAATCGAGCGTCTACCGCACGGGCGCGTGATCGCGATTGACGAGTCGCCCTCGATGATCGCCGCTGCCCGCGAGCGCCTCGGGCCGGACGTGGACCTGCGCGTCATCGACCTGCTCGAGCTCCAGCTCGATGAGCCCACCGACGCAATCCTCTCGACTGCGACGTTCCACTGGATCGCCGACCACGAGCGGCTGTTCGAGCGCCTGCATGGGGCGCTGCGCCCCGGCGGTCGGCTCGTGGCGCAGTGCGGGGGAGAGGGCAACATCACCGTGCTGCGCGCAAGCGCCAACGAGGTGCTCGCGCGGGAGCCATACGCGCAGCACTTCCTCGACTGGCAGCCGCCGTGGAACTACGCCGGTGCCGAGACCACGGGCCAGCGCCTGCTCGCCGCCGGCTTCAGCACAGCGGAGTGCTGGCTGACCCCGGCGCCCCGCGAACCGGAGCACCCACGCGAGTTCCTCTCCACGATCGTGCTCGGCCCACACGTCCAGCAACTGCCGGAGGATCTCCGCGAGCGCTTCATGGACGACGTGCTCGAGGAGCTCGGCGAGCCGGTTGTGGTCGACTACGTGCGCCTGAACATCGACGCTGTCGCATAGCCGGACACCCGAGCGTGAGCTACGCTCCCCGCAATCATGAGCGGGCACCGGCACTACAGCGAGAAGGAGTTCGAGGCGCTCGTCAGCTCAGCGCTCGACGAACTCCCGGCCGAGTTCCAACAGGCCCTCGAGCACGTCGCGGTCGTCGTCTCCGACCGCGGTGCCGAGAACCACGCGTACGGCATGTACGTCGGCTCAAGGCGCGGTGGTACCGCGTACTTCGGGGGCGGAGGCTTGCCAGACGAGATTCTGATCTTCCGCGATACCCTTGTGCGCGACTTCGGCGACGACCCCAACCGCCTGCGCCAACACGTCACCCAGACGGTGCGTCACGAGGTTGGCCACCACCTCGGTTTCAACGAGGAAGGCGTTCGCAAGCTCGGGCTCTGATGCCTTCGTGCTACGCCGTGTCAAAGCACCTCGGCTGAAACTGAGACACCACGAAGACCCACCCGGAGATCAGGCCAACGCCGCGGAAGAGCCGTCGCCGGCCGGCTCCGCGCCCACCTCAGCACCACTCAAAAGCGCTGCGTAACGCCCACCGCGCTCGATCAGCTCATCGTGAGTGCCGCGCTCGACAATGTGACCGGAGTCGAGCACCAGGATCTGGTCGGCGTCTCTGATCGTCGACAGCCGGTGAGCGATCGCGATCGTCGTGCGCCCGCGCGAGAGCTCATCGAGCGCCTGTTGCACCGCACGCTCGGTCTCTGTGTCAAGCGCCGAGGTCGCCTCGTCAAGAACCAGCACAGGCGGGTTGCGAAGCACGGTGCGCGCGATTGCGATCCGCTGCTTCTCACCTCCCGAGAATCGATATCCGCGCTCGCCAACGGGCGTGTCGTAACCCTCCGGCAGTGACGCGATCAGCTCGTGGATTTGCGCTGCGCGCGCCGCATCTTCGATCTCCTTATCACTCGCTTGCGGACACGCGAAGCGCAGGTTCTCGCGGATCGAGGCATGAAACAGATAGGTCTCCTGTGAGACGAGGCCAACGGTGGCCGCCAGTGAGTCGAGTGTCAGATCGCGGATGTCGACGCCATCGATACTCACGCAGCCGCGCTGCGCCTCATAAAGGCGCGCCACCAAATACGCGAGCGTTGTCTTGCCCGAGCCCGTCTCGCCCACCAATGCCGTGCGCGTTCCCGCCGGGATCTCCGCGCTGATGTCCTCCAGCGTCCACGGCGCATCTGGCTCGTAGCGAAACGACACGTCGCGCAGCTCCACATCGCCGCGCGCGTCGGTGAGCGTGCGCGCATCCGGGCGTTCGACGATGTCCACGGGTAGGTCCAGGTACTCGAAGATGCGCCCGAACAACGCCAGCGAAGTCTGCACTTCAAGGCCCACCGACAGCAGCTGCTGCATGGGGAAGAGCAGACGCGTCTGTAGCGTCGTAAACGCGACCACCGTGCCGATCGAGATCACATCGTGGCCGTGAGCGATGTTATAGCCCGCAAACCAATACACCGCCGCGGGCATGATCGCGAACGCCAGCTGCACCGAGGACATCCGCCAGCGCCCAGCCATGCGTGCGCGCACCTCCAGGTCGGCGAGATCACTCGACTCCGAGGAGAAGCGATCGACCAGCTCGTGTGAGCGGCCCATCGTCTTGCCAAGCAGGATCCCCGACACCGACAGCGACTCCTCCACCAGCGTCGACATATCCGCCAGGCGCCCCTGGCGAACCGACTGGATGCGCCGGCGCTCGTTGCCCACACGGCGCGTCAGCCACACGAAGAACGGCAAAAGGCACAGCGAGAACAGGGTCAGGCGCCATTCCAGCGCGAACATCGCAGTGACCGTCGCCAGCACCGTCGCGACCGTCGAGACGGTCGACGTGGCGGTGCTCGTCACGACGTCATCGATGCCGCCGATGTCATACGCGATCCGCGCCTGCACCTCGCCCGAACGCGTGCGCGTGAAGAACGCCAGCGACATACGCTGCAGATGCGCGAACACCGCCGCGCGCAGGTCGTGCATCACGCGCTGACCTACCTGGTTTGAGATCCACGTCTGCGCGACGCTGATCACGCTGTTGATTACCGCCAGCGCGATCATGCCGCCCACCAGCCACGTCAGCAACGTCAGGTTGTGCTTAACGATGCCCTTGTTGATCGCTTCCCGCAGCAGGAACGGCGAGGCTACGCTCAGCACCGAGCCGAGCACGATCAGTCCGAGCAGTCCTCCCAGGCGTGTCCTGTAGGGGATGAACAGCCGCCCGATACGCCCCAGCGAGACGTGTTTGTCGGGGATGTCCTCCGGGCGAAGCTCTGACCGGCGCGAGCGGCGACCCTCGCCGCCGCCGTGCCCGGGGCTGAATGGCTGGGCGCTCACTGAGCTGACTTTACCGTCGTAGTCGTAGGGTTAACGACCGTGAACCTGTCCGCGTCAGAGATCCGCGTGCTCGGCTGTCTGCTGGAGAAGCAGCGCACAACCCCCGATGCATACCCGCTGTCGCTCAATGCGCTGCGGCTCGCATGCAACCAGTCCACCAACCGCGATCCAGTGGTCGAGTACGACGACGCCGTGATTCGCGACGCACTCCATCGCCTCGAGCGCCGCGGCTACACGCGCCTGGCAAGCGGCGCCGGCAGTCGCACCGCGAAGTACCGCCACCTGCTGGTGGAAACGCTGCCGATGGACTCCGCCGAGCAGGCCATCATGTGCGTGCTGATGCTGCGTGGGGCACAGACGCCAGGCGAGCTCAAGCAGCGCACCGACCGGATGCACTCCTTCCCCGAGCTCGCCAGCGTTCATGCGACCCTCGACGCCCTGATCGAGCGCGAGCTCGTCGCGCGGCTCGAGCGCCGCCCCGGGCACAAGGAGGAGCGCTACATCCAGCTGCTCCAAGACAGCGAGGAGGAGGCCCAGGCGGAGCCCCGCAGCGAGTATCAGCGAGCAGGGTCCACGCCGGTAGCCGCGCCCGAGCGGCGCGACGAGCTGGCGGATCTGCGCGAGCGCGTCGAGCGCCTCGAGCAAGAAGTCGCCGAGATGCGCGCGGCGATGCGCAATCCTGTCTACGAGCATCAACCATGAGCCACCTGCTGCCGATCCTCGCCTCCGCGGAAACCACCACCGGTGTCGGCATCCCGCTAGCGCTTGCCGCCGGGCTCGTGTCGTTCCTCTCGCCGTGCGTGCTGCCGCTCGTCCCCGGCTACCTCTCCACCGTCATCGGTGTGACGCCGGCCGATCTAAAAGAGGGAGTGGGCCCGCGCCGGGTGCTCGTCCCCAGCCTGCTGTTCA
>JBEKAM010000072.1:0-15618 GCA_050015915.1 Solirubrobacteraceae bacterium
CGCACCTCGCCTAAGCGGATCGCCAACTCCGAGCGGATCTTGCGCGCGAGCTCCATCGGCGACCACGTGCTGCCCGCACCGTTCGCGCTGCTCTGATCGATCACAGCGCACAACAGCCCCGCGCGAATCGCCACCAGGCTGGGGACCCGCTCACGCTCGAGGATCGCTTCCACCACCGTCGCCGCCGCGCTCGGATCCTGTGGCTTGAACGCAAGCACCGCCACCTGCTCACCGATTCCAAACGGGCGCAACCGCGCCTGCAGATCCTCCGGGTACAGGTGACCAGTCAGCACCTCCGCGAGCACATCGCCCACCATCGTGCGCTGCAACAGCTCGTAGCGCTCATCCAACAAGCGCGCGAACGCACGCTCCGTTATCGCGATGAACGGCAGCTCGTATGGCACCTCGAACAGCGGGAACCCCCGCTTCTTAGCCGCCGTCACGAGCGCCGCCGGCAGCCGTTTGTGCGCGAAGCCCGTGCCGAAGCCCAGGCCCGCGATCTCGTGGTCTGCCAAGCGGTCGATCAGCTCGCGCTGAGACTTCGGGCCGTTCAGCTGGATGCCCGTCGTCAGCAGCAGCTCGCCGCCTTTCAGCCACGGCGTCGGGTCCTGCAGCTCCGTGCTGTGTACCCACCGCACGTTTGTATGCGCGGCATCCTCGCCACTCACCAGCTCCAAGCCGAGCTCGCCGATCAGGCTCGCGACAGTGAGCTCCATCGCTCCATCCGCTCCGAGGCCTCGCTCAGCACCGGGCGCAGGATCGCCTCGATCTCTTCGAACTGCTGCGGTCCCGCGATCAACGGCGGCGACAGCTGCACGATCGGATCGCCGCGATCGTCCGTGCGGCAGATCAGCCCGCGGTTGTAAAGCTCGCCCGAGAGGTAGCCGCGCAGCAGCTCCTCCGATTCATCGTCGTCGAACGTCTCCTTCGTGTCTTTGTCCTTCACCAGCTCGATCGCCTGGAAGTAGCCCGCGCCGCGCACGTCGCCAACGATCGGCAGATCGCGCAGGCTGTCCAGCATCTCCCGGAACGCCCCCTCGTTTGCCAGGACGTTCCCGCACAGATCCTCGTTCTCCATGATGTCTATGTTCGCCAGCCCCACCGCGCACGCCACCGGATGTCCGCCGAACGTGAAGCCGTGGTTGAAGATCGCCTTGCCGTGCAGGAACGGCTCGGCGACGTGGTCGGCGGCGATCACCGCGCCAAGCGGCGCGTACGCCGAGCTGATGCCCTTGGCAGTCGTGATCATGTCCGGCTGGTAGTCAAAGCGTTCACACCCAAACCAGTAGCCCAAGCGGCCCCACGAACAGATCACCTCATCGGAGATCAACAGCACGCCGTGGCGGTCGCAGATCTCCCGCACCCGCTGGAAGTAGCCGTCCTGCGGTACGAAGCAGCCGCCGCCGTTCTGCACCGGCTCAAGGATCACCGCCGCCACCGTCTCCGGACCCTCGAATTCGATCGCCTCCTCGATCGCGTTCGCTGCCCACAGCGGGTCACGGTCTTCCTGCCAGCGGTAGGAGTTCGTGTTCGGCACATGCACGCCGCCTGGCGTAAGCGGTTCGAACGGCGCCCGCAACGGCGTAAGGCCCGTCGCCGTTAGCGCCCCCATCGAGGTGCCGTGGTAGGCGAGGTTGCGCGACACCAGCTTGTGCCGGCGCGGTTCGTCGTTGGCCGCATGGAACGCCTTCGCGAGCTTCCATGCCGTCTCCACCGCCTCCGATCCACCCGATGTAAAGAACACGCGGTTCAGTTCCCCCGGTGCCAACTCGGCGATGCGCGTCGCCAGTTCGATCGAGCGCGGATGCGCGTAGCTCCAGTTCGTGTAGAACGCCAGCTCCTTCGACTGCGCCGCCGCCGCTTCACCAGGCTCCGGTCGGCCGTGGCCGATGTTCACGCAGTACAGCGCCGACAGGCCGTCCAGGTGGCGCTTGCCGTGCTCGTCATACACGTAGCAGCCCTCGCCACGCACGATCACCGGCACCTCATGGTCGGGCTCCGCGTAGGAGCCCATGCGCGTGAAGTGCATCCACAGATGGCGCTTGGCTTGCTCTTGGAGATCACCGGACATCGAAGACCTGCCTTCTCGTCGATAGCTGACTAGACACTCAGGACAACGCTAACCGCTCGCCATTTGCCCCTCAATGCGCCGCGTGGTCAACATGTGGCACAGCCATTGTACGACTAGTCCAATTGACGCTAGACGTTTTGGGGATCACGCCCATTGCGCGTCCGCCGTCTTGGTACGTACCTTTCCTTCACACAAAGCGCGCCATGTCCGCCGCAGCCCACGAGAGGAGCCGTTGATGGCCACCGAAGGTGCCGAAGGTGCCGCCGTATCTGGATCGCCAGCGTCTTCGGGCGTCATGGACAAGGGCCTGAAAAAAGGCGCCATCGGTTACGTCTCCAACATCGTCATCGGCGTCGCCTCGACCGCGCCCGCCTACTCGCTCGCCGCCACGCTCGGTTTCGTCGTCGCCGTCAAAGGCGTCGGCGTCCACGCGCCGGCCGTGCTGCTCGTGTCGTTCATACCGATGTTGCTCGTCGCCTCCGCCTACAAATACTTCAACCGCGCCGATCCCGATGCGGGCACGTCGTTCGCCTGGACGACGCGCGCTCTGGGGCCCATCACGGGGTGGATGAACGGCTGGGCGATCTTCCTGGCCGATCTGATCGTGATGGCCTCGCTTTCGGACATCGCGGCCATTTACACGTTCAAGCTCTTTGGCTTCACCGAACTCGGAGAATCCAAAGCCGCGATCATCGTCGCGGCGATCGTGTGGATCGTGCTGATGACGTGGATCTGCTACCGGGGCATCGAGCTGTCGGCTGCGATCCAGCGCGGGCTGCTCGGCATCGAGGTGTTCATCCTCGGGCTCTTCGCGGTGGTGGCATTTGTGAAGGTCTACGGAAGCCATCCCCCGAGCGGCTCGATCAAGCCCTCCATCTCGTGGCTGAATCCGTTCGCGATGAACTTCGGCGACCTGCTCGACGCGGTCCTGCTCGGCGTGTTCATCTACTGGGGTTGGGATTCCGGCGTGGCGGTCAACGAGGAGTCAGAGGACCCCGCCGAGGGTCCGGGCAAGGCGGCGGTCGTCTCGACGCTCCTGCTCTTGGTCATCTACATACTCGTCTCCGGCGCCGCCCAGGCCTTCCACGGCATCGGGTTCCTGACCAACGAAGCCAACCAGGAAGACGTCCTGAACGCGCTCGGCAAGGGCGTGCTCGGCGGGACCCTGGACAAGCTGCTGATCATCACCGTGCTCACCTCCGCGTCCGCCTCAACGCAAACAACGATCCTTCCGACCGCGCGCACGACGCTATCGATGGCCCACTGGAAAGCCGTCACCAAGCTGCTCTCGCGCGTGCACAAACGCTACCTAACGCCAACCGTCTCGACGCTCGGCTTCGGGCTGCTGTCGATCATCGTCACCGTGCCGCTGCTGCTGCTCTCGGAAAGCGTCCTCGCCGACTCCATCACCGCGATCGGCTTCCCGATCTGCTTCTACTACGGCTTCACGGGTTTCGCCTGCCCGTTCTACTACCGGCACGAGCTCGGCAAGAGCCTGAGGAACCTCCTGCTGCTGGGCGCCGGGCCGCTGATCGGCGGACTGATGCTGTTCGGCGTCGGCATCAAGGCCGCGTTCTATTATGGCCACGCAGCCAACGTCGAATCCGCGCCGATTCTCGGCATCACACTGCCGCTTTGGCTGGGTATCGGCGGCATGGTGCTCGGTTTCGTAGTCCTGCTGATCTCGCGGCCGTACTTCCGCGAGTTCTTCTCGCGCAAGATCGAAACAGCGCCTCCCGGCGTGCTCGAGCACCCGCCGGTGGTGGTCCCAGCGCAGGTGGACTTCTGAGCGCGAGATCAAGCCGTCATGGGGAGACGGCGCGCCGGTCAGGAGAGACCGCGCGCCGTGTGACGGCAGGCGCTCAGGCCTGAGGCACCTCGATCTGCCCGTGCGGCGAGCCGTACTCCGCCAGCAGCTCGAGGAACGGAGCCGGCGGGAACGCCTCCGGTCCGAGCACGCCCGCGCCCTTCCAATCACCGCGGTCGAGCAGCTCGAGCGCTACGACCGGGTTGACCGCCGTCTGCCACACGACCGCTTGGCTTGAGTACTCGCGCATCGTCGTCTCGTTGTCGACCACGTGGTAGAGGTAAGTCGAGCGGGGTTGGCCATCCTTGCCGGTACCGGTGATCCATGTGCCCGCGCAGGTGCGCCCGCTCATGCGCTCGCCGAGCGTCGCCGGGTCGGGCAGTGCCGCGGCCACCACGTCGCGCGGAGACACCGACGTCCCACGGACGGACACCGGCTCGGTCGAGTCGAGCCCCAGTTTGTGCAGCGTCGCGAGCACGTCGATGAACTCCTGGCCGAGCCCATACTTGAACGTCACGCGCTCGCACTTGACCCAACGCGGGATCAGCACCACCTCCTCGTGCTCGACGTTCACGCATTCCACCGGGCCGATGCCCTCGGGGAACTCGAAGATCTCCGGCTCGGAGAACGGCGCCGTCGTGTAGAAGCCGCGCTCGCGCTCCCAGATCAACGGTGGGTTCAGGCACTCCTCGATCGTCGTCCAGATCGAGAACGTGGGCGCGAAGTCATAGCCCTCGACCACCAAGTCGGCGCCGTCGCGGACCCCCACTTCGTCAAGGCTCGAGAACAGCTCATCAGCGGCGTAGCGGGCGAAGATGTCAGACAGGCCCGGCTCGACGCCAATCCCCACGAGCGCCAGTAGCCCAGCGTCATGCCACTGCTGCTCGACGGCGAACTGCTTGTCGCCGAGCATCTCCCCCGGCTGCTCGTACGGGCGCTCCGGGTTGGGGTGCGAGAGCGTCATCGCCATGTCCAGGTAGGTGACCTTCGCATCGAATGCTGCTCCGAAAATCGGCTCGTTGAAGCGCGGGTCGCACGCGTTCAAGATCGCATCGGGCCGCACGCGGCCGATCAGCTCCACGAGATCCCCGCGGCTGGATGCATCGACGCGCTCAGCTGAAAAGCGGTCGGGCTCGCCTAGGCGATCGGCCGCCGCCTGCGCGCGCTCGAGCGCAACGTCAGCCAGCACCACGTGCTCGAACACAGCACGCCTTTGCGCAATCGCAGCAAACGCCGCCCCAACACCGCCCGCACCAACCACGAGAGTCTTCATCTGGCCAGTCTGACGCAAACCGCAAGCTCGCAACGTCACAAGCGCAGCGCGTCGATACGACGCAATGTCGCAGGCGGCTCACGTATGCTGCGCCGATCCGCGCGCTCGCGAACACCAGCAGCCCATGAGCACCGGCCTCCCCAGCCTTCCGGACACGCCCTCCCAATTGGCTGACCAGTCGAGCACCAATGGTGCGGCAAGCACCCGCCCGCCGGCCCATGCCGCGCGCGAGGACGCACGCCGCGAGCGCTGGGCGGCCTCGCCCGCGTTCACCCGCAGGGAGATCTCGCTCGTCGCGCTGGCCGGCCTGCTGTTGGCGATCCTCACGAGCTGGCCGCTGTTGTTGCACATGTCCAGCCGCATCGCCCCCGATCTCGGCGACCCGGTGCGTACCGCCTGGGAGATCGCCTGGGTGGGGCACGCGATGCTGCACGACCCACTGCACCTGTTCGACTCCAACGCCTTCTACCCCCACCCGCTGAGCCTCGCGTTCTCGGATTCGCTGCTCGGCTACGGGCCCACCGCGTTCTTCGGCTCAGGCACCGTTGCCGCGCTCGTCCGCTACAACCTGCTGTTCCTGTGGGTGTGGTCGCTGTGCTTCGTCGCCGCGTACCTGCTGGCGCGCGAGCTCGGGCTCGGCCGCTTGGGCGGTGCCGCCGCGGGCCTTGCCTTCGCATATGCCCCGTACCGCGTTACCGAGGCCGGGCATCTGCACGTGATCTCCTCCGGCGGGTTCGTGCTCGCGATGTTCCTGCTGCTGCGCGGCTACAGACGCGACTCGCGCAAGCTGGTGCTCGCTGGCTGGCTGGTGTCGGCGTGGCAGGTCAGCCTGGGGTTCACGCTCGGCTTGCAGTACTGCTACCTGCTCGTCGTCCTCGCTCTACTCGTGCTGTTCTATTGGTGGCGCGGGAGGCTGAACCCAGGTAGCGCCTGGCAACGTGGGGAGCAAAGCCCGGCCGCTAGCGGCCGGTTCGCTCGCATCACAGCCACGCGCGGGCCGCTCATACCCCGTCGCCTGCTGGCGGTGACGCTAATTGGACTGGCGGTGCTCGGCGCCGTTACCGTCTACCAGGCTAGGCCCTACCTGAAGGTCGCCGAAGAGTACCCAACCGCAAAGCGCACGCTGGCCGAAGTCGAGACCTACTCCGCTGGGCCCGCAGCGCTGCTTTCGGCGTCCTCGGAGAACCGCGTGTGGGGTGGAATCACAGAAGGGATGCGCGCGAAAGTCAACTCCAAGAACGAGAGCGTGTTCTTCCCCGGCGGCCTGATCCTCTTGCTCGCGCTGATCGGCCTGCTGGCCATGCGCGGCGCTCCCTATACGCGGGGGCTGCGCATCGGCCTGCTCGCCGGGATCGTCGTCGTCTCGGTCCTCGCGCTCGGCTTCGGCATCACCGGTGCCGGCTATCCCTATCGGCTGCTGTATGACTACGCCCCGGGCTGGGACGGCGTGCGCGTGCCGGGCAGGATCTTCACGCTCGCCACCCTCTTCTATGCGCTCCTCGCGGGGGCGGGGGCACAGGTGCTGGTGCAGCGCCTGGGTTCCTGGCGCGCGCACACGACGGCGAGCTCCACCTCGGCGCCCGCTGGCACACCTAAGCTCACCCACCCCGGGCTCCCCCGCCCCGCGCTCGCAGCCGTCGGCCTGCCCGCACTGGTCGGCGTGGCGCTACTCGTGGGAATCCTCGGCGAAGGCGCCGGCCACCTCGGCCACCCCGTCGTGCCGCAGCCGGCCAAGGCGGAGATCGGCCTGCGCGGCCCAATCCTCGACCTGCCAACCGACGGCGCCCTGGATCGCATCTGGCAGTACTTCTCCACCGACGGCTTCTACAAGATCCCCATTGGCAACAGCACCTTCGACATGCCCGAGGTAGATGACCTGCGTGGCGGCATGAACGGCTTCCCCGACCGCGCCAGCATCGAGAAGCTGCGCTACTACGGCATCCACACGGTCGTGCTGCACACCGTGCTTCCGAAGGGCCTTCCGCCTGAACATGGCCCTGTGATCGCAGAGCCCCCCGACCCGGCGGCTGCCGCGACGAAGCCAATCGCCGGCCTCGGCATCTCGCGCCGGCAGGTCGGCTCACTGGTCATCTATGAAATCGGCCCTGGGCCAGCAGCGCTGCACGGAACCGACCCATGAGCGCTCATGACAACTCCAGATCGGCGTACCCCCCATCCCCACCGATCAAGAGTCGCCGGACACGGCTGCCAACCGGCAAGCGGCGCGTAGCGCTCGCCGCGATCCTGCTCGTGGGGCTGGCCAGCGCCACGATGATCCAGAGCTTCTCCTGGAATCAGACTTCCCATTACGACCTGATTCGCACCCTCTACGACGGCAAAACCACGATCGACCAGTATCAGGCCAACACTGGCGATAAGGCCTACTACAAGGGCCACTACTACTCTGCGCGAGCACCAGGGCTCGCGTTGTTCTCACTGCCCTTCTACGACGCGCTCAACATCGTCGGTGCCGAATCGTGGACGGACGCCCATGTCGCGCCACCTGACCATCCTGGTGACGAGATGATCTATCTGATCGGCCTGTGGGGCAACGTGCTGCCGGGCCTGCTGCTGCTGTTGCTCGTATGGCGTGTGGCAGAGCGCTACGCACCGGGCTACGGCGTCGCGGCGGCGGTGGTTCTTGGCCTGGGCACGATGGTGCTGCCCTTCTCGCAGCTGTTGTTCTCGCACATGTTCACCACGTTCTTGTGCTTTGCCGCGTTTTGGCTGATGTTGCATGAGCGCGAGGGGCCACCAAGCGCGCTGCTGCTTGCGGTCGCGGGCCTGGCGATGGGCTACGCGTTCTCATCGGAGTACCCCACGTTCTTTGCCGCAATCGTGCTCGGACTGTTCCTGCTCTCCCGCAGGGATTCGCTGAATCCGCTGGGAGTCTTGCGGCGTGGCGGCGCTTACGTCGTCGGCGGCTTGGTGGGGATCGTGCCGCTCCTGCTCTACAACCACTACGCGTTTCACTCCTGGACGCACCTCGCCTACTCCGATATCCCCCGCCAGCAACAGGGTTTCTTCGGCATCGGCGCGCCCAGCATACGGGTACTAGCGACGCTGCTGTTCGACTCGCGTGGGCTGCTCACGATCTCGCCAGTGCTGATCATGGGCGCGATCGGCACCGTGATGCTCTACCGGGAGGGCAAGCGCGCCGAGGCGCTCACGATCGGGGGCATATGCCTGTGCTACCTGTTCTACAACTCCGGCTACTACCTGCCGTTTGGCGGCGGCTTCATGCAGCCGCGCTTCCTGGACACGCTGCTGCCGTTCCTGGCCTTCCCCATCGCGCTCACGCTCAAGCGCTTCCCAGGCCCGACGATCGCCCTCGCGGGGATCTCAATCGCCACCACGGTGATCGCGACTATCACTCATCCGCTGATCGGCTACGAGAACGAGACCGTCAGCTGGATGCGCTACCTCAGCGAGGGCTACTTCCAGCCCACGATCGCCTCCGCATACGGGCTAGGGCGTAGCTGGGGAGGCATCTGGCCATTCTTGGTGCCAGCCGCGGGTGGGGTGCTGCTGGCGGCATGGGCGACGCCGCGCCTGCGCCTATCGGGCTCAGCCATCAGCGCGGGGGTGCTCACGCTGGTCGCATGGGCGCTGTTCGCGGTGCTCGCGCCAACGCTTCTGGGGATCGACCACGCGGGCCTGGAGAGCATCTACAAGGCCGGCGACCACACCGCGTTTAACCTCAAGCTGCACTCCGGCAGCACCTATCCGTTGAAGACGCTTGCCCCCGTCGCCGCCGCTATCGGGCTGCTCGCCCTGGGCGCCATGCGCCTGCTCCGCAACGCGCCCGACCACCGTGTCCCGGGCACCGCCCGATCGTCAGTTGCTGGCGATCCGGACGCCGCAGTTGCCGGCGTGTAGCTGGCGGCAGACGACTACGTACCCCTGGCGCGGCTGTTCGTGGGCATTGGTCAACCCCGCGTCGAAGCGCGTGGAGCTGTTGCCGCCATTCCAGTCGTAGATATATAGGCGCTTGATCTGCGAATGGGCGCCGGCGAGCGCGAACATGAACTTGAGCACCTTCGCCGCGCGCGTCAGGCCGGAGCCGTTCCTGTTGGGGAACGCGCCCCCGAATTTCACGATGCCGCCGGTCTCCGTGAGCCACACCTGCCCGCCGAGCGCGCGTACCAGTTCGCGCGTGCGCCAGCCTTCCAGGCGGTTGACGTCGGAGTAGTTGTGCAGGCCCCAGATCTTCGGCATGACCGTCTCAAGACGGTAGATCTCATGCTTGAATTCCGAGATGTAGTTGAGCGTGGGTCCGATGTAGTTCTGGTCGAGTACGTCGAGGCCGATGACCGTGCAGCCCGTGCACACGCGCAGGAGCGCCTGGTAGTACTTTGCCGCCCCAACGGCCGATGGGCTCGAGAACTGGCCCGGTTCGTTGCCCCGGTTGGACTCGTCCCAGGACTCGTATTCTTTGACCCTCGGGAACAGTTTCACGAACTTCTTGACGTCGTTCTGGTAGGTGGATACGCTCGGCATCCTCGTCGGCGTGTACTCGGAGTGGTAGAAGGCCACCAGCAATTTCTCGTGGGCGACTTCCGCGTTGTGGATGAACGTGATCGCCTTGTCCAGCGAGTAGGGCCGTACCGCCGCGTCATATGGGGCGATGTAGCGGACGATTTTCGTGTGCAGCTGCCTGTAAAGCGGGTTGGCGAACATTGACGCGGTCTCATCGCCGATGCCGGTGATGTAGGCACTCGAGGCGTGAGCGCGCGGCGCGCTGGGCGTGCGCGCACCTGCCTGGCCGACCGCGCCAGACACAAGCGTGGCCGATAGCGCGAAAAGCACCGAGATACTGATCAATGGGATAAGGCGACGAGGTGTTCTCATACGACTCCGCAACAGGGTAGGCGCTTAAGGGTTGCGCACGCGCTCCATCAGTCTTACGAGGCGTTTAGGACTCGACCTGCCTGGCGCCTGCAGTTTTAAACGAGGTTTAGTCCGCGAGCTGCTCCACAAGCCCCGGCGCCTCGCCGCCATGCGCCCGCAGGCTGGGGTCAGCGACGATGCGCACATCCACGCCGGGGAGCTCTCGCAGCAGCCGCATCAGCAGCGAGCGCTCGCTCGCTGCGCCCAGACGTGACAGGCCACGACGCTGGCTGGGCGTGCCCATCAGCACATATGTGCTGCCAAGCGAGCGGGCGAGTCTGACGGCCACTGCCGCCACGTCCTCGCCCTCCTCCACCCGTAGGCGCGCACCGAGCATCGCTGTCAAACGCCTGAGCTCCTCCAGACGCTTGCGGTCCTCCGGGCCCGGCGGGCGCCCCGGCGGGCGCACAACGAGCACGTCGAGCACGGCATCCAAGCGCTGGGCCGAGCGCCACGCACGCCGCACGATCCGCTCGGAGTGCTGCGCCAGCGTCACCAGTGCGAGCAGGCGCTCGGCGATCGGCTGGGGACCATCCTGGGCGTCGACCGCCAGGCCCTCCTCGTCGCGACGTACCAGCGGCGCCGGCGAGCGCACCAGACGCTTGACCTCGACATCCTCCGCCACCTGGCGTAGTGCCGTCTCGCGCAGCGCCGCCAGGTTCTCGATCTTGAAGAAGTTGCTCAGAGCGGCGGGCACACGCTCGGCCCGGTAGACCTTGCCCGCGCGCAGGCGCGCGATCAGTGCCTCCGGGGTCAGGTCGATCAGCACGACCTCATCCGCCGCGGAAAGCACCTCGTCGGGGATCGTCTCGCGCACGGTTGCGCCCGTGAGCTGAGCCACCTGGTCGTTAAGGCTCTCGAGGTGCTGAACGTTGACCGTCGAGAAAACGTCGATTCCGGCGTCGAGCACGTCACGCACGTCCTCGTAGCGCTTCTCATGCTCGAGCCCCGGCGCGTTGGTATGGGCAAGCTCATCGATCAGGCACAGCTCGGGCCGTCGCACAAGCACCGCCGGCAGGTCCATCTCCTCCAGCGGCGTACCGCGGTAGATCGTCTGGCGACGCGGCACGATCTCAAGGCCCTCCGCCTGCGCGAGCGTCTCCGCGCGGCCGTGGGTCTCCAGGTAGCCGACCACCACGTCGCGCCCGTTCTCTGCCTCGGCGGCGCCCTCCTGCAGCATGCGGTAGGTCTTGCCCACGCCTGGAGCCATGCCGATGAAGACCTTCAGATGTCCTTTCTCGTCGGTCATGGGAGGCCGTATGGGACGCTACCGCAGTGACCTCCCTGCAGACGAGCGCCGCCGTGCTCGGCGGCCTGCTCGTGCTCGGCTCGCTGCTGTCGGGCCTCGTGCACCGCAGCATGCTGTCACTGGCGGCGCTATTCGTGCTCGCCGGCTTCCTGCTCGGCGACGGCGCGAGCGGGATCTTGCATTTCAGGGCGAGTTCAGGCTTCGTCACGGACCTGGCAACTATCGCGCTGATCGTGATCCTCTTCCGTGACGGGCTGGAGGTCGAGGGAGAGCTCTTGCAGAGCCACTGGCAGCTGCCGCTACGAAAGCTGGCGATCGGTATGCCGATCACGGCGATCGTCGTCGCGGTGCTGGCGCGGGCGCTGATCGGCCTCTCCTGGACCGAGTCACTGCTGCTCGGCGCGCTGCTCTCCCCCACAGACCCGGTGCTGTCTTCGGGTGTGGTGACCGATCCGCGCGTACCAAGGGTGATCCGTCATTCGCTCAACCTGGAGTCCGGCCTCAACGACGGCCTCGCGCTACCGGCAGTGCTCGCGTTTGCCGCGGCCCTTGAAGTGAGCGACAAGCATTTCGTGTGGTGGCACTTCGTGCTGCAGGACGTGGGACTGGGATTGGCCTTCGGCCTGGTATGCGGCCTGATCGGCTCACTGCTGATGCCCAAACACGACGGACGCGAGCACCGCATCCCCGCTCACCAAAAGGCCCTTTACGGGCTCGGTCTCGCTTTCGCCACGTACGGGGTGACCGTGCTGCCACCGCGCGGCAACGGCTTCATCGCAGTGTTCGTCGCAGCGATTGTCGTTGGGATCCGCCGGCCCGACCTACGGCTGGAGTTCGCCGAGCGCGCCGATGAGGTCGTTGAGATCGTCAAGCTCGGGATCTTTACCGTGTTTGGGTCGCTGCTGACGATCGACGGACTGTTCACTGATGGCTGGGCGGCAGTGGCGGTGGTGGCCGGTACGTTCCTGCTTGCGCGGCCGCTGGCCATCTGGATCGCGCTGACTGGTACGCAGGTGAGCCGCGCGAGCAAGGCGTTCATGGCGTGGTTCGGACCGAAGGGTGTCGCCACGATGGCGTTCTCGCTACTCGTGCTCTCGCGCCAGATCGAAGCGGGCCAGCGGATCTTCAACATCGCGGCACTTGCGGTGTTCGCCTCGATCCTCGTGCACGGGGCGAGCGACACCGCCGGCACCAACTGGATTGCGCGCCGCCAGCCGGCGGCCGAGTGATCGGCCCTAGAGCCGACTGGGGCCGGCGGACACCACGGCCAGCACAGCGTCATAGCGGCGCCGCACATCCTCGCGGTCGGACGTCTCCGGCACCGATTCATCGCACGCGCGCATAATCATGCTCGCCTGCTTCAAAACCAGCTCCCGCTGAGCTGATGTCGTGCAAGCCATCACCTTCGCCAGCCCATCGAGCTGGCGGATCATCACCGCCGGCATGCCGCGGCTGGCCTGACGGATCTTGTCGTGGGCACGCTCGAGCAGACGCTCGAACTCGACCGTGACGGTAATGACGCGCACGCTTCCCGTAGCGTCGCGATAGACGGTGGTCGGTCGCCAGCGGTCGGCGATCTTCCCCAGGCCGTCCCCCAGCCAGTCGATGCAGGCGAGCGCCGTGAAGGTGTCGTTGACGGCCGGCGACAGGGCGCGGATCGCGATCTCCACGAGCTGGTCGACCGCGAAGGAGAGGTCCTGTGTGAGCGTTCGATGCGGGCCGGTCGCGTGTGCGCCGCCGAGCGCCCGGGCGACGCCAGGCGCAGCCGCCGCAGGCCACACGTTCGCCAGTGGCTCTCCCTCCACGACGAAATGCCCGGGACGGCGCAGCAGGCGAATCACCGCGTGGCTGCGGCTGGCGATGTCGATCAGCGTGCTCAGGCTCACGTACTGCAAGTAGCCGCTGCCCGGCGCGCGCACCACGGCGCTGTCCTCGTCCAGGCGCACGAGCATCTCTGACAGCGACGGGCCCGCCTTGGCGAACCCCTCGGTAGGCGTGGTGACCTCGGCCTCGATCGCCCGCGACAAATCACGCGCGATGCTCGCGATCACCTGCGGCAGCTGGATCGACTTGGCGATGTGGTCGATGAACACGACCAACACGCCAACGTCGAGGATCACGAGCGCCATCGTCACCGTGATCGACAGGTGCGGGACGAATTCCCCATGAGCACCGGGGCCGATACAGACGAGCGCGAGAATCGCATAGACGAACGTCGCCACGAAGCTCCCGAGCGTGAGCTGTGTGATTCGGTCGCGGATGAAGTTGCGCAGCATGCGCGGGCCGAACTGGGTCGAGGCGAGCGTCAGCGTCACGATCGTGATCGAGAACACGAGCGTTACGACCGTGATCACGGCCGCCGCGATCGTGGTCAAGACCTGTCGAGCAGCATCAGCTGTGCCGCTGATCACCCATGAGGGGAAGTGAAGCGTTCCGTCATAGGCGGCGCGATCGAGTGCGTAGGTGCCAGCGAACAAAGCCACCGCAAGCACGATCTCGACCGTCGGCACCAGCCACAGGTTCGTGCGCAGGGCCTCGCGGCGCCAGGCGGAGGGCAAGGGTGCGTGGAGTCTCATCAGCACACGGCCACCGGGCGTTTACAAGGCTGGCGCCGCAGGGAGCGGATCGAGTGGTGGAGGTGGTGGCACATGGTCGTTTGCGCAGCAAGAAGCGCTGCCGACCAGTCTTCCCGGCTCACCCGCCGCCTACGATACTGGGCTGTGTTGCCTCGCCGTCCCGAGCCTCAGAAGTGCCCCTTGACCGCCTCGGTGGAGATCCTTCGCTTGTCCTCTGGGGCGGGGCGGAGAATCAGGATCTCGGCCGGGACGCGGTCCAGCATCCAGCGCAGGTCCTCGTAGCTGAGACCCACGCGGGGATCTTCGTCAGCGGAGACGATGATGCGGTCGAAGTGCTCCTGCTCGATCAGTTTGCGAAGCGCGTCGCGCGCAGAGCGCCCGCGCCCGACGCGAGAGTCGACGGGTACGCCCTGGGAGATGGCGCGCTGCTCGATTGCCTCCAGCAGCGGCATCCCCCGCGAGCACTGCACAGGCAGCGCCGTTTCCAGGGGTAGGTTCATCGGCACCCGCGCCAGGAACGCCGGCATGATGATCGCGTTCTCGGCCTTCGCCAAGCGCACGGCCGCCTCGAAGGAGCGCCGGGAGATCTCCTCACCTGTGAACGGGAGCAGGATCCGGCGTTCGCCCTCGACGCGCTCGCGGGCCGGCAAACGCCCGTGCGGGGGCAGCCAGTAGCCAGCGGCGATCCCCAGCAACGCCCCGGCGCACGCGACGATCACGATCACGGCCACGTTCATCCGCTTTCCACGCTCTCGCCGTTGGAGCGATGCGAGCGATCGGCGACGATGCGCACGTCGACGCCCGGCAGGCGCTGCATCAGCCGCTGCGGCAGCGGTACGCGCAGACGCGCAAGTCCGCGTGCGGGGCGTGATCTGCCAACCAGGATGTAGGTGGTGCCGCGCCGTTCTGCGACCTCTGCGACCTCAGCTATGAGGTCGTCGGATTCCTCCTCGATCATCCTTGCCCCGAGCACCGATGCGAGCTGGCGCAGCGCGGCGAGCGAGCGTTGTTCGGTATCCGAGAGCTCCTTCCCCGGCGTGCGAACCCACAGCAAATCAAGCCCCGCGCCGAGGCGCTGGGCCGAGCGCCACGCGCGGCGCACGAGCCGCTGCGCGCCTGGGTAGGGCTCGACGAGCGCGAGTAGGCGCTCGCCGACGGCGTGCGGTGCATCGGCCGCGAGACTCTCTTCGCGCGAGCCCACGAGCTCCGTGGTGAGGCGCTTGGCGCCCACCTCCTCGGCCACTTGGCGCAGGGCCACCTCGCGCAAAGCCGACAGGTTCTCGATCTTGAAGAAGTTGTTCAGCGCCGCGTCGATGCGCTCCGAGCGGTAGATCTTGCCTGCGCGCAAGCGCTCGAGCAGCGCCTCGGGGGTGAGGTCGATCAGCACGACCTCATCAGCACGAGCGAGGATCGCGTCGGGGATCGTCTCGCGCACACGAATGCCACTCAGCTCTGTGATGTGATCGTTGAGTGACTCCAGGTGCTGGACGTTGAGCGTGGAGAGCACGTCGACCCCGGCGGCGAGGACCGCTTCGATGTCCTCGTGGCGCTTGGCGTGCTCCGCCCCCGGGACATTCGTGTGCGCGAGCTCGTCGATCAGGCACAGCTCCGGAGCTCGGCTCAAGATGGCGGGCAGATCCATCTCTTCGAGGACCGTCTCGCGGTAGCGCATGCGCCTGCGGGGGAGGATCGGCAGGCCCTCGGCGACCTGGGCGGTGTCACCCCTGCCGTGGGTCTCGAGCAGGCCGATCA
>JBEKAM010000073.1:0-19101 GCA_050015915.1 Solirubrobacteraceae bacterium
CGCACCGCCGAGCGAGGCACGGGCTATCTCGGGGCCGAGCACCAGGTACGGGCTGAAGGCGAATGCGTTGGAGCCCATGAACTCCAGCGCGCTGACCCAAAGCCAGGTCCGCGACCGGAATGCTCGCCAGCCGGCGCGCAACTCGCTGAGGGTGCCCGTCCGGGCAGATGGAATGACGGCCTGGACGCGCATGAGGGAGAGGTACGCAGCGCTTGCAAGGAAACTTCCCGCGTCGATCGCAAGGCCCCAGCCGGCGCCAACTGTTGCCACGAGGACCCCCGCCAGCGCGGGACCGCCGATATTCGCGATGTTTGCGCTGACAGCGATCAACGCGTTTGCCTGCTGCAGATCAGCGGCGGCGACGGTCTCTGGCAGGAGGGCCTGTGCGGCCGGTTTGAAGAACGCCTCGGCGGCCCCGTAGACCGCCTGAAGGACAACGAGCTGCCAGACATGTGCGTTGCCGCTCACCAGTAGGAGCGCGCTCGCTCCTTGCGCACCGGCCCGAACCACGTCTGAGGTCAGCATGACGGCACGCCGGGGAAGCCGGTCCGACCAAACGCCTCCCATCAGAAGGAACAGCACCAGCGGCACGGACTGTGCTGCCAGCACCAGGCCGAGATCCTTCACCGACCCTGTGAGATCGAGAACCGCGAACGTGAGAGCGACGGAGACGACCCGGTCGCCTACAGCCGAGATCCCCTGGCCGAAGAAGAAGAGCCTGAACGAACGCTGTCCCCAGGCTCCAGTACGCATCTGGGCAGGCTACTTGCGCTGGGGGAGCTGCGTGGCACGTCTAGAGGCCGCCCGAGCGGGTAGACGAGTACGAGAGCAGATCCTCGGGCGGTGCCCAATCTGCCGGACAGAGTGCAATCGCCCGAAGGAGAGCGCCTTATGACTGACGAGACACGCCCTACCACGACCGACGCCGGTACCCCGGTTGCCAGCGACGAGTTCTCGCTGACCGTTGGTCCCGATGGCCCGTCATATGAACGGCTACTCGAGCCACACCTACATGTGGGTCAACGCCGCCGGCGAGAGGTTCTGGGTGAAGTACCACTTCAAGACCGATCAGGGGATCGAGTGCCTCACCCAAGGGGAGGCCGATCAGCTTGCCGGCGAGCAGCCGGACTACCACCGCAAGGACCTCTTCGAGGCGATCCGCGACGGCGACTTCCCCAGCTGGACGCTGTACATGCAGATTATGCCCTTCGACGAGGCGAGGACCTGCCGCTTCAACCCGTTCGACCTGACGAAGGTGTGGCCGCACAGCGACTACCCGCTGATCAAGGTCGGCACGATGACCCTGAATCGCAACCTGACCGCAAGGATGGTGTGATGCGGACGGTCAACGTCACTGACCCCGTCTACGCACCCAACTCCTACGGAGGCCCGAAGGCCGATTCGTCACAGACGGACAACGCGGGGCTGTGGGCAGCCGACGGCGACATGGTCCGCTCGGCCTATACGCCGCGAGCTGAGGACGATGACTACGGACAAGCTGCCGCGCAGGTGCGGCAGGTGCTCGATGACGACGCTCGCGAGCGTCTCGTCTCGAACGTGGCGGGCCATCTCTCCGAAGGCGTATCGGACAAAGTGCTCGCACGGGCGTTCGAGTACTGGAAGAACATCGATCAGGACCTCGGCGAGCAGATCGAGCAGGCTGTCGGTGCGACTGTCGGCGCCGGCTAACACCGTGGCCGCTGAGGGCGGTCCCTAACCAGCTACCTCGCCGTATTCGTCGTGGCGGCGCAACCAGAAGCCGTTCTCATTGCGCCCAAGCGGGGCGCGGTCGAGCCACGAGTACATGCCCCAGACACCGTCGACGCCTCGTCCGTAAGCCGAGTAGGTGTGGTACACGACGCCATCCTCGAGGGCGAATGCGCTCATGCCCGGCCCCTCTTTTCTGTAGGTCACCGCATCCGTGCCGGAGCCCGATGCGATCTCGATCAGGCCCGGGCTCTTCTCGGCTGGCCGGAAGTCGGCGGTGCGGAAGTTGTAGTCAACGGCACCCGACTGCCACTCCTGGTCGGTGTGTGAGGTGTGAAAGTCGTAATTGAAGTCGCTATTGAACGAAGACGCCCACGGAAAGCTCCAGCCCATCCGTCGCTTGTAGTCCTGCAGCTTTGCCAGCGGCGCCCGCGACACAGCTGTGAACGCGACGTCATGGTTGACCAGATGCACCACCGAGCCAGAGAAACCGTCCGCGATCGCAGAGCAGGACGGACACCCAGCCTTGAAGTCGGGCCCGAACATGAAGTGGTAGACGAGTAGCTGCGAGCACCCTTTGAAGAGGTCGGCGAGAGACGCAGTGCCTTCATCCGTCTCGAAGCTGTACTCCTTATCGATCGCGACCCAGGGCAGCTCCTGTCGTAGCCGCGCAAGCTCATCGCCGCGCCGTGTCAGCTCCTTCTCGGCGTCGAGCAGCTCAAGCCGTGCTGAAAGCCACTCCTCACGAGTTCCGGTCCTGTGATCGGTCATTGAATTCTCCTTGTCGGTGTTAGATGTGGATTCCAGCTTCGGCCTGCACGGCCTCGGCGAGCCGCTTGATTCGTGCCAGGCGTCTATCCCACTGCGCCGCCACGCGAGCCATCGCTTCGGCGGCGTCGTCCAGCCGCTCAGGTCGGATCACATAGCGCACCTCGCGGCCGCGCCGCTCGCCTGCCACCAGGCCGACACGGCTCAGCACGACCAGATGCTTGGCTATGGCCTGTCGGGTGACTGGGAGTCCTTCTGCAAGTGTCGTCGTGGTCGCCTCGCCCTGCTCGAGCAGCGCGTCGAGCACACGCCGGCGGGTGGGGTCTGCCACCGCCGCCCACAGGGCGTCTTCCTCCGCGACCGCGGTGGACATCAACGCGGCGCCCCTTGTGCCTTGGAGGCCACGTAATCGAGCATTTCGCCGAGATGCCTCTGCCAGCCATGTTCGTGCTCTTTGAGGTACCGGGCCTTGCTCTCCTCGTCAGTCGTAACGAGGTCGATGCCGCTCTCGAGGACCTTCAAAAGCGTCCCGCCGGCCTCCTCGACGAGGGTGAACTCCACCAGCGCGGAGTTGTTCTCGTCCGGCCCCGTGCCCTGCGGATGGTTCCAGCGAAAGGAGAAACGGCGGAACGGCTCGGCGTCCACGACCCGAATCGGCACGATCATGTCGATTTCTTTCTTTCCGCCACGGCCCCCGGGCCTCCACGTGAGCGTGCCGTCCGCGCCGGCGTGCCCTTCAATCTCCGCCTCGTCGCTGAACCAGCGGCTTATGTGCTCGGGCTCGGTGATCACGCTCCAGACAACCTCTGGGGTTGCCTCGATCAGGATCTCTCGTTCGACGCTGTCAGCGGTCACGCTGGCTCCTTCCCGTTGATATGCAACCGATGGTTGCGGGACGTGCTCAGCAAGTTAGCACACCGGGTAAGGTGTGCACGTTCTAACGAGCCAACTGGGGAGTCCGGAAGATGGCACACGAATTCAGCGGATCGGCCGTGATCGAAAGACCCATCGACGAGGTTTTCGCCTTCCTGGTCGACGGAGCGAACGACCCGAAGTTCAGTCCGCGGGTCCAAGAGATACGCAAGACGACCGACGGGCCCATAGGAGTAGGTACTGTTTTTGAGAGCAAGGTCAAGGATGCCGGGATGACGACTCGCCGCCAGTTCGAGTTGACCGAGTTGCAAGCGCCGACGAAGATCCGTTGGTCCGAGCGGTCGAAGAACCTGGTCACGGTGCCCACGGGGGGGTACGACCTCGAGAAGGTGAGCGACACGCAGACGAGGGTCACGATTCACAACACCCTCGAAGGTCATGGCTTCGGCAAGCTAATAGCCGGCTTCGCTGCGAAGGCCGCCATCAAGGATGCGCCGGCGTTCGCTCAGCGCATCAAGTCCGCTGTCGAGACCTCCTGAGTCGTCCAGCCTTCACTTCTCACGAACTAGCCCCCACCCCATGCAGACGATCAATCAGCGCGATCGCCGCGTCCCGGCTCATGCTTGGAGCGCGCGTCCCTCACGGTTGACAGCTCGCCGTAGGAGGTATGTCACGACTCGTCGATGGTGCGTCGCGATCACCGCCCATACGGCGCGTACTATGGGATTTTGCTGCTGCACGAACGTAGCGAATAGCAGTTTGTCCTGTTGTGGTTCGAAGAGCAACTCAGCCGGCAGTCCGAAGCGGGACCTACAGCCGAGGAGTGCGTAGTCCGGTGTATTGCGCACGATTTTCCAGCCGAGCACGAATTCGTCAGAGCTAGCTGAGCCGAGCTTCAGGCCGAGAGCGAGCCACCCCCGCCGGAGCTGTCTTTGCAGCACGATCGGAGCTCCCTCCAAGATCGCTCGTGCCCATTGCTCGCCCGTCTGGTCCCGAGACGGTCCGGTTTCGAGTAAAAAGGCGTCCTCATACTCGATATGGGAGAGCGTGCTGAGCGCGTGCGCGGGCGGCGGCACGGCGATCTGTTGCACGCTGCCTAGCGCTGCCGCCTGTGTATTGCTTGGATGCATTGCGAACCTCCCACTCACGCTTGTCCTCACAGTGGGGGAGAAATTAGCATACGTGCATGTATGTATGTTAGAAAGAGGCGCGCAAGCGACCTTCTCGAGCGGTATCTCGCGCGCCAGCCGTAACCTACGTCCGTGCGTGCACGTATGTCTCCTGCGATGCCAACCGAAACCCACGTCTCTCACCGCTCGCAAGCCGAGCGCCGTGCGCAGACGCGCGCCGCGCTGCTGGATGCGGCCGCACGAGCGCTTTCTCGCGACGGCTACGGGAACCTGAAGCTGGCCGATGTTGCAGCGGAGGCCGGGTACACACGCGGGGCCATCTACCACCTGTTCGAGGACAAGCAGGACCTGGCACTCGCGGTGGTCGCGTGGGTGGATGAGACCTGGCAGCAGCAGGTCGGGTCCATGGTCGACCCCCAGGGCGAGCCACTGCAGGTGCTTGTTGCCCTGGCGCGCGGGCACATCGCGTACTGTCGTGACGGGCGCGCGCGCGTGATGATGACGTTGCGTGTGGAGTTCGCCGAGCGCGAGCATCCCGTGGGCGTGGCCGTCTGGGGCATCGCCACATCGCTACGCAAGCGGGTTGAGCAGATCATCGCCCGCGGCCGGCGATCCGGGTCCATACCTCCCGGGCCGCCGGCTCGAATCATGGCGGCGGCGTACCTGTCTGCGGTCGAGGGTCTAGCCATCGGGATCGCAGGGCGAACGCCCCACGACGAGCTAATTGCCGAGCGGTTGGTCCTGGGGCTGTTCGCTGATGTGTCCATCTAGGCTCACGATCGGACACCGACTGGCGGGACGCTTGCCGCGGGCACCTAACATGGCTGGCCATGAGAGCGATCCAGTACGCGAGCTTCGGCGGCCCTGAGGTGCTCGCGTCGGTCGATGTCCCGGAGCCACACGCTGCGGACGGCCAGATCCGTGTGGCGGTCAAGGCAGTCGGCGTAAACCCCGTCGACTGGAAGGTGCGTCAGGGCATGATGGGCGGAGAGCTCCCGCATCGCACGGGCCTCGAGGTCGCGGGCATCGTCGATGAGCTCGGCGATGGCGTCGCCGATGTAAATATCGGGGATCGGGTCTTCGGCTCTGTGGCCGGCGGCAACGGTGCTGCCGATTTTGCGCTGCTCGAGCACTACGCGCGCATCCCAGCATCGCTGGACTTCGCCGGCGCCGCCGCGCTGCCGGTGGCAATCGAGACGGCTGCCCGCACGCTCGACCTCGTGGACGTGAGCGACGGTCAGACCGTGCTTGTCAACGGCGCCGCGGGAGCCGTGGGGATCAGCACCGTGCAGCTCGCGCGCGAGCGCGGAGCGAAAGTGATCGGCACAGCCAGCCCGGCCAACCATGACTACCTGCGCTCCTTCGGCGCCGAGGCCACCACTTACGGCGACGGGCTGGTGCAGCGAGTCCGCGAGATCTCGCCCGAGGGGGTAGATCGTGCGATTGACGACGCCGGTGGGGGAGCGCTACCTGCGCTCGTCGAGCTCGCGGGCGGACCCGAGCACGTGGTGACGATCGCCGACTACCAAGGTGCGCAAGAGACCGGTGTGGTGATGACCGGCGGTGCTGAATCCAAACGCGCCTGGTACGCGCTCGCTCAGATCGGCGAGTTGATCGAGGCCGGACGGTTCTCGCTGCCGGTGGCAAAGACGTTGCCGTTGGAGCAGATCGCCGAGGCCCACCGGCTGAGCGAAACGGGCCATGTACGCGGCAAGCTCGTGTTGCTCGTCGACTGAACGGCCGCTGTTCTGTCCAGCCGTCAGAGCAGGCCATCGAGCAGCCAGCGCAGAGTCCGGGCTCGCGCAGGCCACCGTGCGGGCCGATAGGCGGTCTCGGACATCTCCGCGACCGCGTGGTCAAGGGCGTCCTCGACCAGCGCGTCGTGCAGGGGCTCGAATAGCAGCGGCCACTGCCAGCGCATCCGGCCCTCGGTATGACCGCTCAGAACGTGGCGCAGGACGACGGTGGCGTCGCTGCCGAGGAGCTCCCAGCGATGCTCGCCGATCAATCCAGGTGGCCCGGTGAAGCGGAAGCGAGCGAGACGGCCGGCCTGAAGCTCGATCACCCAGTAGCGGATCGGTCCGTGCCCACCTTTGTTGCCCTCGTGTAGGCCGCCCTCGAAGCGCATGGCAGGCCAGCGGTCGTGAGGCCAGAGTCGATCGTCCTCCCCGGCCAGGCCGTCGATCAACGATCCGGGGGTGCCGCCGGTCGGCAGCCTGCGTTCGTGGACGCTGTGGATCCTCATCTCACGCCTCCGTTGCTGCAGCAGGGTGACCCGCTACTGGGAAAGTATCGATTCGCTATCGGTAGCGTAACACTATCGATAGCGTGTCGCTACCATCAATCCATGTCAGCTGAGCCGGCTTTCGAAGACTCCGTTGGGGCGGCCGCGGCGCTGCTTGGGGACCGCTGGACGGTGCTGATCCTCAGGGAGGCATTCTTTGGGACGAGGCGCTTCAACGCGTTCGCCGAGAACCTCGGGCTCTCACGCAACATCCTCAGCAACCGCCTGAAGCTATTGGTTTCGCAGGGGATCTTCGAGGAGCACCCCTATGGGCCGAGCAAGTCACGCGTGGAATACCAATTGGCGCAGGCGGGGCGGGACATCTTCCCGATCGTCGTGGCGCTGCTCCAGTGGGGCGACAAGCACCTGGTTGGCTCGTGTGGCCCATCGATCGTCCTGCGGCACACGCACTGCGGCAACGATGCGGACCCGCTGCTCGTCTGCCGCGCATGTCGTGAGCCAATCGAGCTGAGTAAGGTCGTGCCGACCCCTGGTCCCGGCGCGAGCGAGTGGGTGCGCCAGCATCTCCCGCAGATCTCCGGCGGCGGCTTCGGGGAGCTTGATGACGAGCCGGTCGCTGCCGCGAGGCGCTAGGGGTTCGTGAAGCTGAACTCCGCTTTGCTCGGGGCGTCGCCGCTGTGGGTGAAGTAGCTCTCGAGCGTGGTGACCGTCACGGGCACCGAACTGCCCGGGTCGCCGGGCGGCGAGGTCGCGTCCACGGACGTCGTTGAGCCGCACGCGAGCAGTGCTTCCACCGGGGTGAACGACTCCGCCTCACTTTCCCCGAACGCGACAGCGAGCGGGCAGCCGAGGTTCTGGCCGTGTACCACGACCTTTGTGCCCCCGGCCGAGCCGCCGGTGTGTGGCGTTAGCGATTCGACCGCTGGCTGGCCGGGGGGATAGAGGTAGAGCAGGTCCCCGTTTGATGTGGCGCTACAGCCGGTAACCGTGCAGACCTGCACGTTTGCGAGCGCCGGGTTCTGTGAGGCCGTCTGCGTGGTCAGCTTCTTGTCGCTGGTGGCGGTGAACGCGTAGTTGGTGCCCTGCGACGGTGGCGGCTCGCTGTCGTTGAAGCGCACCACCGTTACCTGCTTTTCCATTCCCTTGCCGGAGATCGAGATTGGTGTGCCGCCAGTGTCAGGTGCGCCGCTAGTCCCTTCGAGTCTGACTTTGCTGGTCGTGTTCTGAACCGCGGACACGCGCGGCACGCCCGCGTATTCGATCGGCGTTTGCGTCGAGTAGCCGGCGAGCGTGCGCACGGAGAACGGCAGGCTGGTCGGCTCGACGGTGGCGGTTTCCACCGACGATGCGATCGCAGGGGCGGCGATCTGTATCTCGGTGCCGCTTGCGAAAGCGATGCCAGAGTCGACCGACGATTCCTGGCCTGGTTCGCCGAAGTATGCGTACTCGAAGGTGAAGCGACTGAGGCCGCGCCCGTGGACCGTCACGAGACTTTCACCCGTCTCGCTCGCGAGGCTCCCGGCGCCGGCTGAGCTCGACACGGAGGTGATTACAGGGGAGGGGGCGTAATCGAACTCCGTCGGTGCGGGGTACACCTCGCAGCCGCAGCCTGGTGGTGCGATCAGCGCGCCGTCCTGTTCGGCCGTGGGAGATCCCTCGAACGGGACGAGGATCTGCCCCCCGACGCTCGCTCCGGATGGGGTGTGGACGATCACCTGTACCTGGCAGATGTCGTTGCTCGGGGTCTCACCCGCATATACCCCGGTGGTCGGGAGCGGCGCGCACGCGGTCTGGGATGAGTAGGGGGGAGGCGTCGCGAGGATCTGCGAGTCGTTGAGGACCTTGAATGTAGTTGCGCTGACGCCACCGAAGCTCACGCCCGTCGCGCCTGTAAAGCCGGACCCGAGGACCGTCACCGGGGTGGGGGAGCTCTCCTGGCCACCCGATGGACTGAGGCCGGTGACGCTAGGCAGCGCAACGGAGTGCTTGCTATCCACGTACTCGAACGTGGAGCTAGGCCCCGGCGTGCTGGACTGCCCGTCGGTGCTCGTAACGATCACCTGCACCGCTCCGGCTCCGTCCTGCGGCGCGGGTGCACCGGCCGGCAGCGTGTCGCGCGCGGGCGGGAGCGTGACGGTCAGGGAGGTGTTGCTGATCACGTGCACGGCGCCGGCTGACGCCTGCCATGTGCCCACCTGCACCGCGGCCACATCTGAGGCACCGGCGCTCTGGAAGCCGCGGCCACTGACCTTGACGCTCTCGCCGCCTGCCGTCGAGCCGGAGCTAGGGGAGAGCCCGGTTACGGTCGGCCTACTAGCTTGGGCCGCATAACTGCACAGGTAGTACGCGAGACCCGCCGATCCGCCAGGGCCGCTAACCCTTGGGGAGCCAAGCCCCGAGGCCATGTCGTAGCCGGTGGTTGCGGGGAACACCCTGCCGCCGTCGAGGCCGTAGACGTCGTTGTTGCCTTCGGTGATGTCGTTGAATGACGCGGCGTATGCGCTCGGGTTCGAGGCGATCGCATACAGCAGCGGGCTCACGAAGCCAACTCCCGAGGACGTCGCTGCGTTGGCCCTACACGTCGGCGAGGCGTCCACCAGGGCAAGCATCGCCGCCCAGATGGGGCTGGCCGAGGAGGTTCCACCGGTGGTTACCCAGCCATCGGGCGAGTCGTATTCGCCCGTGCCCTTGAACGCCTCGCTGTAGACGGTCGGTGCACCCGTGTACTCGTCTGCCTGAGCAGAGACATCGGGGACGAGTCGGCACGGCGTCGTGGCTTCGGCGCCGGGAAGCGTCGCGTCGCAGAACCCGCTCGGGTAGCCGAAGCGCTGCTCCACGCCCGCGGCATTGGTGTAGTCGGCGCTCCCCGGCATGGCGATGCCGGGCACGGTCGAGTCTCGCTGCCAGCTGGGCATCGCCCATGACTGTGAGATCCCGCCGCCGCCGCCACCTCCTTCGGGGCCGTCGTTCCAGACGTGCTCCTGTGCCGGAATCGTGGCGGCGTCGGTGATCGTTGTTCCGCCCACGCCGAGCACATACGGCTGGCTCGCGAGTTCGGTCGTTGAGACCGGAGCCTGTCCGGGCTGCACGTTGACTTCGCGGTGCACTTCTTCACAGGCGTCGCTGCCGGTATCCCCGGCGGCATTCATGAACGTTTGGCCTTGCGCGGCTGCCTGCTGGAAGAGGTAGCTCTCCGCCTGCTGCACGCCCGGCTCGCCAGCCTCTGCCTCTTGCTCGCATGGCTCCCCCCAGCTGGAGGTGATGATCTGATCGCGATCTTCGTCGACCATTGCCGTGATCTCTGAGAGTTCGCCCGCGAGCGATTCGGGCGCGTCGTAGACGTCGATGCTCGCCCCCGGCGCCATCGCCGAGACGTCCTCGACATCGAGCGATGCCTCGCCCTCACCGGGACCCTGCGTGGAGCCACCTTCGATAGGGATCACGCTCAGGCGTCCGATCATGCTCGTGGCAGCTCCCGCACCGAAATAGCAGCTATCGAAGTGCTCGATGTCGGACGTGAGGAACGGTTCCTGCTCATAGATGCCGATATGCACACCGGCGCCGGTATCGCCCGCTGCGTATAGGCCAAACGCGCCGTAAGCGTTTGCGATCTGGTCGTCGGTCAGTCCTCCGGCCTTGCGCGCGTCCACGGCTGCGGCGTGACAGGGCTGTGGCGAGCCGGCCGGGTGCTTGAAGGTCCCCGTGGCTGCCGCCGCGTGCAGAGCGACTTGCGAGGACTTGGCCCGGAGCAGTAGGCGACGTGCAGGCATGAGTTCATCGAGTCCGACCACGCTCGCCACGGAGCTGGCAATCGACGCCGGCAGCGATGGCGCGGTGGTGGTGGCGCGGATCACCCTGCCATCCGCCAGGCGATAACGCTCGAGACCGGTCGCGAACGCGCTCGCCACGTGAGCGGAGGAGCCGGAGAAGTGCACCAGCAGACCGCCGTCGACTGCCCCGCTGACATGCAGCCCGTCGCTTGAGAGCTTGGTGCTCACGCTCGCCACCGCCGCCGCGGACGGCCCGAAGCGCGATGCGAACTGGCCTTTCGAGAGGTAATGACCGAACAGCGAGGAGCTCTTGCTGGTGGCCTCAGCGATGAAGCTCTCAAGCGCCTGCTCGTCGCGAGGGCGCAAGATGACAGCGCCGGAAACGGTTGCGGCGGCCGGTGCGGGCCCGAGCTTGACCGCGTTTGACGGGAGTTGTGGTGCGGCGCTGACGGGGACCGGGGAGGGTTGCCCTACGGCTGCCGAAGCAGCGAGTGCCACGAGCGTGATTAGCGCGACCAGAAATAGTGTCGCGCCAGCGAACCGGCGATGCCCAGGACGCGGAGGCTCGCCTGCTTGGTCGTCGCGCAGCCGCGCTCCCCATCTCCTACGGTGCCCCTCGCGCCTATCCATGACGATCTCCCTGCCGTCGGCTGCTGCTTGTCAACGAGATACAGCTCCCGGTACACATACCAGACAGCCGAGTCGGCTCGCTCGGGTTAGACAACGGCGCTGGTTTATGCGAACATATGTTCGTATGGATGTGGGCAGATCGACACTACTCAAGGACGGGGATCTGCTCACGGCTAGGTCTGTAGACAACCGTCAGTCACTCGGCTGTGTGGCATACGGGCGTCGGCCACTCCTGCGAGTGGCAGACGTGCATCGGTCGCATTCCCCTCTGTCGACAGGAAGAGTGGGGCCATGAGCACAATGGAGTCCTACAAGACGGAGCTAGCCGCATTCTTGGACGGTTTCGGAGCGAACGTTCGTCGTGTGCGTGTCGCGAAGCGACCGCGCTACTCACAGGAACGCCTAGCCGAGAACACACGCCTGCATCGCACTGAGATTGGCAAAATCGAGCAGGGCGTGGTTGAGCCTCGGCTCACCACCCTGTACATCCTTGCCGACGGTCTCGGCGTGACGATCGACGACCTACTCGCCGGCCTGTGGGTGCCAACCGAGCGCAGGCCCTCGATGCACGCCGAGCCCTGGTCCTAGTTGAGTTGGCCATTCGGCCGGTATACGTCGACAATCGATCTATCTATGAAAATTATGTCTAGAAATGGTAAGCTATGTAGATGGATCGAGTGCAGACACGTCGCTGGGCTTGATGGTCGGTCTCCGCCAGCTGGAGGAGCTGAAGGCTGAAGCGCGCTACCACCGCGAGCGCTACGACCTCTACAAGGCCAAGGCTTACGGTCCACGCCTCACCAGCGAGACCCGGCTAAGGGAACTCGAGCGGAGGCACAGGGGCGCCGAATCGCGCCTGCGGGCGGCAGAGCGCGAGAACGCGACGCCACTGACGACCACGATCGACTGATCCACCAGCTGGAGCGGGTCGAGCAAGGGCCTAACGGCTCGAGGGGGCTCAGAGCAAGTGCCGCAGGCGCCAGCCGAATGAAGGCCCGCCGACCGAGCGGGTAGCGACGGCGCTGGTCGCGACTTTGTCGGTTCCTGCCACCGCCACGGTCGCCGCACGTTCGCCTCTGTGGAGATGGGTCGCCGCGGATCGCGTCAGCACCTCGATCGGGAACTTCAGGCCAGGCCAGCCGATCTGTTGCAGCGGCGCCGCGCTCACTGCTGTTGTATGTGCTCCGTTGACGTTGCTTGCACTGAGGACCTCGGTGTGGGCGGGCACGATCGTCTCCACCCGCAGCGAGGCCGCAGCGGAATCGCCCAGCTGCTGGGCGCTAAAGAGGGCCGCTTCGACGAGTGGTCCATCACGCTGCCCGAGCACGACCCCGAGCACAGTCAGTTTTCGCCCGGCGATCGTGACTCGCTTGGCGAACACGAGGCAACCGCCAGCAGCGCTGTCAGAGCCGGTCTTCACGCCGACGTACCCATCCCTGCCGACGAGGCCATTGAAGTTGGTGACACGACCCGTTACGGGCAGCACAGCGGAGCGCTCGTCGACGATCGATGCGAATGTCGGCAAGCGCATCGCAACCCTTGCCAGCTTCAATTGGTCGGCTGCGGTCGAGACGGTGCCAGCGTTGAAGCCGCTGGGGTCCGTGTACGTGGTGGAGGTCATGCCGAGCTTGCTCGCGGTGGCGTTCATGCGCGCCACGAACGCTGCGAGGCTTCCCCCCTCGTGGACGGCGATCACAGCGGCGATGTTGTTCGCTGATGGCAGGAGCAGTGCCTGTAGCGCCTGGCGCTCGGTGATCCGCTCGCCGACATGAACGGGCACGTTGGACTCGCCCAGCTCCGCACGCTCCCCCTGTTCTTCCACGTCCGCCAACGTGATCCTCATCACGAAGCCCTGAGCGCCTGGCGAGAGGGGGTGCTCGAGCAGCGTGAGGTAGGCGGTCATTACCTTCGCGACGCTGGCGATCGGTACGGGCCGAGAAATCCCTCTGCTGCCGAAGCTGCCAACACCGGGGACTTCGACCGCGGCCTGGCCTTCGCGCGGCCAGCTCAGCGTCGGTGCACGGCCGGGCACGCGGACGTACGCCGCGAGCGTTCGGTGCATCACGAGCGCGGGCGTGCCCTGCGTGGCGATTCTTCGCGCCAGTGCGACCGCCACGAGCACGAGGATGAGCACGCCGAGCGTTGCCCATCGCGTGCCTTCACGGGATCGGTGCCCGACCTCCACTAGCCGTCCGGTCCTCGCCACAGGGCCCGAGACGCTAGCGCAGCGCCCGGCGCCGGAGCGCCGATAGCAGTGGGGCGGCCTCAGTCCTCTTCCGCGCGCCAGCGCCGGTAGATTGCGGTGAACTCCTCGCGCATCTCAGGCGTGAGGTCCTCGGCTTGCAGGCGGCCGGTGAGCCGGATCGTCGCGCGCATCTGCTCGAGGTACTCGCTGCAGTGCTCGCAGCCCGCGAGATGCGCCTCAAAGCGGCGGCGCCCAGAGCGCGACAGCGTGCCCTCGAGGTAGTCGGTGACAAGCTCAACGACTTCCTGGCATACAAGCTCTTTGTTACGGGCGAAGATACTCATGCTCTACCCATCTCCGCTTCGAGGGCCTGGCGCAGATGGCTGCGCCCGCGATGTAGCAGCACGCGCTGGTTGGCGTCGCTGATCTCCAGGACATCGCACACCTCGTGGCTGGTGAGACCATCGACGTCGCGGAGCACGAGCACCTCGCGCTGGCGCGCAGGGAGCTCACCGAGCGTCTTCTGGATGTGCCCCGCCAGCGCCTGTGCCTGCATGCGATCGTCGCTGTCCTCGATCCAATGCTGAGGCGGCGACATCCACGCCCCGGACGCATCGAAGCGAGATCGGTCGACGACCGGTCCTGCGTCACCGACGGCAACGCTGCGACGCTCACGCACGCCGGTGCTCCTGGCGCGGTTGACGAGGATGCTCAACAACCAGGTTCTGAATGACGAACGCCCGGCGAAGCCGTCGACGCCACGTAGGACCGCAAGCCAGGTGTCCTGGACGACCTCCTCGGCGACCGCTGGGTTCGAGACGAACGAGCCGGCGAGGCGCAGCATCGCGGCATGATGGCGCGAGACGAGCTGGACGAAAGCCTGCTCGTCGCCCCCACGCAGGCGCGCGACGAGCTCGCCGTCCTCGTCGACTAGCGGTGGGCCACGGCGCCCCCGGCGTGGTAGTGCGATGGCGAACATCAACCCCACGCGCATACCGGGAGCTTAGGTGAAGGGCTGGAATCACAGCGCATGCCGTTCATTTGCTCGTCGCGCGGGCTGCGGCGTCACCATCGGCGCCGCAGCCGCATGACTTTGCTCGATCTACTGAGCGACGATCCCCTCGCCGCCGACCGCGCCGGGGACGGTGACCGAGCCGATCTCAGTCAGGCCGTGCGGGCTGACCGCGAACTCGTCGACGATTCCGGCCGCGCCGGTCTGCACATACAGGAAGCGCCCGTCATCGGACACCGCGGCGTCGACCGTCCCGGCGTCGGTGGACTGGTCGCCGAGCAATGTCAAGGTGCCGCCGGGACCAGATTGGAACCCGGTGAGTGACGCGCTACCGGCGTTGGATGTGAGGAAGTAGCTGCCATCGGCAACCACCCAGCAGGTGGCCGTCTGTTCGGTCGCCACGGAGTCCAACTGTGTGACGGTTCCGTTGCCGTTCAGCGAGAAGCTCGCGAGAAAGCCGGCGGCCTCGGCGATTACCAGGTGGCCTTCCCGATCGAAGCTGATAGCGAATGGCACTGTTTCGCCCTCTGAGTTGACGACGGGTGTAGCCGACAGCTGACCGAACGGGCCAACGTGGAACACGTCGATGTCGCTGCCGTTGGCCTTCGTCGTCACGATCAGCTGCTGACCGTTGGGTGAGAAGGCGACCTGGCCGGGCGTGTTGACGAACTGCGGCGTCGCCGACGGGTTCAGCCCGAGCGCGCGGTTGGAGCCGGGGATCGCCACCAGGTGGCCGAAGATGGTCGCGAAGCCCTGCACCGATCCGCCTTCCTCGGCGTTCAGCACATACACGAGCCCACGGGAGACGGTGATGCTGACGGGGAACGATCCGCCGGAGCTGAGCACCTGGCGCAGCACGAGGTGGTCGCCGTATACGGAGAACACCGAGATCGTGTTGCTGCCCGCGTTCACCGCGTACAGCGTGTCGTTGTCCTGGTCGAACGCAAGCGAGCCCTGCGAGGCGAGATGGTCGACTTCCGACCCACTGAGCTGGCCGCCAAGGCCACCGGTGTTGTAGCTGCCAGCCTGGGTCAGGGTGCCGTTGAAGCCACGGTCATACGCGACCACCTGGTTGCCTGAGAGATTGTCGGTCTGAACGAACACGACACGCTGCTGACCGGGAAATGGTCCCCGTGGGATGGGCTGATGCCGAACGCGCTTGCCGATCCGGCGGTGCCGGCAAGCACTGCCGCGAGCGCGAGCAGCGCGGTGCTGAGGCGAATCATGCTTCTCATAGCGATTTCTCCTGAGGTTGAGGACGGACGTGCAACGTTCAGTCCGCCCAGCGCTCGCTGCGTTACACGTGTCGTGTCCTCGAGTGGTTCGGCGCCGCTAGCTGGGTGAAAGGCGTCTGTCGCCGGCAGCCGCGCGAGCCTGCGTGCGGATCACCGCGGCGACGGCCGCGGGATCGTCATAGAAGGGCACGTGCCCTGCGCCCAGCGTTACGTGCGTCGCCCACGGCAGCAGCTTGCGCGCACGCGGCGCCTGCAGGCGATAGGGGAGCAGATAGTCGCGCTTGCCCCAGGCGATCGTGGTCGGCGTGTTGCGCAACTGCTGTGGTGAGCCGAAGCGATAGGAGCGGAAGGCATCCAGTGCGGGGCCAAATGCGGGTGCGGCCCAGGCGTCGCGAAGCGTGGCCACCGCCTCCTCCGCGGGCAGGCGCGCTGGATAGCCGAACGTCTGCGAGAACAGCGCGATGCGCCCCCGGCGCGTGCGGGCGAGAGCCTCCACCGCCGGGCGCAGGGCGCCGGGCACCTCTGCGGATAGGCGCAGCGAGAGCTGGCAGAAGCGTAGTTCGGCTGGTGTCCAGAAGCCTGCTGGGGAGAACGCGGTCACCGAGCGAATCGAGCGTCCGCGCGCGAGCTCCAGCGCGATCGCGCCGCCCATCGAGTTACCGGCCACGTGCGGGCGCTCGAGGCCCAGCTCCGCAAAGAACCACTCGAACGCGTCGACGTACGCGAGGATCGTCGGCTCGATCGATGCGGGTAGTGCGGCCGAGCGCCCAAACCCCGGGGAGTCGCAGGCGATCACGTCGAACTCGTCGACGAGAAGCTCGATCACCGGCTCCCACGCCTGCCAGTGATGCCCGATACCGTGAAGCAGCACCAGCGGCGGGCCTTCGCCCTCACGGTGGTAGTTGATCGACACGCTCACGCGAGGCTCCCCACAGGGTCGGCGATGATGGTGGGTGGGTGGGCTCTAATCAAGTCGGCGCCGCGCTCGGCGATCATGATCGTCGGTGCGTTGGTATTGCCGCCGGTGATCGTCGGCATGATCGAGGCGTCGATCACCCGTAGGCCCTGCAGGCCGTGCACGCGCAGCTGCGAGTCGACGACCGCTTCGGGATGGGTGTCGCTCATGCGGGCGGTCCCCACCGGGTGGTAGATCAGCATCAACCGCCGGCGCAGGTCGGCGGCGAGATCCGCGTCATCGACGCTCGCCGGGCCGGGCTTCAGCTCCTTGACGAGGAGCTCGCGCAGCGGGCTCTGTGCGGCGATCTCACGGGCGCGGCGGACACCGGCGATCAGCGAGCGCAGATCGTCGGGCTCCGCGAGCGTGTTGGTGATGATCCGCGGCTTGGCGGTGGGGTCGGCTGAGCGCAGCCACACCTGGCCGCGCGCTTGTGGTGAGACAAGTACCGGGGCGATCACCATGCAGTGCCCGTCGTAGGTCTCGGCGCCGTGGTCTTCGTAGTAGGCGCCACCCATGTGGAACTGGATGTCCGCGGCGGGCAGCCCGCCGCGCGTGCGGGTGAAGGCGACGACCTCCGCGACGGTGGAGCTGAGCTTGCCCGAGCGGCGCAGCAGCCACTCCGCGAGCGGCTTGGGCTTGTCGGCGCCGTACAGCGTGTCCTCACCCGCGATCTCCCAAAGGACCGTCACGAACGGGTGGTCTTGCAGGTTGCGTCCGACGCCCGGCAGCTCGTGGCGGACCTCCACGCCAGCCGCCCTCAGCTCCTGGGGAGCGCCGATCCCGGACACGAGCAAAAGCTGCGGCGAGCCGATCGCGCCGGCAGCGAGGATCACCTCGCGCTCGGCACGTACGACCTCCGTGCCCGAGCGACCCTTGCGCAGGCGCACGCCGACAGCACGCCCGTTGTCGAGCTCGACGCCCAGCACGCTCACGCCGGTGCGCACCTCGAGGTTGGGTCGTGTGAGCGCGGGGCGCAGATAGGCGTCGGCGGCGCTGAAGCGGGTGCCATTCTTCTGCGTCACCTGGAACATCGATGCGCCGTCCTGCTCGGGACCGTTGTAGTCGGCGATGCGCGGGATACCCGCGGCCTCGCTTGCATCCAGCAGCCGCCGGCTGAGCGGTCGCGGCGAGCGCTGCTCTGAGACCCGTAGCGGGCCGCCCGCGCCGTGATACTGCGATGGGCCGCGGACGTTGTCCTCCGCCTTGATGAAGTACGGAAGCACGTCCGCATAGCCCCAGCCGGGGGCGCCCTGTGCCTCCCAGCCGTCGTAGTCCAGTGGCCGGCCGCGAACGTAGAGCATCGCGTTCATCGAGCTCGAGCCGCCGAGGGCCTTGCCACGGGGGATGTACAGCGAGCGATCGTCCACGTGCGGCTCGGGCTCGGTGGCGAAATCCCAGTCGAGCTTGGTGTGGAACTGTTCGGGGAACGCCGCGGGGATCTTGATCTTCAGCGAGCGGTCCTTGCCACCGGCCTCCAGCAGCAGCACACGCACAGAGGGGTCCTCAGAGAGGCGGTTTGCCAATACGCAGCCGGCGGAGCCGCCTCCAATGATTATGTAGTCGTGCATCGTGCCCAGTGTCCCTCTTGGCACCCTAAGCGCCTACGGCGGCGGCTGGCTTTGGCAGTGCAACGAAGCTGAACTCGCTCACGTCCAGCTCGCGGGTTTGCTCGAGGTACTCGCGCATGTATCCCGGCCAGTTGGTCACGATCCGCCCATTTTCGTCGCGGTACCAGGAGTCGCATTGTGTCCACGCGGTGCCCGCGAAGCGCGCCTGTAGTGCCCGGTCGCTGGCGGCCTCGACCTCCGCGCGCACCTCGATCGCGGCGGCTGCGTGGGTGCGCAGCTGCTGTAGCGCTTGGCGGATGTACGCGGCCTGCGCCTCCAGGTAAACGATGATCGAGCCGCCCGAAGTGTTCGTGTTGGGTCCATACATGACGAACATATTGGGGAAGTAAGGGACGCACATGCCGAGATGGGCGTGTGCGCCGCCGGACCAGTACTCGTGCAGGTCGGCACCGCCTGAGCCGCTGACCCGCATCGGGAACATGAAGTCGGTCGTCTTGAAGCCGGTCGCCCAGATCAGGCAGTCGAGCTCGTGCGCGGTGCCGTCGGCGGTGACGACGCCTGTGGGCGTGACCTGAGCGATCGCGTCTGTGACGAGCTCCACGTTGGGGCGCTGCAGGGTGGGCAGGTAGTGGGAGCTGAAGAGGATGCGCTTACAGCCGAACGTGTAGTCCGGCCACGCCTTCTCGCGCACCGCCGGATCTTTCAACTGCGAGCGCATGAACTGGATCGAACGCGCCCGTGCGATGCGCCCAAAGGTGTTGGGGTGGCGGATCGACACCGTCAACGACTCCGTGTACTCGAATACGAATCGTCGCCGCAGCGCCTGCAGCACTGGGATCCGTTCGATCGCTGTCTTGATTGTCTTGTTGTAACGGCGGTTGCGCCGCGGCATGAACCAGTTGCCGGTGCGCTGGAACACGCTCAGGTGCTTGACCACAGGTGCGATCTCGGGGACGAACTGCACGGCGCTCGCGCCGGTGCCGATGACCGCCACGCGCTTGCCAGCGAGCGGATAGGAGT
>JBEKAM010000074.1:0-29192 GCA_050015915.1 Solirubrobacteraceae bacterium
TGCCCGGCCGGGACGCGCCTGACCTCATCGTAGAAGGTGCACCCGGGAGGGAGGACCGCTCCGTCGAGCCAATGCAGCAGTGCCAGTCGATCGGGACTGGGCGTGCGGGGGAGCAGATCGAGTAGATCCCGCTCGTGCTCTGCGAACAGGAGACCATCGGCGATGCGCGTGTAGACCAGCGGCTGCGCTCCGAGCTGATCGCGGGTCACCAGGCACCGATCCAGTTCCCGGTCGAAAGTGACAATGGCGAACCTGCCAAGCAGAAGCTCAAAGGCGTTTGCACCCAGCTCGCCCAGCGCACGTGCGAAGGCAGCCGGTAGGTCGGTGTGGCTCTGCAATCCGAAGCGCGCCGCCAGTTGGCCGCCGTCTTCAGGTTCCCCGAACAGCCAGCAGCACGAGTTGCCCTGCGCGATATGGGGGGCAGTGGGCATCGTGAGCCCGCCGGCGTGATGCATCGGTGCGCCGCCGGGCTCGCAAGATTGCTCGAGCAGCTGACCGGCGCGTGCACCCCAGGCTCCGGCGAGCATCGTGCCGATCAGAGCTCCAGCGCTTGTCTGGTGCTCACGCAAGCACCACGGCGAGATGTTCTTGGATGCGTGCCGCCAGGTCGGTGGCGTCGACGTCCGGCTGCACGCGCAGCCGGTGCGCCAACCCTCCTGAGGCTATTGCGGAGACGACGTCGAGCTGACGTTGCAGGCGGGCCGGTGTGCGCACAGAGAGGTTGAACGTGCTGGCGATGAGCTCGAAGGGATCAACCGCTGCAAGCTGTTCCACAGCCGGCTCCTCGCTTGAGCGCGCCAGCAGGAACAAGCCACCAAGTGGAGCCGGTTCGGGCGACTTATCGCTGATGTAACGCTGCTTGCCCTCAACCGTGCTGGCTGGATGGCCAAGGGCGGCGCGTTGCTCTAGGGAGAGCCGCTGATCCTCCGCAGCGCGCAGCTGCAGCACGGCTGACCCTGGGTGTGCGATCAGTGCGCCGTCGCTCAGCTGCAGTGCGACCGCATCGTCGCTGAGGAGCTGCCCGCCGGCCCTAACAAGAGCTGAGGCCAGCGAGCTCTTGCCGGCGCCCGGTGGGCCGGCAACGAGCACGGCGCTTCCGTTAAGCACGACACCGGAGGCGTGCATCACCTCCAAGCCACGGATCGTCGCCGCCAACGGTAGTGCCTGAAATGAGAGAATGTTCGCCCACTGCTCAATTGCTGGATCCGGCTCGCACAGCAGCTCTACGCCATCAGGGGAGATCAGGATGCGGCCGAAGTCCCTTGCCCACAGCAGATAGCCGGCCGGCTCGGCGAAGTCGACCGTCAATAGCACCTCATCGCCGAAGCGAAGCTCGCGCGCCCGTTGTGGCTGTGTCGTGATGGCGTCCCAGCGACGGTTCAGCTCGTCGGGGTCTAGGCGGACACGCGAAGGCGGATCGGCTGCCGCTGGGCGCGGGCTCTGTCCGAGACCCGGCAGCGAGATGCGCGCATCGATCGAGAGCGCCAGGCCGAACGCGGTGCGGTGGTACTCCTCCCGGTCTGCGCTCGACCGCGCCTCAGACGGCGTCGTCATGCGTGGCCACGATCAGTTCCCGCTCGAGCAACCCTCGCGCGAGCGTGAGCAGATCGCGCTGGATCTGCTCACGATCGATGCCGTACTCAGCGGTGAGCTCAGGCACGGCGTCGGCGACTGTGGGCGCCGCGTCGAGTGCCTCCAGCATCTTGCCCGCGGTTGGATTCAGCCCGTGATACTTGCCGGTCCTGAGGTTGAGGACCACCGTCTCGGCGACGAAGCTGCGGTGCACGACGTGCTGTGGCAGCCGCACGCGAGTCTCCAAAAGCTCTTGATCGGAAAGTTGAGGCATGGTTTGCATATCGGCGTGGTGCTCTGGCATCTCAATACTCGGCAATGGTGCCGCTGCGCTGACCGTACCGAATCGACGCGCGTAGCAGCATCACCCCGGCGGGCAGCAGGATCGCGGCAAAGCCCACCAACTTGATCAAATCAACGGCTGCCGAGTGCGCAAGAGGGGCGTTCACGAGCAGGTGACGTAGCAGGTCGGTCGCAGGAGTAAACGGCTGTGCTTCAGAACCCCAACGAATCCAGCTCGGCAGTACCTTGACCGGAAAGTAGAGGCCACCGACGATCGCCACTCCGGCGACGATGAACTGACTTGCCGCTGAAGCCTGCTTGAACGCCATCACTAGCGCCACCAGGAAGAATGCAAACGGCATAAACGCAAGCGTTCCGAGTAGCGCCACGGGAATTGCAAGCGGAGCTGTGCTCGCCAATGGCAGTCCGAAGAGCACCGTGGCGATGGTCAGCATCAGCACTCCACTCAGCACCGCATTGATTAGGGGAAACAGCATTGTTCCAAGAATGCCGTTGATTGGGCCGTGTGCACTCACCAGAAAACGCTCGATCGTGCCGGCGACCAGTTCTTGTCGTATCGCCACGGGCATCACACCCAACGAGATGGTGAGGATCTGAACGATCACCAGGCCGACAGTCACGAAACCGAAATAGCCGCCAGGGGAGTGGATGCTCTTGGCGGTGAGTAGGTGGCTGATGTAGTAGAAGAGGGTGATTGAAAACAGCGGGCCGAGAAACTGCGCGATGAGCTGACTGCGGTAGCTGATGAATAGAATCGCGTCGCGGCGGATGATCCCCCACATCGCGTCACACCAAAGCCGCGCCTGAGTCACTGGGCCCGCTCCAAATGGCCCTCGGAGAGGGTGTAGCTGGCATCGCACTCGATTACGCGATCCTCGCCTCGAGGCGAGCACCACAGGACTGTAGCTCCGCGTTTGGCGGCCTCTTTGATCTGCGTGTTGAGCAGCTCGTAGCCCTCATCGTCGAGCGAGTTGCGCGGCTCATCCAGCAAGATCGCACGTGGTTCGTGCAGGAACGCCATCGCCAGTCGGATGCGCTGGCGCTGGCCCATCGACATGCGGTCCACGCGGCGAGCGGCGAGCTCCACGAGGCCGAAGCGCCTGAGGCTCTCGGCGACCATGTCGGCGCGACGCTCGCGCGGCACATACGCCAGCCGTCCCCAGTAGTCGAGTTGCTGTGAGACGCGCATTCGCGCCTGTAGGCTGCGGTCGCCGGCAGACAGGAATCCGATCAGTCGCCGGTAGCTACGCCCGCTGGCTTGCGGGGTGAGCTCGCCCATCGACACGTTCCCCCGCTGTGGCAAGAGGATTCCAGCGGCTAGCCGCAGCAACGTAGTCTTGCCGGCGCCGTTGCGCCCACCGATCCATGTGACCTCGCCAGCGCGCAAGGTGAGACTGACGCTGTCAAGCACTGGCGGCTTGGGTCCCTTCCAGCGGTGGTAGAGATCCTCGAGCTCGAGGATCGGTTCTCGCCCCGAGCCCACGTTAGCCGGCGGATCGGAGAGTGGTGCTGACACGGAGGAAGAGCTCATGGCTGACGCGCGCGATGGGCCTTGTGCCCCTGTGAACGATCGCAGATCAGCGTCGTTGGCAGGTCCGGCTTCGCATATGTACAACTGCTTGGGTAGCTACGTACTTTCATAGCTCGGCCGCCAGGAGCGCGTCCGCGAGGGCGTCTACGGGGGTGTCCAGCCTGGCTGTCAGCCGCCACAGCCCAGCCGCGCCGGCTATCGCACTGGCGAGCTCGAACCGCGCTCGCTGGCGCTCGGGGGTGGCGGGGAAGCCCATGAGCGCGCTCAGGAGCGCCGCTAGCGGATTCTCGATCCTGCTCAAAGACGGTTGAGGTGTTGGCCATTGCGAGCTAGGGAGACGGTCGAGCACGACCAGGGCCTTCAGGGGCAGGGGCTGCGGACATGCGGGAACCGCAAGCCAGAGCTCGTCGCCGATCGTGGCGATTGTGTCCTTGGGAGCGACCATGCCCAGCAGGGCCACGCTCACAGAGGGCACCGTCATCAGCGGGGGCGCAGGATGGGAGATTGGTGGCTCGGTGTTGCGGGACTCGAGCACCAGCACGTCATCGGCTACGAGTGCCAGTCCGCGCCCCAGTAGCGCCGCCAGCAGGGTGCTCTTACCGCCGCCCGTCGCCGCGGTGATCGCGATCGCGCCCTCGGGTGTTGCCACCGCGCCGGCGTGGAGTGCCTCGTAGCCGCGGAGCAGCGCGACCGTGAAGAGCACTGAGTCGAGCACAACGCGCCACCACAAAGAGTCGGCTGGATTCGTCGGCGCGCACTGCAGCACGCTTGCGTCACTGCTGAGGTGGTGGATCGCGAGCGTCTGTGCCGAGGGGAGACCGTCGTGCCCGGGCGGCGCGCCGTGGACGAAGCGATAGTCGCCCTTCACGCCGCGTTCGACGACGAACGGGGCGCCGTCGATCACGCTCTCCCAGCCTGTCGACTCAGGCCCTGACCAGCTTTCGGCGATCGCCCGGGCGTCGGCAAGACCGATCTGCAAGAGCCGCTTGTTTAGCGGTCGCTCTTGCCACGCGCCGGGGGGTTGAATGTCGGCGCTCAGGCTGAGACCGAACGCGGCACCCAACTGAGGCGTGTGGGTCAGAGCTCGACCAGCCGCCCGAACGGCTCGTCGCCGGGGTCGAGCACGGGCTTGCCGTCGTGCTCGACCCACGCGTGCGCGAGGAACTTGGGCGTTGTTCGCGCGCCGATGACGAGCTTCGACTCGATGCCGCGGCTGGCGAGTAGGCGCGTGAGGACGAGCGAGCGAACCAGGCAGCGGGTGTCGCCCGGCATGTGCGAGAGCAGTCGCCCCACTGCGCGGCCGAGACGGCGGGCCTCTCTGAGCGAATCACCGGCTGGTTCAGCAGCAGCGGGCGAGCGCGACCGCAGCCCGGCTACCACGGTCTCGATTGGCGCGCGACGTAGCGCGCGCCGCGATTGGGCGTACGCGGCGAGGATCTCCACCGCGAGGCGCGCACGGGCTGGGTTGCTCAGACGCTCCACGCGTGGCCCTCCAACAATTGCGACCCCTGGGGCTGCAGCGCCGCGTGGCTCAGAGCTGGAAACTGCCATTTGTATTGGCTAGCTCTCGCTCGAGCCCTAGGGGAAGCAGCCTGTTCAGGTCGCTCGCCACGTCATTTCTTGAGTTTCGCGGGTTTCTTGTTTTTCGGCTTCGCCGCGCACGTGTGGTACGTGCGCTTTCCCGATACCACGTTGCCACGGAACGTCGTCGCCTTGATCTTGATCGTGAAGGCGCCCGGGGGTAGGCCCTTGAGGTTGATCGTGGCGATGTAGGTGCTCCCGCGGTGTACGACCTTGACCTTGTGGCCGCGGAGGTCCACGACCACGGTCTTGAACGGGTCGTACTTGGAGTCGTGGATATGGATGTTGAACTTGCGGCCGCTGAAGCACTTCTTAGCGCTTGGCAACGACACGACTTCTTTGAAGCTGCCGACTGCCGAGCTGGCCAGCGGGGCGGTCAGCAGGGAGTGGATGCATTCATGCCCATACGTGAAATTGATGCCTGCGCTGCCAGGGGGGATGCTCGGCTGCGAGGTCCCTGGATAGCTCAGGCAGACCAGCAGGTATTTCGAGCCGTTGGTCTCGGTGATTACCCGCCACGCGGTCGGACCGTGCACCGGGTTTAGTTCGCAAGTGCCCTTTTCTTCGTCTGATTTGTACCACTCGTGAAAGCCCGTGAATTCGCCGTTCGGCTGTTCGGTGATTTCTTTCCAAATGGGCTGCCCCGTGGGGTGCGTGCAGGTGGCGAACTTCGTCGGCTGCACGACGATGCCTTCGAATTTCCCGTTGCCTTCCGGTTGGATGGCGATCTGGCCGCCCGTGAATGACCACACGCCTTCGATGCTGGACGTGGCCATGGCCGTCGCTACGCCGACGGTCAGCAGGAGGATGGTCGCGGCGATCGCGAGCAGCAGCGATCTACGGCGCCTTGGGCGTGGGGGAGTGTTCTGGGTTCTAGGCATTGCTCTATAAACGCCAGATCGAAGCCATTCTTCCACGCCTGTTCGAGCAGTAGCGCGGTGGAGGGTCAGCTACGCGCACGACCCGGGGTCGTCTCAAGAATCTGGCGGGCCGTCTCTGACGCAATGCCTTCTATTGGCAATCATCAATAACAATCGATAGATGTTGGTGCTCTGGGCGTGGGCGCCTTGCGCTATTGACTTCTATTGAGGATCAGCAATAATTGTCGATAGACGCGAATGAAGCGCAGCGCGAACCCGTATACCCCCGGCGCCGGCAAGCGGCCCGCAAAGCTCGCCGGTCGCGATGGGGACCTGGAGGACTTCGCTTTGCTGCTCGAGCGCCTCGGCGCTGGAAGGCATGAGCGCAGCATGATCTTCTCCGGCTTGCGTGGGATCGGAAAGACCGTGTTGCTGCTCGAATTCGAGATCCTCGCCGGGGAAGCCCAGTGGTTCTCAACGGGTGTGCAGGAGGTCGGAAGCAATGCCGACTTTCGCACGAGCATGGCGCGTTTGGCGCTGCGCCTGTTGCGCAGCATGAGCTTGCGCAAGCGCATGGCCGACCGCGCCAAGGCTGCGCTGTCGGTCGTCAAGAGCTTCTCCATCTCAGGGCCAGATGGCGTCCGTTTTCAGCTGGACGTCGACGCAGCGCCAGGTAGCGCTGACACCGGCGATATCGAGCAAGACCTTGCTGACCTGTTGGTGGAGATCGGTGAGGTCGCGCGCGCCGGCGGCACCGGTGCACTGCTGCTGATCGATGAGATGCAGAATCTCGACAGCGCATCGCTAGGTGCCATCTGTATGGCCATGCATCGCGTCAGTCAGCGCGACCTGCCCGTCGCGCTCGCAGGAGCGGGGCTGCCGACGCTGCCCACGATGCTGCGTGCCGCCAAGCCCTATTCGCCCCGCCTGTTCTCCTACCACACGCTAGGGCAGCTCAGCGATGCAGAGGCTGCGCTCGCTCTCGTCGGCCCTGCCGGCCTACAGGGCGTCGAGCTCAGCAAGGCAGCCGTTGAGCTGATCGTCGGGCGCTCCGGCGGGCACCCTTACTTCCTTCAGGAGTATGGGCGCGTGCTGTGGGATGAGATCGACACCCCACCCATCACAGCCGAGCACGTGGGCGTCGTCGAGGAGATCGTCGACGACAACCTCGATCGTGGCTTCTTCGCCCCCGCATTCGAGCTCGCCACCGATGCCGAGCAGCGCTACCTGATTGCTATGGCCGGCCTCGGCGATGGCCCCTACAAGAGCGCTGATGCAGCCATCGCCGCCGGCTACTCGAGCATCGGCGGGGCATCCTTCGTGCGCGAGGAGCTGATCGCCAAGGAGCTCATCTGGAGCCCCAGGCGAGGGCAGATCGACTTCACCGTGCCGCGCTTTGCGCAGTACCTGCGCGCCAGTCACGTGCCTGTTGGGTGAGGGCTTCGATCGAGCGTCCCATCACAAGCGCGCGCTATTGAGTGTTATTGACGATCCACAATAATCCCCGAGAGAGCCTGGTCTCCTGCGGTCTCAAATTTGCTTGAGACCTTTTGGGCCGATCCACAGAACCGTCCCAAGCGCGGCGTAGGTTTGCGGTATGCCCACGCAAGTGATCACGCCGCGGCTCACCGACAGGCTCTGCTCGCTGGCCGAGAGCCAGCTGCAGATTCAGGCGTCCCGGTCCGCATCCATCGATGCCGGGGCGCTCGGCGTCGTCAGCGCGTGCGCCGCGATCGCGGCGCTTATCCTCACCGTCAGGTCCACCGATCACCTCTGGATCGCGGCCCTGGTGCTACTCGGCCTGTCGGCTGGCCTGGCCCTACGGGCCCTGATCCGCCGAGGAGCAAAGGAAATCGGCCCGCTCGTGACGGACATAATCAACGATCGCGAGCGCAGCGATGACGAGGAGATCGAACAATCGCTGCTCGAAGACCTCGCTGATGAAACGCTCGTCAACGACCAGGCCCTCGCTCGCAAGGACCCCCTATTCACCGGGGCGCTCACCTTCCTGGTGCTCGCCGTCCTACTCGAGCTGGCGGGAGTACAATGAAACCCATGGAGGACTCCACCACAGGTCGACCAACAGGCACCGCCCAGGAAGACACAACCACCGGCACGACCGATCGGGGACCCGGCACCCCCCACTACACGCGCCACTTCCAATCGCTCATCCTGCCCGACCTGGTGTCGGCCGACGCCCTCGTCCCCGCGTGGCTGCGCAAGCTCCTCAAGCGCGCAGACACACCCGTCTCACGCTAACGCTTCACCCCACGCGGCTTCACGGCCTCCACGGCGAGCGCGGTGCCGTGCGGCGGCGCCCCAGCTGTCGATGTTCGGGCCGCCTGGACTGTGGGGACCGGCGCCACAAGAGCCAGGTCGACCCATGGGGACATCATCACCGCGGCTGACGGTAGCGGCACCCCTGCGCGCGTCAGCGCCACAAGGGTCGCAGCTACGAGTCCGGCCCCGGCGGACTCGCCGGCGAACGCGATCGCCGACGACGACAGCCCGCTAGCAAGCAGGCCGCGGTAGGCGGCCACGGCGTCCTCGAGGGCGGCGGGGTAGGGATGTTCAGGCGCGAGCCGATAGTCGACGGAAACCAGTCGGGCCCCCGCGTGACGGGCGAGATCGGATGCGAGACCAACCGACGAGGAGGCCGTTCCGACTGCGTATGCGCCGCCGTGGAAATAAAGGATCACCCGCTCTGACTCGGCGCTCTCCACGTCGATGTTCACGACGGGGATCCCGCCGAGACTCCCAGGCGATCGATCTCTTTCGCGAACCTCAACGACACCGGCGGCGGTGGGAACCTGAGCACCGCCGGCGTGACACCGCACGAACCGAACGGGTTGGCGGTCGATCCCGAAACGGGAAAGATCTACTGGGCCAACAAAGACACGATCGCCTTCGCCAACCTCAACGACACGGGAGGCGGGGGACCCTGAACACCAGTGGGGCAACGACGAGCGGCGTCGGCCTTCCGGTGCTGTTGAACGCGCCCAGTGGGACGGGTGCGCCGATTATCAGCGGCGGCACGACGGTGGGCTCCGCGCTGCTGTGCTCGCAGGGCGCCTGGGCACCCGAACTTCTGGCGGCGCTCGACTATCTCGCGCCGCAGGGCTTCGCCTACAGCTGGAGCGAGAACGGCACGCCAATCGCCGGTGCGAGCACGAGCTCGATCACGGCGAGCACGCCCGGCAGCTACTCCTGTACGGTCACCGCGAGCAACCAAGCCGGATCGACCGCCCAGAGCAGCGCCGCGGTCACGATCGCCGCGTCCGCGCCTGCGCTCACCCCATCAACGATCGTGGTCCCGCTGACGCCGATCCTCAGCGGCCTCAGCGAGACTGCAAAGACCTGGCGAGAGGGCAGCGCGCTTGCAGCGATCAGCAAGAAGAAGAACATCCCTCCCGCTCGGTACAACATTCTCCTTTGCCCTCAACGAGTCGGCAACCGTGACGTTCAAGGTCGGAACGAAGTGCGTCGCACAGACCAACAAGAACAAGCGCAAGCACCGCTGCACCCGCACGGTGACCGCCGGCACGCTCACGTTCTCCGCGCACGCAGGCACGAGCAAGGTGCGCTTCGAGGCCTCATCTCCAGACACAAGAAGCTCAAGCCCGGCAACTACACGCTCGCCATCACCGCTATCGACGCCGAAGGTGCGCACTCCCCCTCGAAGTCCTTGCGGTTTACGATCGACGGCCAGTGAGCTCGGAGGCCGTGCGCCATCGCGTCTCCCAAAAGGCCGCTGCTGGCGCTACTGACTCAAGAAGGCCGTTCGGGGCGCTATTGACTGTTATTGGCAACCATCAACAGTCGGCGCTTCCAGGCGCGCGCAGCGTCCCGCCAGCACTTGACCACGCGGAGGCCAGCTTCAAGCAAGCGCTGCCTGTTCACGGCGCCACGCGGCCTCCGCGGCCTCTGCCTCCTGATCGTTGCGGGCGATCCACGCGTCGATCGTCCATGCGAGCTGAGAACTGACGAGCCGCAGCCATGTATGACACTGGAGCCCTGAGGTTCGCGTACCTCCTCGCTCCGGGAGGCTATTGCCTTCTATTGGCGGCCATCAATAATCAGCGATAGAGCCGCTTGGCGCAGGGTGTTTGTCCAACGGGTCTGCTCCTCGACGATGGGCTCCAGTAGTGAGAACTATGGGCTTCTATTGGTGGTCGCTGTGCTGCTGGAGCCCCTGGGCGCGGGTCAGGCGGGGAAGGATCTCCGAGCAACCGTCATCTCAAAGTCCGGAAGTCACCGAGCTGGCAGGACAACTGAGGCTTACTGTACGCTCCGCGTCTGCCGAGTACGGACGCTGGCGTCCAAAGGATGAGACGAGTCGGGGGGGTTCATGCCGCAAGCCGGATTGACCAACAGCGCCCGACTCAGTTGCAGCTGGCTGATCGTCGCTGCCAGCCTGCTCGTCATTTGCGGCTGGCTGATGCCAGCACAGGCGGCCATCGCATCCGAAGCAGGCGGCGTCTCAGGACGGGTAACGGCAGCAGCCAGCAACGAACCGCTGGCCAACATCGAAGTCTGCGCCTACGAGATCGCGCCGCCCTACGCGGAAGCTTGCAAAACGACTGCGGCCTCCGGCGAATACACGCTCAGCGAGCTCCCCGAAGGCAGGTACTCGGTGTCATTCGCTTCGCCGGTAGGCAGCGGCCTCAACTACGTTGAGCAGACCTACGCGCAGCCCGTGACAGTTGCAAGCGGGGCGACCACGCCGCATATCGACGCCGCTTTGGCGGTCGGAGCTGAGGTGACCGGCACGGTCCGCGCCGAAGGCTCAAAAGCACCGATAGCGGGGGTAGAAGTTTGCGCCTACCAGGTTGGCGAACCGGAATACGAAGGGTTCTATGCCACGTGCGGGCCCACCGGCGCGAGCGGCGAATACACGATCGCCGGGCTGGAAAGCGGCAAATACAAGCTGCAGTTCTTTGCTCCCGCCGGCAGCGGGCTCAACTACATCGCCCAGTACTACGCCGGCAAGGCGTCCTGGGAAGAAGCGGATGCTGTCCAGCTGACGGCCGGAGCCACGAAGAGCGCCATCGACGCCAACATGGCCACCGGCGGTGAGATCTCGGGCCAGGCGTCCGCCGCCGTCGGCGGCGCGGCGATCGCGGGACTGGAAGTCTGCGCGGTGCCGATCACCGGTGGTGAGGATGGTTGCGCGCTTACCGACGCTTCAGGTGACTACACGATTCCCGGTCTGGGAACCGGTAGCTACCGCGTCGAATTCTCCGTCACCTCCCAGAGCACCAGCAGCTATCTGACGCAGTTTTTCGACGACAAGCCGAGCTACAACGAAGCCGAACCCGTGGCTGTCGTAGTCGGTAGTACCACCCCGGATATCAATGCGGCGATGCAGCCGGGCGCCACGATCAGCGGAATCGTCACCGGTGCCTCGAAAACGCCGTTGCGCAACGTCCAAGCGTGCGCGTATGGCGACGGTGCATTCCGCTGCGCGACCACGAACACGGCCGGTGAATACGCAATCACCGCGCTTGCCACAGGCAACTACACCGTCGTGTTCTACGGAACGAGCGAATACGCCAGCCAGTACTACTCCGGCAAGGTCTATAGCTCCGAAGCCCAGTCTGTTGCTGCCACCGCAGGCAGCACCACCCCCGCGATCGACGCGCAATTGGAACTAGGCGGCACGATCTCAGGGGTCGTCAGCGCTGCCGCTACCGCCGCGCCGCTGGAAGACGTAAGCGTCTGTCTCTTTGCCCTTCACAACGGCGAACTCCGCGGGTGCACGTACACCAACGCTCGAGGCGAATACTCGCTGGGGGGACTCGCGAGCATCGAGTACAAGGTGTCGTTTAGCTCAAGTGGCAACTACCTGACGCAGTACTTCTCCGCCAAGAGCACGCTTGCGGAAGCCGAACCGGTGGCGGTGGCGCCAGGGGAAACGAAGTCGGCGATCAACGCCGCCCTCCAGGCCGGCGCTCAGATCAGCGGCATTGTGACGAGCGCAGCGGGCAAACAGCCGGTCATGGGAGCCACAGTCACTGCGTACACCACCACGGGAGGCTTCGTGACATCGGCGACGACGAACGTCTCTGGCGCGTACACGCTGGCGCGTCTGCCCACCGGCACATACAAGGTCGGGTTCTCAGCGCCCCAACAAGACCTGGTGAGCGAATACTACGAACACACGCCATCGCTCGGTGGAGCAGCCGAGCTGTCTGTGACAGCCGGCGGCGAAACCACGGGTATCGACGCCACAATGCAGGCCGGCGGTGAGATTCTCGGCAAGGTCACCGATGCCGCTACCCAGGCCGCGCTGTCGGGGGTGAACGTCGAGGTCGAGACGACTTCCGGAGAATTCGTGACGTATGCGGTGAGCAACGCCGACGGCGAATACGAGGTCAGCGACCTGCACGAAGGATCGTACAAGGTCGACTTCCACGCTCAGGACTACGAATCGCAGTTCTACGACGGCAAGATCGATCTCGCCGAAGCCACCACGCTCGCCGTCGGCGCCGGCGCGACCGTCGAAAAAATCGACGCCGCCATGCAGCCACTCGGCTCGCTCTCAGGCGAAGTGACCGACGCGAGCAGCCACGAGCGTCTCAGCGACGTCGAGGTGTGCGACTACCAGCAGGACAGCGATCTGTTCGGCACCTGCACGTCCACCAACGCCGACGGCGAATACACGTTCACCGGGCTCTCAGCGGGGACGTATGAGGTTGGCTTCTATCCCGGCTCGGAATATCTCGAGCAGTTCTACAACGGGCAGGCCTCGCTGGCCGAAGCAACCAAGATCACACTCGGCCAAGGGGCGACTGTCTCAGGGATCAGCGCGGCTCTGCAGACGCCCGGGCAGATCAAGGGAGAGGTCACGAGCAAGGCCAGCGGGTTGGGGCTCGCCGGCATCGAGGTGTGCGCGGAACCCGTCAATGACAACCTCTTCGGCGGTTGCGCCGCGACCGCCGCCGACGGAACCTACGACATAGCTGACCTCGTCGGCGGCAGCTACCACATCGTGTTCTACCCGCCGGAAGTCGGCGAATCGAGCAACTACGTCCTCCAGTTCTACAACGACGAGGCGCTGAAATCCGAAGCACGAGCTGTATCGGTGACTGCCGGCGCGTCAACCGAAGGCATCGACGCGGCGCTCGCGGAGGGAGGGGAGATCCAAGGCACGATCGATAGTCGCGCCTCCAAAACGCCGATTGGCGCCGCCGACGCTTGTGCCTACCTTCCCGAAGGCGAAACCTACCGCTGCGGCTATAGCAACGCGAGCGGCGACTACACGATCGACGGGCTGCCGGCCGGTGCGTATGTCGTCGAGTTCTTCTCGACCGAAGGCGAATATGTCCAGCAGTACTACGACGGGGTCGCCACCGAAGCGCAAGCCACGCGCGTGTCGGTGACCCCAGGTGCGGTCACCGACAGCATCGACGGGACACTGCCCGCCGACGGCCGGATCAAGGGAGTCGTGACCAGCGCCGCAAGCGGCGACCCGCTCACGGCTATCGAGATCTGCCTCTACAGCGGCGAAGGTGTCTTTGAACGATGCACCTCGACCGGTGTCTCCGGGGAATATCTCCTCGGCGGGGTCTCCCCAGGAAAGCACAAGGTCGAGTTCCTCTCAGGCTCTCAGGCCTACGAAACGCAGTACTTCAACGGCAAGCAGTCGCTGAGCGAAGCAGACAGCGTCGAAGTCAGCGAAGCGAGCACCACCGAAGCGGTCGACGCGGCGATGGTCTTGCCGGGCGAAATCACCGGGCGGGTAACGAACGAAGGCGGCACGACGGGCATCGCCGGAATACAGGTGTGCGCCGAGGGCGTCAGCAACTTCTCCGCGGGTCACTGCGCCAGCACGGGCGCCAACGGCGAATACGCGCTCGCTGCCCTCCCGCGCGGCACCTATCGCGTGAGCTTCTACGCACCGCAGGGACTGAACTACATCGAGCAGTACTACTACGACAAGGGCCTCTACTCGGAAGCCGAAACCGTAACCGTCACAGCGGGTGCCGCTACGCCGAACATCAACGCCGAGATGCAGGTCGGAGGCGAGATCACCGGGCAGGTCGACGCCGGGAAACCCGCCACCGGGATCCCGTCAGCGCGGGCGCCACCAAAGGCTCGATCGACGCCACGCTCCAGGCCGGAGGCCAGGTCTCCGGCAAGGTCACTCGCATCGGCAACAAAGCCCCACTGAAGGAAATCTTCGTGTGCGCCTACGAATCCGAGGGCGCGGAAGTGGCGCCGTGCGTGTTCACCAACGCCAACGGCGAATACACGCTTGGAGGGCTGCCGGCCGGCGTGGTGGACGTCGAATTTCGCTCCCTCACAAGCGAATACATCACCGCCTACTACCAGCAGGTCTCAGAACGAGACGCAGCGACACCTGTGCCGGTGGAACTGTTGCACGACACCACCGCGATCAACGCCGCGCTCAAAAGCACGCACCCGATCGTCCCGGAGATCGTCTCACCGCCAACCATCACCGGCACGCCGCTGCAGGGAGCTGCGCTCAGCGAGCACCACGGCAGTTGGACGAACGAACCGAGCGAATACGCCTACCAATGGCTCAGCTGCAACAGCCTCGGACTCAGTTGCCTACCGATCAAGAACGCCGACAGCCAGACGTATGCGCCGACTGCGGAAAACGTCGGCGGCACCGTGGAGGTGCGCGAGATCGCCACCAACTTAGAAGGTGAAAGCTCGCCCGCCTACTCGCTCGCGACAGCCGTCATTGTGGCGGCGGTGCCGATGAACGAGGGGGCGCCCGGCATCACCGGGTCGCCGCGAGTCGGGCAGACACTGCACGAGACACACGGTATTTGGAGCAACGAACCAACGAGCTACACATACCAATGGGAGCGCTGCTCCAGCGAAGGCAACGGCTGTGGGTTCATCGGCAAAGCAACTGAAAGCAGCTACATCCCAGCCACCGCCGACGTCGGGCACACGCTGCGAGTGATCGAGACGGCTATCAACGACGGAGGCGAAAGTCAGCCGGCCGTCTCCGAGCCCTCAGCCGTGATCATCCCGGAAGTGCCCCTCAACACCGGGCCGCCGAGCATCACCGGCACCGCGCAGGAGGGTGCGACGCTGAGCGAGCACCACGGCAGCTGGAGCAACGAACCAACTAGCTACACCTACCAGTGGGCGCGCTGCACGGCCACCGGCAGCGAATGCACGGCGATCAAGGAAGCCACCGGTCCCTCCTACAGCCCGATCGGTGCGGACGTTGGGCACAAGCTGATCGTCGAAGAGGCCGCTATTAACGCCGGTGGCGCGAGCAAGCCGGCTGCTTCGCCGCCAAGCGAAAAGATCACTGCCGCGGTGCCAGTCGACATCAGCGCCCCGACTATCTCCGGCGAGGCCGTCGAGGGGGCGACGCTTACCGAGCGCCACGGCAGCTGGAGCAACGAACCGACCAGCTACGTCTATCAGTGGGAGCTGTGCGCGGCCAACGGCAAAGAATGCAAAGCGATCTCCGGGGCGAGCGAACAGACATACACAACGATCGCCGCCGACATCGACCACAGGCTCATCGTTAGCGAGGCGGCCGTCAATGTCGCCGGTCCCAGCAAGACCGCGGCCGTCTCGCTCCCGACGGAAGCGATCGTCGCGGCGGTGCCCGTCGAGATGCAGCCGCCGACCATCTCTGGAACGGCGCGTCAAGGTGAAACGCTCAGCGAGCACCACGGGAGCTGGAGCAACGAACCGACCAGCTACGAAGTCGAATGGCAGCGCTGCGAAGCCTCCGGCGAAAACTGCGTTGCCGTCAGCCACGGCGAAGCCTACACGCTGACCCAGCAAGACATCGGCCACAAGCTGCGGGTCATCGAGACGGCTCGCAATGCCGGTGGTCCGGGCAGTCCAGCCGACTCGGCGCTGACCGCGACCGTACTCGCCGCTGTGCCCGCCAACATCACGCCACCGAGCATCTCCGGCGCCAGCGTAGAAGGCGAAACACTGACCGAGGAGCACGGCAGCTGGACCAACGAACCCAGTAGCTACAGCTACCAATGGGAACGCTGCTCCGTCGGCGGCACCGAATGCAAGCCGATCACCGACGCAACCGGGCAGAGCTATGTGCTGGGCTCCGGCGACGTCGGGCACGAGCTGGTCGTCGTCGAGACAGCGGCCAACGCCGGCGGCGAAAGCTTGCCCCAAGCCTCAGCGCTCACGGCGATCGTCGAGCCCCCGGTGCCGGTCAACGTGAGCCCGCCGGGCATCGAGGGAAGCGCGCACGTGGAAGCCACGCTCGAAGAGGAACACGGCAGCTGGAGCAACCATCCCACGAGCTACAGCTACCAGTGGGAACAGTGCGCGGTCCTCGGGGAACCATGCCTCGCGATCACAGGCGCAACCGACCGCACCTATGTGCCGACCGCCGAAGACCTCGGCTTCCGGCTGGTCGTGCGGGAGATCGCAATCAACACATCTGGGTCGAGTCTGCCAGCGCGATCCCTGCCGACGGCGCCGGTCACACAGGCGCCACCCGTCGACATCCAGGCGCCGAGCGTCTCAGGCTCAACCGAAACGGGTCATGTCTTGGCTGCAGTACACGGCAGCTGGAGCGGGCACCCTGTTGCCTACTCCGATGAGTGGCTGCGCTGCAATGCCGGTGGCGGCAACTGCCAGCCGATCCACGACGCGATCAACCAGCAATATGTGCCGACGTCAGCCGACGTCGGCCATGGCCTCGAGGTCCAGGAGACCGCCAGCAACAGCGGCGGCACAAGCGCGCCGGTCGACTCGCTACCCACCGCCGCAATCGAGACCTCTCCGCTGCACGCGGTGGCTGGCGAAGACATCGAGACGACCGTCGGCGCGGAAGCCACCTTCGACGGCAGTGCCAGCACACCGACGAACGAAATCACCGGCTACCACTGGGAATTCGGCGACGAAACCAGCGCTGAAGGCGAAGCCGTGACGCACACCTACAGCAAGGCTGGCACCTACACCGCGACCTTGACGGTGGACAGAGGCGGCGAATCCAACAAGCAGTCGCTAGCCGTGACAGTCGCGGAAGCACCACCCCAGGAGCCGACGGTCAAGGTCATCGACGGCGAAGGCAAACCCGTCGACGGCGCCGAGGTGCTGTTCATGGGCTCGGAAGGGACGCGGATCGAAGCAACGAGTGGCACCAACGGCGAAGCAAAACTGGCTGAGCTACCCAACGGCAGCGACACGATCTACGTGCTCGGGCACGGCTACCAGCCCACAACCGGCGAGATCACCGTCAGCGAAGGCCTCGGGCACGCCACCGTGACGCTGACAGCCGGCGAATTCGCCGTCAGCACACTCAAATCACACGAAATGAGCCTGCAGGAAATCGAAGCGGCCGGCATCAATCCGAACGAACCGGGCAACTCGTTCGACTACAACTTTGAAGTCTCGCTGCCCACCGGTGGTGGCGGAGGAGGCGGCGGTGGCACGCTGCACTGCTACATCAACGGCGACGGCAAGTTCGTCGGCAACTGCAGCAACGCGGAAATCACCTGCACGGCTGAAGCGTGTGAAGGCGACGGCTGGATCGCCAAGCCGTACATGGAGGAAGAACATCCGCTGATCGAGTGGCTGGTGCTGGGCGGCAAAGCAACGTTCGTGAAGCAGTTCTTCGACATCAGCATGATCGTGCAGAACCTCGCGCCCGAACCGTTCAAGCTCAGCAACGGCAGCGCCACGCTGAGCGTGCCCCCTGGCATGGGCCTGGCGCCAACGCCGACACCCCAGCAGGCCACGCAGTCGGTCCCCGACATACCGGGGCTGGGCAGCAGCACGACCAATTGGATCGTGCGCGGCGACGCCGAAGGCTATTACGACCTCAGCGCCAGCTACCACGGCGAGCTGCAACCGTTCGACGCCCCCGTGGCACTCGATGCCGAGCTGAGCTCGCCGCTGCACGTGTGGGGCGCGAGCGCCCTCGAATTCCGCGTCCAAGCCGACTCCGGCTCACTTACCGAAGGCGTCCCCTACCACGTGGGCATCGGCGTCACCAACGTCGCCAACATCCCCCTCTACAACCTCGCGTTGGCGATCAACGAAAAGCTTCACGCCAACTTCGATTATCAACCCCTTCAGCAGTTCACCGCCGCCGCCAGCGAACTGGCCCCCGGGCAGACGCTGCGGTTGCCGCAGGACATCCTGGTGCCCGACGCCAACAGCGTCGGCGGCTTTGAAGCGGCTGCCGCCAGCGTGCGCCTGGCAGGAGAAGAAGGGCATCCCGGCCAGCACTTCGAAGCGGTGGCACCGCCGCCGTTGTATGCGCTGTCGGCCTCGATCGACAGCAGCGCGCTGGTGCACATCCATTGGCAGGCCACGCCCGGCGCGGAAGGCTATGAGGTGTTTACGACACCCAGCCTGACGACGGCGTTCGGCGGCGAACCCGAGCCGGTTCTGGCCAGCCCGAGCTCTACCTCTCCCGTCACGATCTTGCCGGCGAGCGCCACCGATGCCTACGTCCAGGTCGGCAAACACGAAATCCCACCGTTCTACGCCGTCAGCAGCCTGGTAGGCGGCAAACTGGTACTCGATCACCCCGTCAAGGAACCAACTATCCCCGGTGGGCCTGCCGGCGGTGCGCTGACCGTGCGCGAGCTGCTCGCCGGCGGCCACAACCCGTCGGAGTTTTGCCTGCCGTGCATGCTCCACCAGGTCGAGGGCGACCCGGTCGACCCGCAGACCGGCAACTTCTGGCACACCTTCACCGACCTCAGTATCCCCGGCCGCGGCTTCCCGCTCGAGCTCACCCGCACATACAACTCCGCCGCCGCGAGCAGCAACGGGCCGTTCGGCTACGGGTGGTCGTTCGCGTACGGCATGTCGCTCACGTTCCCCAGCAGCACGCAGGTCCTCGTCAACCAGGAAGAAGGCTCGCAGGTCACCTTCACGCAGCAGCCGGATGGCACCTACAGCGCGCCGCCGCGCGTCACCGCGACCCTCATCCACAACGAAAACGGAACCTGGACGTTGGTCCGCCACCGCCGCGACAGCTTCACGTTCAACAGCGGAGGGCAGCTGACCACGGAGACTGACCTCAACGGCTACAGCACGACGCTGAGCTACAACGAAAAGGGCCAGCTGGTCCGTGTCACCGACCCGGCGGGGCGCAAGCTGACGTTCAGTTACTCCGCCGGGCACATCGTCAAGGTCGTCGATCCGCTCAAACGGGCGATCCACTACGAATACGACAAGGCCGGCGACCTGACGGACGTCATCGACGCCGCCGGCGGTGACACCCACTTCACCTACGACGCGCAGCACCACCTACTGAGCATGCGCTTCCCCGACCAGGCGCCGGGCGTACCGGGTTCGACGGGGGCGGCGATCCACAACACATACGACGAACAGGGGCGCATCACCTCGCAAACCGACCAGCTCGGCCGCACCACCACGTTCGCCTACAGCGGCGAATCGCTCGGTGAAGCCGGCGGCACCACGACCATCACCAACGCCAAAGGCGACGTCACGCTGCAGAGCTACCAGTACGGCGAGCTGACCTCAGAAACGCAGGCCTACGGCACGCCCGAAGCGGCGACGTGGAAGTTCGAATACGAACAGAGCACGCTCGGCCTGGCCGCCGTGACAGATCCCGACGGGCACACCACGCACTACACCTACGACAGCGAAGGCAACGTCCTCAGCAGCGAAGACGCGCTCGGCCGCAAGACCGTCAACACCTACGACGCGCTCAACGACTTGCTCACGAGCACCGACGCGATGGGCGTGACGACGACGATGACCTACGACGCCCACGGCAACCTGCTGAGCCGCTCTCGCCCGCTCACCGGCACCTCTCAGACGGAAACGGCCACCTACACCCACGGCGACTCGGCCGAGCCCGGCGACGTCACCGCGATGACCGACCCCGACGGGGAGGTGTGGAGGTACAGCTACGACAAGTACGGAGACAGGACGTCGGTCACGGACCCGCTCGGGGACGAGACGAGCTACACCTACAACGCCGACGGGTGGAAGCTCCGCGAAGTCAGCCCCCGCGGCAACGCGAGCAGCAAGCCGGCCGAATACACGACCACCTACAAATATGACGAGCTCGATCAGCTCACCAGCACGGTCGATCCGCTCGGGCACACCACGACCGAGGAATACGACCCGGACCAAAACCTGATCGCCTCACGCGATCCCGACGGCAACACCACGCGCTACAGCTACGACGCCGCCGACGAGCAGACCGCGATCCAGCGCGCCGACGGCTCAACGACACAGACCACCTACTGGCCGGATGGCTCGGTCAAGGAACAGATCGACGCCGCAGGTCACGTCACCCGCTACGAATATGACGCGCTGGGGCAACAGATATCGGTGACGGACCCGCTGGGAAGGACGACGCGCTACACGTATGACGGCGCCGGCAACGAGCTGACGATGACCGACCCCGAAGGACAGGTCACGACGACGACCTACGACGCGGACAACGAGCCTACGTCGATCTCCTACAGCGATGGCAAGACCCCCGACGTCACCGGCTTGACCTACAACGCCGACGGGGAGCGCACCGGCATGACCGACGGCACCGGCAAATGGTCATGGAGCTGGGACTCGCTGCAGCGTCTCACGAGCGTCACCGAGGGCGGCCACGGGACCGTCAGCTACAGCTACGACCTGGATGGCCTGCCGACGGCGATCACCTACCCAAACGGCAAGACCGTGTCGCGCACATACGACGCGGCCGGGCGCCTGATCGCGGTCAAGGACTGGCACAAGAACGTCACAGAGTTCCACTACGACAACGATGGCGCCGTCAGCGAGCAGATCGCTGCAGATGTGGTCGACCATTTCTCTTACAACAACGCGGAGGAAATGGTTGGCATCGCGGACAAGCGCGGCGAAACCTCACTGTTCGCAGCTCAGTACACGCGCGGCGGCGACGGCCAGCTGACGTCGGACAGCTCAGCTGCCCCGGCACAGGACAGCTATGCGTATACGGCTCTCAACCAGCTCTGTTATGCGGGCAGCAGCAGCGGCGAACCCTGCACCACGCCGCCGTCGGGCGCCAGCACCTACCGCTACGACGAAAGCGACAACCTCACACAGGACGGGCAGACCAGCCAAGCGTTCGACGCGGCCGACGAGCTCTGCTGGAGCTCGAGCTCAGCGACGAGCGCTAGCGGCTGCTCATCGCCTCCGGCTGGTGCGACGAGGTACAGCTACGACGCACGTGGCAACCGGGTCGCGGCGACGCCGTCCGGCGAAGCGCCAAGCACGCTCACCTACGATCAGGCGAATCGGCTGGTGGGCTATGAGGCTGGCGCAACAAAAGCGTCCTACCAGTACAACGGCGAAGGTCTGCGGATGTCCAAGAAGGTCGGTAAGACCACCACCGGCTTCAGCTGGGACCTCAGCGCAGAACTGCCGCTGTTGCTCGAAGCCGGCAAGACGGCCTACATCTACGGGCCTGAAGAACTGCCCGTGGAGCAGATCACCGGCTCGGCCGTGGCGTGGCTGCACCATGACCAATCGGGCAGCACGCGTGTCATCACCAACCAAGCTGGAGACGTCACGGGAGCCTATCGCTACAGCCCCTGGGGCCAGACGCTGAGCCACACTGGAACCGCCAGCACGAGCTTGCAGTTCGATGGGCAGTACACCGATGCGGAGAGTGGCTTTCAGTATCTTCGCGCACGCTATTACGATCCGCGGACTGGCGTGTTTCTAACGCCTGATGAAGACAGCTCTGTGACGAGGGCGCCTTACGGATTCGCAAGCGATGATCCGCTTGTGTTGGACGATCCGACAGGGAACAAGTCTGTGTTGAGCAAAATAGCGACTGTTGCAGAGGATACTGCCGCGGTTACTGGTTTGGCCGGTATCCTCGTTGAGGGCTGCGCCGACAGTGATTGCACGACGGATCCAGAGCAATTGCTCATTTATGCTGGCTGGATAGCGGATGTCTCAGGTAGCGCTGACTTGACAGCCGCAGTAGCTGCTTGTGCGTCGAGCCCGAGTGGCAAGAGCTGCGCGTATGAGATTGCTCTCACCACCAAAGACTTTGCGACCAGAAAGATCACGGGGCCGCCCCAGCTGGCGCTCGACGCGCTAACGGAGCTCTCCGGCCTCTCCAGTGGTGGTTCTACCGGTGACGAGGAGCCGCAGTGCACCGAGACCGGGAACTTTGATCCGAGGCCACCTCAGCAGACCTTCAATGCCCAGCCGCCACATGGCGGCATCAATCCGGACGGGGCAGGCGGCTCCGGGCTGGGCTTCCCCATTCGCTGACGGCGCTTTGCGCAATTGACCGTTATTGGCGATCCTCAATGATCATCGAGAGCGTCTGATCGCCTGCGGTCTCAAATTGGCTTGAGACTCCTTTAGAAGCTTTGAGCCCACATCGCGATCCGTGGACCTGTCCTATTGGAGGTCGTCAATAATCAGCAATAGGGCCGATGAGGCGCAGCGCAAACCCGTTTCGCGTCAGCCCGCGGCGACGATGTCCTCGAGGCTGAGGCGAACGTCCAGACGGCGGTTTCTATTGGTGGTTGCGAATCAGCTTGTGGTGAGTTGTGGTTGCCATCGTGCCATCAACTGGGTTGGTGTGCGGTCTTGGAGGCATGCTCGTGGTCTGTCGTTGAGCTCGCTGGCGACTTCTCGCAGGCGCTGGCTGGTGACCTTGTGGAAGTCTGTCCCTTTTGGGAAATACTGGCGTAGCAGGCCGTTGGTGTTCTCGTTGGTGGGACGCTGCCAAGGTGAGTGGGGGTCGGCGAAGTAGATCCGTAGCCCGCTGTTGGTCTCGATCCGCTCGTGTTGGAACATCTCGTTGCCTTGGTCCCAGGTCAGCGTTCGACGTAGCACGGATGGCAGTTGGCTGAAGACCTCGACGAGGGCATCAGCGACGTTCTTGGCTGAGTAGCTGTCACGGATCGCGACGAGCAGTGTGTGGCGAGTCTTGCGGTCCACGAGTGTCGCGACCGCGGAGCGATGGAACGCTCCGACGAGCAGGTCGCCCTCCCAGTGGCCTACTTGGCTTCTTGCATCGGCGGCCGCGGGCCGGACGTGGATCGATTTGAGGTTCGTGCACTGCTTCAACGCACCTTCTCGAGTGCGGCCCCGGCCACGTTTGTGTCGGTAGCAGCGGCCAGTGCGCAGTGTCTGTTGGCTCGGCGCCACGATGAGGCCTCGATAAACGGCGTCGTAGATCGTCTCATGGCAGAGATGCCAGTCCGTGCGTTTCGGCCACCGTCGCCGCAGCCATCTACTGATCTGCGCCGGCGACCAGTGCTTGGCGAGCTGGCCCGCGATCGCAGCACACAGCTCCGGATCACTGCTGACCCGTGGTGGCCGTGGTCGCCTGCGCCGCAGATGAGCCTGCCCATGCGCGCGCCACGGCTGGTAGCGGCCATCGGGCTTGCTATTGCGGGCGATCTCGCGGTAGATCGTTTGGTAGCTCTTGCCGATCCTGGCGGCGATCGACTTCACCGGCTCGCCGGCCGCGAGCCCGTCTGCGATCTCGATCCGGTCGTCTTGAGTCAGGTAGCGGCTGTTGATTGGCTTATCGATGAAGGTCACCGACCCAGCATCGATGAACTACAACGACCCGCAGCTGAACGAGACACCCACCTGCCGCGAGGCGGCCGTCCACTGGCACCCTCACGGATCAGCTCGAAGTAGCGACGCTTCGTGTCCGTCGAGGCCTTATTCCAAGCCCTACGTGGCATTGCGATTCCTTCCGGTCGGGATTCGCAACGATGCCTAGAAGCTGCCCTTAGTCAGCATGGACTGGTAGCCACCGTGCATGCCTAGCCCGTGCGCGGTTCTAGCAGTATGGTTACCACCAACGACTAGGACGCGATCGCGCGCCGTACGGGTGGACTTCCCCAAACCTTCACGTCTGCCCCAAGGCTGACCTCTAGCGTGCGTTGCGCTCGACCTATGGACCACCCTCATCCGGGAGCCTGCCATGGATCGCCTTTCAACTTTTACACCGCGAGCTGTGCCCACCAGCACGAGTCTTTTGCGCGATCCCGCGATCACCGGCCTGCCTCCCCGCGGCGCCCGCCTTGCCAACGGCCATCCAGCAGCTGTCTCGCCGCTGTCCGGGCGCATCAGCCTCGCCCACGACTACCTGCTCGTCATGCGCGGAGCCGAGCGCACCTTCGCTGCCATCGCCGACATCTACCCGCATGCACCCATCTTCACGTTGCTACACGACGCGGACGGCACCAACGGGCGCTTCGCCGGGCGCTCCATCACGACCTCGCCGCTGCAGCGCTTCGGCATCGACCAGTCCGCGTTCAGGCGCCTGCTGCCGCTTTACCCGCTCGCGATCGAGCGGCTGAAGCTGCCCCAGTCAGACGTCGTGCTCAGCAGCAGCAGCGCCTTCGCCCACGGCATTCCTGTCCCCGACGGCGCCGTGCATATTTGCTACTGCTACACGCCCTTCCGCTACGCCTGGGACGAGGAAAGCTACGCCCTCGGTGAGATCTCGCCGCTGCTGCGCCCGCTGCTGCGCCAGCAGCTGCGTCGCATCCGTAAGTGGGACCTCGCAGCCAGCCGCAGGGTCGATGCCTACATCGCCATCTCCGATCTAAGTCGTAAACGCATCAAGCGCCACTACGGTCGCGACGCCCCCGTCATCTACCCGCCAGTAGAGACGCACCGCTTCACGCCAGGCATCCCCGGCGAGGCGCTGCTGCTGGTCTCAGAGATCCTCCCGCATAAGCGCCTGCACATAGCGCTCGAGGCCGCCCGGCGCGCGCACATGCCCATCCAGGTCGTCGGTGCCGGACCACACCTCAGCGCCCTCAAAGCCGCCTACCCCGAGGCCGAGTTCCTAGGTCGCGCAAGCGATGAGGACCTCGTCGGGATGTACGCCAATGCGCGCGCCGTGCTGATGCCCAACATCGAGGAGTTCGGCATCACCGCCGTTGAGGCCCAAGCAGCCGGACGCCCCGTCATCGCCGCCGCCGCAGGCGGTGCGCTTGAGACCGTGCTCGACCAGCGCACCGGATACCTCGTCACGCCCGATGATGTCGACTCCTTCACCCAAGCCATCGAAGGACTCGAGCGGCTCGACTTCGATCCCGCTGACGCCGTGCAAAACGCAGAGCGTTTCTCAGTTGCTGCTTTCGAGCGCAACCTCTCCGCCTACGTCGCCGACGTGCTCGCCCGCCGCAGCCAAGTCGCCCGCTAGCAACCCCGCTCTCCTCGCCTGCGCCGCTGTGCGCCAGCTGGTGCTGGACGACGCGCCGTTGCGCGTCTGCTGCAAGCGCCGTGGGTGGTGTTCTGTCACCCAGCGGCGACGCCCGTCATGTGCGCCCGTCGTCGAACCCTCGCTATCCGCGAGCTCCGTTGCCACGTCAGGCGTGTCCGTGAGTGCAGGCAGTGTCTCGCCCAGCAACGGGCCCTCGTAGCTGCGAAGCCAAGCGCGTTCAAACTCCAGTCCCAACTGCCACACCGCCACGCCACCTATCACCGCCAAGCCAGCAACCGCCGGCGCCTGCCGCTCTCGTATCCGCGTCTGCATCTCGTAATCCCCCTGGCTTTCGCCCCTTGCCACCAGGGGCAACGTAGCTCATCTGAAGCGTCGCTGCAACTAAAATGTGGGACCGTCCCATTTAGCGGGATGATCTTTGGGAACGTCTATGGATTACTGATGACGAGGGGTGGGGCGCGATCGAGAGTCCCGTCTCAAGCAATGCGTAACTTCAGCAGCTGTGTTCTCTGCCTCCGCATCACTCCCCCTGCACGTGTCATACACGTAAGGTGTATAATTGGTGTATGAGCGCTACGCGGACCAACATTGAGATAGATGACACATACGTTCAGGCGATCATGGATCGCTATGGCGTTCGGACTAAGACTGCCGCCGTCGACCTCGCGTTGCGGCACCTGGCTGGGCAGCCCATGACACGCGAGGAGGCGCTGGCGATGCAGGGGGCCCACGCCATAGCTGAGCTTCCCGCTGATGTCCCACCGCGCGCGGCTGCGTGATCCTCGTCGACAGCTCTGTGTGGGTCGAGTACGACCGCGCGACCGGCAGTGCGTCGCACCTTCGCCTCAGAGAATTGATCAACTCCGACGGGCCTGTCGCAGTCACGCAACCCGTCATCATGGAGGTGTTGGCCGGCGCACGCGATGATCGCCGCGAGGCCGACCTGCGGCGCCTGTTTGAGCGCTTTGAGCTGCTGAGCTACGACGCTGTCAGCGACTTCGACGGCGCTGCAAGGATCTACCGGCGCTGTCGTGCCGCCGGCATCACCCCGCGAGGGCTGCTCGACTGCATGATCGCCGCTGTCGCTTGGCGTCGAGAAGCGACCCTGCTGTCTTACGACGCTGACATGGCCCGCGTCGCAAGTGTCATCGAGATCCAACTCGACCACGCGTCGTTGCGCTCGTAGCTCGCTACGGATGCCCGCCCGGCAATCCAGCGTGTCGTAGCAGTCGCGCCATCTCATAAAAGCCCTGCTGCAAGTCGTTCAGGCGTCCCGGCGGGCCTCCCGCGGCCACAGGGTCTTCATAGCGCGCCTGCGCCCACGCCTCGCGCCATCCCACCATGCGCTCGCTCACCGCGCTGTGGTCAGCCACCGCACCGCGCGGCGGCGAGCTCGGATCGCTCAGCAGGTGGCCGAGATGCTCTGCCGCCGTCACCCGTGCGCTCAGTTCAGGTATCTGCCCGTCCTCGTTACAAAAGCGCGTCAAGATCGTCTTCAAGATCGACGTGTGATCAAAGTGAAAATCCTCGCCTAGAAGCTGTGTAGAGGAGCACCCAGCCGCCACCAGCGGCGAGACCAACAGCGCCGGCACACGCACACCCAAGCGCTGGAACTGCGGGTCCTCGTCCGTAGCCGGTGGTGGCGGCACGTGGTCGTAGAAGCCGCCGTGCTCGTCATACACGATCACCAGCAGCGTCTTCTCCCACGTGGGGGCCGAGCTCAGCGCGTGGTAGATCGTCAGGATCAAGTCCTGGCCCGCGGTCACGTCGCTTGGCGGATGGTCGTCGTTGGAATCCGGGCCCAGCACCCGCAGGTCCTTGAAGCGCGGGTCAATCCAACTCACCTGTGGCAGCCTTCCTGCCGCCACGTCATCCAGAAACGACGGGCCCTCCTCCATCGCCAAGCCCACCGCGTGTTCCTCCACGCTCAGCTTGCGCGACTCCAGGAACGAGAAGCGATGATGGTTGCTCAAGCGGTATTCCGGGTCGATCGCCCGCAGCGTGCCCGGGTCAAACGAGTACCAGCGCCAGTCCACCTGATGCTCGTCCAGGTAGCGAGCAAAGCTCGGGAGCTTGTAAATAGGCGGCGAGATGTCATCGCGGCTACCTTCCGCGCGGCCCGCCACCGAGTACAGCCGGTTCGGCCACGTCGCCCCCGGCACCGAGCTAAACCAACGGTCCACCACGCAGTACTGCGCCGCCAAATGGTCATACACCGGCAGCTCCTGCGCCGTGTAGTAGCCCATCACAAGCCCAGGTTCCGGCGCCTGCACCTTCAGCTGCTGCGCTCGTTCTTTGAAGATGCGGGCGAAGTTCGCCACAAAGCCGTTGCCCCCGTCCGCCAGCTGTTCCTCAACCGACTTGCCCGAGTGGTCGGGGTCTTCCGCCTCGCTTTTGAACACCGTCTCTGTCAGGTGGTGGATCGGATACTGCGCGCCGTCGTAGCTATTGACGTTCTGCTGCCGCCCTCGCAGTCCGTCGATGTTCGCCCGTTCGGCCCCACCTTCGGAGGTTGGTAGCGACAGGTAGCCCAGCATGTGATCGAACGAGCGGTTCTCGAGCATCACCACCACCACGTGCTCCACTTGGCTCAATCGCGCCACCGCCGCATCTGTCGGCGCCGGGATCCTCGCCGTCGGCGTCCGCGGGATCGGCGCTGCAACAACATCGACAACGTCCTTCCACTTCGCCGGCAGCAGATGCGCGAGATCCCTCAGCGCCGCTCGCTCTACATCTCCCGGGAGCTTGCTCATCGCCTACTTCGCGGTCGCGGTGGCGCTCGCCACCGGCGGCTTGCCATCCGGGGTAGCAAACAATCCCAACAGCGTGCCTCCCGCTGCTGACGCCAGCGACAGCACGACCGTACCGATCTGCAGCACGTTCGAGTCACAGCTCTGCGTCTTGCCAGCCTTGGCCAACGGGCAGCCATTCGCGTGTATTTTGCCCGTCGCGATCAGCAGTGCCAGTATCAGGGCGCCCACCAGAACAACCGCTGCGAGTGCGAACAGCGCAATTGATTGCTTACTTGCCATAGGTGACGGGGTCGGCGCCGTTGCCGCAGAGCTCAGGTCTGCAATTTCCGTCGCCAGCGGGTGAGCGGTCTGTGCCGCGTCTGCTGCGGCTTTCTTTACTTTGTGATCGGCGTCTGCCTGAGCGGCTTTCGCCTGCAGATCAGGTGTGTTCGGATCACGTTTCGCTAGTGCGGTGTGCGCGGCTACATTAGCCTCGTCGAGTTTACGTTGTGCATCGTCGTGAAACCTCGCGAAGAGGGCCACCACGCTGTCGATGACCTCCGTTGCCGACATCGTTGCTGCTCGCGTTCGCGTCACCGTCGCCACGACTGGCGCCGCCTTCACAGAGTCAAACGCCGCGGCAGCCGCTTGCTTGTTCGGTGCCGGCACCGCTGCTGCGGCATCGCGTGCTGCGCTTGTCGCCGTCGCCTTTGTAAAGCTCGCCGCTGCCGCCACCTGGTCAGGGCTCGCAAGTCCGCTCGAGGTCGGGATCAAGATGCCCACCAGCGCGCCGCTCAACGCACTCGCTGCCGCCCACATCGCCTGGGGCACCGTGTGGCCCACACCCACGATCGCGCCCGCGCCCGCGAACAGCACCACCAGCGCCGTCCCCACAGCCACCACAGCCATCGAGTAGGAGGTCTTGCTCTCTACCGGGTTGTTCATCAGGGCGTCCCCTCTCTTCCGTAGTTCATGGTTCGGCGTTCACGACAGTGTTCGTCGCAGATCCCCAAAGCCTCGAGTGTCGTCGGCCTATCCAGCGTTGCCAGCACCGCGCCGTCGCGGAAGCTGCGAAACGTGCGGCCGCTCGCCTTGCCCGACAACTGCCAGCGTGCCGCGTCCAGACGACAGAACGTGTCACGCATCATCTCCATCTCCCGCGGCGTCGGATGTTGCGCATGGGTATGTTTGCGGCGTAGCATTGTGTATCTCGCCCAGCCGATTGCGTCCGCCACGTCCTGCGAAGCACGGTCCGGCAGATCTCCCAGCAGCTGCTTACGATCGCTGTCACCCACCTGGAGCTCGATCACTTCTCCTTCCGGCCACCATTTTCCGGTTGCCAGAGCGCGTACTAGTAGTGCTCCGTTAGGTTGGTGGTGGGTGTAGGTGGTGGTCGGGCGGCAGTGCTCTGTGGCAGGTGGGGCATGTTCCGTGCCAGCAGGCCAGGAGCGCTTGTAGCTCCCGGACGATCG
>JBEKAM010000075.1:0-15385 GCA_050015915.1 Solirubrobacteraceae bacterium
TGCTGATATGCGCTCCGGGGGATTTGGGGAAGCCCACGACCATGCCGGGCTTCAGCCCAAGGCCGCTTAGCATCAGCGTGCCGTGGGTGGAGACCTGATGGGGGTTACCGCTGCAATGAACGGTGGGCGTGCAGCTAACGCTCTCGATGCGCACGCTCAGCACATGCGGCGATGGCGCTTTGGTTTTCGTGGTGGTGGTGGAGCCGCTCGCTTTGGTTGCGGTTGAGCCGCTGCTCTTGGCGGTGGAGGTCCCGCCCGCTTGTGTTCCTCCCGCATTGCTCGCCGCCGCGGAAAGCGGGCATGAGCACACGCCAGCCACCATCAATACGCTGGCTGCGAAAGCAACGAACTTCGATCGCTTGTGCGCGCCTGTGCTCGCCAAGACTGCAACTCCTTCGCGCAGAACCAACCAGGCCGAGTAGGACAAATCGACACCTCCGACCGGCGGCCCCCGACGTTATCGGCTATGGCCTCGCAAACCGCATACTGGCACGGAAGTTGCGCCGGTGGCTCCAATGTCAACGAGAGCTCGCCATGCTGGGGGATGAGGATCTCGCTTATGGGATGCTGCATGCATGGCGCGGGTTGGCTTCCTGCATACGGCTGACGCGCATGTCGAGTCGTTCGAGCTGCTGATGAACGAGCTGGCGCCATCGCTTGAGCGCCAGCACGTCGTAAGGCCGGCCCTGCTGCAGCGAGCACAGCTCGTCGGCGAGTCTGATCGCCAAGTCCGTCTCGGTGTCAGCGCGGCAATCTCAGCGTTCCGTCAGCCGACCGTCATCTTGTGCACCTGCTCAACGATCGGCAGTATCGCCGAGCAATGCGGGCGTGAGCGCGATGTTCGTGTTCTCCGCGTCGATCGTCCGATGGCCGAGCTAGCGGTGCGTATCGGTCGAAAGATCGCGATTGTTGCCGCCTTGGCGAGCACGCTGGCGCCGACGCGCGCCCTGCTCGAATCAGTTGCGCGGGAGGCACACGTGAATGTTGAGCTGGTCGATGTGCCATGCCTGGATGCTTGGGCGCTCTTTCAGGCAGGCGAGCACGGCGCGTTTCACCACCGTATTGCGATGCACCTCGAGACACTCGACCCCTCGTTCGATGCTGTGGTGCTTGCCCAAGCGTCGATGGCTCCAGCCGCGCAGATGGCTTCCGGGGCTGTTCCCGTTCTCACAAGCCCACGTCTGGGGGTCGAAGCCGCAATCGCCTAGAGGACTCTCAACCCCAGCGAAAGCCGGTCGCGCTGGCCGCGGGAGCCAGCGGGCTGGAAGGCAGATCGACCGGAGGCGTAGGCAGGTTAAAGCCGCTGGGCGCCACGTCGTTAGGCGCATCTGCGTGAAACAGCGACGCCAGATACTGGTTCTGGCCGCGGCCCACGCCCAGCTCGAACTGGCCGCCGCCGTAGTTGCCGATACGACGCTCCGCGCAGTAGTCGTACGCGTCGAGCAGGTTGCGTAGCCCACCGAGGCGCGATGGCTTGATGTTGACCATCCGCGGTGGGTAGGTGAGCGCCTCGATGTCCTCGATCGAGTGAATTGGGGCATCCCAGGAGAAGCGCTCGCGGTGCGGGGCGAGCACAGCGTCGGTCTCGGGTGTGAGCGCGGGATCCTCGATCCACGCCCGTGGGAATGCCTCCACCACTCGACGGTACAAAACTGGGTCGGCGGGCTGATCGACAATCGAGCCAACGTAGAGTCCCTTGAAGTCGACCGAGTCGACCGCACCCGTGGCAACGAGCTCCGCGATCAGCTGCTCATCCCACGAGCTCGTGGGGTCGAGCTTGAAGCGCAGCCCCGGGTAGTGCTCGAGCCGCTCGCGCAGCGGCTCGAGTGTCGGCGGCTCGCCGAGGCGAAGCGACACCACGAAGCGCACCGGCTGGGGCTCGCGAGCGAGCGCCTGATGTAGCGCAACGCCCGCCTGGCGCAATGCCAGATCCAGCGCGGCCGACTCGTACGCCCACGTGCGGTAGCGGCTTGAGACCTCGCGCTGCGGGGGCTCTGGGAATAGCTGCAGCTCGGCCAGGTGCGCGCTAAAGGAGGCGAGCGTGAAGTGTCCCGCGAGCGGGAGCGTTGGGCCGGCCGCCTGCAGAATGTCGTGGTCGATGGCGTCATAGGTGACGTCCTCGCCGAGGCCCTCCTCGCCGGCGCCCCGCAGTTGTATGACGGTGCTCTTGCGCTCAAACTCGCTGGATACCGTCGCCTGCAGCGGCTCAAGCGCGTAGTCCTCGATCTCCAGCTCAAGCCCCGCGAGTGTGTCCCACGTGCTCATCTGCTGCACGCTCGCTCAGTCCTGCGCCCGCGAAGTGTCGTCATCCGCCGGCCTCGTGTTCCAGCCGGCTGACGAGCTCATCCAAGCGCAGCTCCTCCAGGGCGTCGCCGACCGCTGCCAGCTGGGTGGCGCACAGCTCGATCAGGGTCTTCCCCTCGCTGACCAGCGCGAGCGTCTCGTCCAAGCTCGCCTCCCCCGAGTCAAGACGGCGGATGATCTCCTCCACGCGTGCTGCCGCGGCCTCGTAGCTCTGCTGCTGTCCGCCACTGCTCGAGGGTCCGGCGCTGCTCAAGGCGCTGTCATTGGAGGAATCGCTCATTGCTCGAGGATCCTTGCAGGCAGCGATCCATCGGCGAAGCGCAGCCGCAGCTCCCCGGCCTCGCGAGCATCTGCCGTGGTCACGAGCGGCTCGCCGCTCGCCGACTGCGCCAGCACGTAGCCGCGATCGAGCGTGCTCTGAGGGTCATGGCCGGCGAGTACCAGTGCCAGTTGCGCGAGCTCTCGCGGCCGTCGCTCGCGGCAATCCAAAACCGAGGAGGCGGCCTTGCGCTGCAGCACCACCGCGCGGCGCTTTGTCAGCTGCCGCTCTGCCTCCGCACGTCTGCGTGACCCAGCACGGATCTCCCGCAGCTGCTGGTGCAGGCGTGTGCGCTGGCGCTCCAGGTGCGTGGCGGGGGCACGTGATAGCGAAGCAAGTAGTCGCGCGCGGGAAAGTACAGCGCGTCGGCCGTGGTCGCGCAAGCGCGCCGCTGCCACTGGCAGGGCAGCCCGCGGCTGCAGCGCTCGGCGTCCGTGGTCGGCTAGGCGTCTCGCTGCGGCTGCCTGCTCGGCGCGCGCGAGCCTGCAATCCACGCGTACGGCCGCCTCCGCGGCGTGGGTGGGGGTCGAGCAGCTGACCGCTGCGACGTCGTCGAGCAGCGTGCGATCGGTGTGATGGCCGACGGAGGCGATCACCGGCACGCCGAGCAGGGCCACCGTGCGACAGAGCGTCTCGTCGCAGAAGCACAACAGGTCCGCCAGCGAGCCGCCGCCACGCGCGACGATCGCCACCTCCACCTCAGCCACTGCCGCGAGATCGCCCAGCGCCCGCACGATCGCAGGCGCGGCGTGGCGGTCCTGCACGGGCGCAAAGCCCCACACCAGCCGCCCTGCCCAGCCACGGCGGGCCAGTGCCGCGAGCACGTCGTCGCGCGCCTTACCGCCCTCGCCGGTGATCACGCCGATCGTGCGTGGCAGCACCGGTCTGATTAGGCGCTTCTGCAGCTCGAGCAGGCCCTCCGCGTCGAGCTGCTTGCGCAGACGCTCGATCCGCGCCAACAGGTCGCCATCGCCGGCCAAGCGCAGATCGAGCACCCCAAAGGAGAACCCGGGGGAGGATGTGCCGCTGCCAGGGTAGTAGTCACAGCCGCCTGCCACCACCACCTGCATTCCCTCCTGCGGTGCGCCCGCTCGGACGACCATCTGATCCCAGTCCTGGCGCCACGCTGCGCACGGGATCGCGCCACTTGAGTCACGCAGCTCGAAGTACACCCGTGCCCTGGATATGCGCAGATTCACAAGCTCTCCCATCAACTGCACGTGCGCGAAGGAGCGCAGCTGTGAGCGCAGCGCCACCGCGTACTCCCCAACCGGGAAGGGACCGGGCAGCTGGCTGTCGGGAATACCTGGGCGAGGGGAAGCCGGCGTGGACTCCCCGGCTGCGGATGGAGTCGTGGACACCCGACGCAGCATAGGCGCTACGATCGACGGTGATGCGGCGCAGTGAACTCCGGTCTCGCTCCTAACGCCGTGGCAAAGCACAACAGCGTCCGGCGCGGCCGCTCGCGCAAGCGTCGGCCCGCTCCTTCCGGTGCCCGCAACGCCGCGAAGACCCCCGTCTCGACGAGCACGGCCGCCAGTGCCAAGCAGTCGCCCTCAGCGGATGAGCGCCCGCAGGCGCCCTGGCATCCGCTGCCTCTGTCCGAGCTTTTGATCCTCGTTGGCGCGATCGCCGTGGTCATCGGCCTATACCGCTCGAAACACGGCTTTGCTGCGGGCGGCCCCACATTGCTGGCTGGGATCGGGGCCGCAATGATCGGCACGATCGAGGTGACACTACGCGAGCATCGGGGTGGCTATCGCTCGCACACGCTGATGCTTGCCGTGCTGCCCGTGATCCTGTTCCACTCCGCCGTGATCCTGATCGTGGCGGCGTTTACGCCGGTGCCACAGGCGCTGAGCATCGGCTTGCTGCCAGTTGACGTAGCGCTGTTCGCAGTCCTGTTCAAACTTCTGCGTGCACGCTACGCGGACGCCCAGCGCGAGCGCAAGTTCGCTGCCCGGCGCTGACGCCGATCAGTGCTCGCCGGGCGTGGCGGCGGCGAGGTTCAGCGACGGCAACGGGCGCTCACCATCAGCGGCGCCCTCACCCCGTGTCTCGCCCTCGAAGCCAAGCCGCTGCAGGCGTGCGATCTCGCGTTCGCCTTCAACCCGAGCGGGGTGCTCCGCGGGTAGGCCAGCAATCAGTTTGGCGATGCGGTTGCGCAGCTGCAGTGCGAAATGTGGAGTCGAGGCACCCATCAGCTGGCGTACGTCCTCGACTGTGACCTCCTGTGTGCTCGCCTTGCGGATGACGCGGCGGGGATCCTCTGCCTGGCTCAAGTTCGCCTCTATTCGACTTGCGAAACCGAATTTTCTTCGGAGTTCTGGGTGCGCGGGCTGATCTCGAGAATGGAGTCGATTTCGGCCTGCGATACGGCTGAGATCGCCTGTTCGTCGCCGATCAGCCAGCCGTGATTGTAGACGCCCCGCACCGGCTGGAACTGCGGGGCACTCGTGTACGCCGGCTGGATGTCCGACAGGTAGTCCACCAGTCCCGGTGGGACCTGGGTCGCAGCGCTCAACAGCAGCAGTGGCCCGTAGTCGCCGGTCGCCGACAGCAGCGCTGCCGCGGGCGCGTCGAGCGGGCGTCCTTCGTTGGCGAACACCAGGCCATGGCCTGGTTCTTTCACCCCCCATCCAAACGTACCGTCGGTGAAGCGCGCAACTTCGATCGCGTTCTGCACGGCCACACGCCCGGCCGTAGGCAGATGTGCACCGGTGATCGATCGGACGGTTCCGTAGTGATGGAGTGCGTGCAGCGTGCGTGCGCCAATGGTCGAAGGGGCGATCACGTAGATCGTCGGATGTTTCAACGCTGTGAGCACCGAAGCAGTGGGCGCTGATACTCGCGTGGGCGTCACGAACAGGATCGGGGCACCACTCTCTGCGGCGAGACCCGCTGCCGGCATCGCCAGCGCCGACGCGGCGTTGGCCGCCAGCACGATCGCTTGGTGCGGGACGCTGCCGTGGTCGAGGGTGCTCAGCATGCGCTCGACGTCCGCAGCGGTGCTCGACGGGACACTGGCGCTGATCGTTCGTGCCAGCAGGCCCTTGGGTACCGTCGCTGCGGTGCCAATCCGAATCACCTGTGTGCCGCCAAGCGTCGGCGCTCCCAGTGGATGTATCGCTTCAAGCGTTTCGCGGGTGACGGCGGGGAGGGTTTCGCCTTCACTGAAGAGGATGGGAGCGCTCGTCGGTGCGCTCGAGAGCACGGAGGCGGCGAGCGCGGGCAGCCAGTCGCGGTCGTTGACAAGCACCACCACCTGCGGGCGTGTGGCCGGCGTCAGGCCGGGGTACACGGCCCGAGCGACCGCCGCTGCGTCGGCGGCTGTATCGACGCCTCCAAGGCGCGTGGTGTTGCGCGTGGCCACGCTTACTGCTCCCTGGGCGGCTACCGGCGCGAGCTTGCGGGCTGGGCCGCCGCCAGATGACTGTTCGGTGCTCCCCTTGCCGCAGCCATAGAGCGCCGCGGCAACCAGCATCAGCACCACGACAAGCTGTGTCCGCGAGGCGGTACGCATGGGCGCACACTACTGTGCGCACCGGAGCGCGATTCTCAGCCACGCGGCGTCGCCAAGTGCTTGAACGGCTCCAACGTGCTCGCCGGTGCCCTTCGAGCGACTGCGGCGATACCACCGCACAAAACCTCGGCATTTGCGGGAAAACCCGCGAAAAGGCATGCATCGCATGCAAGCGTCATTGCACTCTGCTAGCCTGCGGCGCGAAATGCCGAGTCCTTGATCAGGTGTCAGGGAACGGGGGACCCAAGTTGTTGGGGCGAATCCCGCGGTAGAACCGTGAGAAGCGCAGGCTCTTTCAGCGCTAGCCCGTCAGCTAACCCCGCAGGCCTACGAAAGAGGTTGTTGTTTTGCGGGTTCGTACCTTTGCTGTGTTGATGTGCAGCCTGATCGCGTCGATGGTGAGCGCAGCGGCCGCCCTGGCCAACGGCCCTGGTGGGGTGACTGCGGTAGAACCCTCTCCCAGCACAGTGACGACGACTGTCCCGGCGGTACACGCGCCAGTGACGGCCAAGACCTCGAAGATCACCTACAAGGGCCCCGTCTACGAGAAGACGACGGCCGGCGAAGTGGTCCCGTTCGTGGCGCCCACGTCCACCAACTCCACAATTGGCACGGCCGCGAGTAGCACACCCGCCGCCCCCAGCACCGGCGGTAGCGTCGCGGTGACGCCCGAATCAGCCGGACTGCCGAGCACTATCCCCGCCGAACTGACGATCGGCGACGGCATGACCACAGCGACCGGGCCGACCGTGCGTCCGGAGCTGTTGGTTCCCGGCACCACCGCCCGCTTCATCGACGGTCTCGCCGCTGCCCCTGAGGGCGCCCCGGCCGTCATCCAGGAGATCATCTGGGCTGGGAACGAGGTAATCGGACTGCCCTACATCTACGGCGGCGGCCACGGCTCGTTCATCTCTCCCGGCTATGACTGCTCGGGCACAGTGTCCTTTGCGCTGCATGGCGCCGACCTCTTGGCTTCGCCCGAGGACTCCTCCGAAATGGAGGGCTTGGGCGCGAAGGGAGACGGACGCTGGGTGACGATCTTCGCCAACGCCGGCCACGCCTACATGACGGTGGCGGGGCTGCGTCTTGACACGAGCCCAGCGGAAGACCCCGCCAACCTCGAGGGTCCGCGTTGGCGCCCACTGCGCCAGACGAATGCTGGATTCGTAGTTCGCCACCCCGTCGGGCTCTGACCCGCCCCTTGTTGCTTCGCCGCTGGCGGTGCCCAGTCGGCTACGCTTGAGACTGTTGGCCGAGCTCAAGCCGGTCGCCTCTAAGAACTGCAATAGGAGGATCAGATGGCCGGCCTGACCGGGCGTATGTCTACCGTGATGAAGGCGAAGGTCTCGAAACTGCTGGATCGGGCCGAAGACCCCGCCGAGACCCTCGACTACAGCTACCAGAAGCAGGTCGAACAGCTGCAGAACGTCAAGAAGGGCATCGCCGATGTGGTGACCGCCAAGAAGCGTCTGCAGATGCAGGAGAGCTCCCTGCAGCAGAGCGTCGTCAAGCTCGACACCCAGGCGCGCCAAGCGCTCGCCGCCGGCAACGAAGCTCTCGCGAAGACGGCGCTCGAACGCAAGAACGTCGCCCAGACGGAGCTGCAGGGGCTCGACACCCAGGTAACCGAACTGGAAGATCAGCAGCAGAAGCTGACGGACTCCGAGCAGAAACTGCGCGCGAAGATCGAAGCGTTCCGCACCAAGAAGGAGGTCATCAAGGCCCAGTACTCGGCCGCGGAGGCCCAGGTGCGGATCTCCGAGGCGGCCACCGGCGTCGGCGAGCAGATGGCCGACGTGGGGCTTGCCATGCAGCGCGCGGTCGACAAGACCGAAAACATGAAAGCTCGCGCTGATGCCGTATCAGAGCTTGAAGCCGCCGGCACGTTCGATGACATCACCCAGCTGGGAGGCGGCGAAGACGACATCGACCGTCAGCTCAAGCAGCTCTCCAGCCAGCCCGCGGTCGACAACGAGCTGGAGAAGATGAAGGCCGAACTTGGCCAAGGAGATGCTCCGGTGGCACCACAGATCGCTGCCCCCGGCGCAGAAGCTGCCCAGCCTGAGCCCCAGCCGAGCGAGAGCGGTGAGCAGGGATGATCGTCCGAATCTCTGGTGAGGGGCAGTACCGGCTCGACGACAGCGAGGCCAAGGACGTCGACGAGCTACGCAGCAAAGCCCTGGCGATCGTCGACAGTGGTAACGAGGACGGCTTCGAGGATGCGTTCGGTGCGCTGCTCGACTATGTGCGCACGAATGGTGAGCTGCTCGGCGACGACGAGCTCGAGGGGTCGACCGTGATCCTCCCGCCCGCCGACTTCAGCTTTGATGAGGCCGGTCGGGAGTTCACGGGCGAGGGGCTGATCCCGGACTGAAGGCAGTCGGCCGCTCGTGAGCGAGCAGTCGGGACTCGGACGAGAACGTAAGTTATGGCGGTCCGACGTGGGGCGATTTCGACATTACGGCATAGTCGAAAAAGCGGTACGCTCCACGGCGACCACATTGTGTGGGCGTCGGTGCCCGGACAGAATGAGGCTTGCTGAGCTGGACGGACTCCCACGCTCGATCCACTGGCGCGACGCGCGCTGCGGAGAGCAATGCATCGCAAGCTCAAAAAGGGGGCGGACGTGGCTCGGCACCATAAGCACCTGGATACTCCGTATCACCAGCAGGACACGAACTATTACTGCGGAGCTGCATGTGCGCAGATGGTGCTCGATACGCTTGGCGTCGGACTGATCGAACAAGACGAGCTGTACGCCGACAACCACTCTCACAGCACGATCGAAGGCGGCTGGTACACAGCTCCCGACGGCCTTCAATGGACGCTGAACAACTACCAATCCCACAGGTACTTCGCGCTCGACGCGCTTGACAGTGAGGACGCCATCTCCCGCAAGATCGTCTGGACGATCCATCACTACGAGGTCGCTCCTGTGGCGATGGTGTTTGGCTCGGCGCATTGGATAGCTGTGCGTGGCTACACCACCACCGGCGAGCCCAGGAGCTCGGACGACACGCACTACACGATCCACAGCCTGGACGTCAACAATCCTTGGCCCCCGACGCCTTCGCCGGGCCAGCCACCGCCTCACGCCCATCACGACGGTTGTGGCTCGGGGGGAGTACGCGGAGTCGCCAACGAACATCTCTCTTACGCGGCCTGGCGTGCGGACTACATGACGGGCATCAACTTCGGATATTGGAACGGCAAGTTCGTCGCGATCTGCGACCCCTCGCCTCCACCGGAGCGGCTCCCCGAAGAGCCCCCTCCGGCGCCTGCCAGGCACGCGGCAAGGAGTCTGCTCAGTGACGAAGCTGCCGCCAAGCACGCCAGGGAAGCGCTGCGCAATGAGGGGCTGGATAGGCGAGAGGATTGGTCGTATGCGCTCAAGAGTGCGCGGGCCGGGCAGCCCATATTGGTCCAACGCCTCGATCGCTTGGACAGCTTCTACTGGATCGTTCCGCTGACCAGACAGCGCCGCCCAGCGGCGGCGGTGAGCGTCGACGCGCGATCCGGTGGCTACAGGCAAGCCATGCATACGCCCGAGCCGAGTGCCGGCATGTTCGGCTATGCAGAGGACTCTGATGTGCTCAAACGCGTTGTAAACGGTCGGTTTGAGCTGCCTGACGGCGAAGGACGACTCGTGGTGCGCAGGGAGGCAGCGTCGGTCTATCCTCACTATGTCTGGAGTCCATGCTTGGAGTCGCTTTCCCCCTTCTATCCGTTTCGAATGGTCACCGTTGGACAGCGCCAGCTGTTCGTCAGGGGCGATGGCGAGGTCTTCACAGCACTGACGCTAGGGATACACGGCGCCTGAGTGGGACATGGAATCGGTCGACCGAGCCCTCGAGATAGCGAGGGAAGCGACCGGCGTCAGCTCGACGGACGGCGCCGAAATTTTCCCTGTGCATCGCCTGGATCGAGGGGACTCCGACTACTATCTCGTGCTGCTCGATGGGGCATGTGCCGCTGTCGACGTTGCTCGGGATACGGTGCTCTCGTGGGCGAGCACAACCACTCCGCAGCTCGTCGTCCGCGAGCTCACGGCGCGTCGCTTGGCGCAACTCGGTCAGAGTGCCGGCGTGCAGCTCGTTTGGCAGAGCTGCACGGCGAGTCGTTCACCGCTCTATCCCCTTTGGCGGGTGCGACGGAACGACGATGTCGTCTACGTCGACCAGCAGCAAGGCGTATGGAACGACCTCGAGCCTGGCGCTCGCGGTGGCTAGGGACGTACTCGCCCCCAGACTAGATCGGAATCCCCCACAGCGGGAACCAACGCTCCAGTTCCGGCTCGATGGGGAGTTCGGCTGCCATCTGCGCCTTGAGCTGCAGCTCTCGCTCAGTGGAGCGTTCGCCGGGGTGATCGGCGTCGCCGGCGCCGAGTGGCACGAACGGGTACCAGAAACCACGCTTGTAGTTGTAGATGAAGTACACCCGTCGTTTCTGTGCGTCGGTGAACGCGAACACGGCGCACAGCAGCCGCTCGCCGTAGCCGGCGGTCTCGATCGAGCTGGAGACCGCGTTGATGCCCACAGCGAGGTCTTCCACGCTGGGTGCGCCGTCGGGGTTGTGCAGCACCATCCAGCGGTAGCCGTAGCTGTCGTTCTGGCTTGCGACCTTCGTGCCGCTCTCACCGCCGGTAGCAGTCACCACTTCTTCCATTTCCTTGAGCGTCGTTTCGAACTCGCTCGTGGCGAGCGCCTGGAAGACGATGGCGGCCTTGCCGGCAGGGTCGATCTGATGCTCTGACTGCAGCGTGATGTAGGCGGTGGAGATCGCGAACAGGCGGTCCGGGGCAGGTCCCTGGACGGTGTGGCGCCCAGTGAGGATGTCGCGCAGGCCCACTGTGATCAGGCGGCGGTCTGGAGCTGTGACTCCAGGCGCTCGAGGGCTGCCAGGCGCTGCTCGAGCGGCGGGTGATCGGCGAAGATGTTCATCAGCGACTTCTTCGTCCTCGCGGGGAGGATGAAGAAGGCGCTCATGCTCTCAGCCTTGCGTAGATCCTGTGTGGGTACCCGCTCCATCGTGCCGCTGATCTTCAGTAGCGCCGAGGCGAGCGCGCTGGGGCGGCCGGTGAGCACTGCCGAGCCGCGGTCAGCGGCGAACTCGCGGTAGCGGGAGAGGGCGCGCAGCAGCAAGAAGGAGATTGCGTAGACGATCGCCGAGACGAGCAGGATGACCATGACCTCCTCCTCCTCATTTTGGTTGCGACCGTATCCGCCCCCGAATCCTCCGCCGAAGAACAGCGCGAACTGCGCGATCATCGACGCGAGCGTGGCGAAGAAGCTCGCGAGCGTCATCACCATCACATCGCGATTGATCACATGTGTGAGCTCGTGCGCCATCACGCCTTCGAGCTCAGCCGGAGTGAGCAGGTCGAGGATCCCGCGGGTGGCGCACACGGTCGTGTTCTTCTTGGATTTGCCCATCGCGCACGCGTTCGGCATGGAGGTCTCGATCACCGCGACTTTCGGCTTCGGCAGGTTGGCCTGCACGCACAGCCGTTCGACGATCGCGTGAAGCTCTGGCTCCTGGGCTGGGGTGACCTCTTTGACCCCCATCGTGGCCATCGCGATCTTGTCCGACCCAAAGAACTGCAGCAGCAGGAATACCAGTGCGACGACCACGATCAGCCCGGCACCCGCGCCGGCGGCGAACAGCACGCCGATAAACACCACGTACACCAGGCCCAGCAGGAACATCGTCAGCAGCATCCGCGCCTGTAGGCCGGTGTCCTTGCCGAAGTTGGAGCGTCTGGGAGCCATGCTGCTGATTGTCGCAGAAGCAGCTAGCGGTGGCCTAAAGTTCGGCCGCGAACGATGCGCCCCGCTTGCACCTCATGAAGCCAGAAATCGAAGTCCTGGGCGTCTCGATCAAGACGTTCGGCGTGATGTTCGCTTTGGCCTTCCTTGCGTGCGGATGTCTGCTCGCACGCCGCCTGCGAGAGCTGGACGAGCCAGTCGACTGGTCATACGAGCTCATATTTGCGGCTTTGCTCGGCGGCGTGATCGGCGCGCGTGCGTACTACGTGATCCAGAACTACGGCGAAGTCAAGCACGACCTGTTCAAGAGCATGTTCTCTGGCTCAGGCCTGGTCTGGTACGGCGGCGTGATCGGTGGTGCGATTGCAGTGCTCGTGTGGATGCGCTGGCGCGACGCGCTGCAGCTGCGGATGTTCGACATGTGCGCCACTGCGCTGGCGCTCGGCTACGCGATCGGGCGCATCGGCTGCCAGGTCTCGGGCGACGGCGACTACGGGATCCGCTCGAGCCTGCCGTGGGCGATGGGCTATCCACACGGGACGCTGCCGACGCCACCCGGCGTGCGTGTGCAGCCGACGCCGATCTACGAGACGGTCTCGATGGGCTTACTCGCGTACTTCCTCTGGCATCTACGTGACCGCGTGCGCCCGGGTGTGGTGTTTGCGCTTTATCTCGTGGGCAGTGGGCTGGAGCGGTTCCTGGTGGAGTTCATTCGCCGCAACAAGGAGGTACTGGTGGGGCTGACTGCGCCGCAGCTGGAGAGCCTTGTGCTGTTGGCGGTCGGCCTGGCGTGGCTCGGACTGATGGTTCGCGGTCGCGGTGTCGCTGGGTTGCGGGCAGCGAGGACTTGAGAGCGGCTGGCGGTGCGTCAACGGACCGCACCCCCGACAGACGAGCTGGCAGGGGTGCGGCCGCGACTTGGATCGTGGCTGTAGGTCAGTGGGTGAAGAAGTCAGCCGCGACGACGCCCGCCATCACGCCGTAACCGAGCGTGGTGGGGTGGATGTCGGCGTTGGGGCTGGTTGGGTTGAACGTCCCGCCCGGGCACATCGCCGTGAACGCGCAGATCGTCAGCAGGTCGGTCGTTTCCGGCGCGCCCGTGAGGATCGACGGGTTGAACGGTGGCTCGGGGTTGGCAAAGCTCGTGTCTGGCACGGCCGCAGCCACGCCCGCGAGCGCCGTGTTCAGTGCCGCGGTGGTCTTGTCGCCGCCCGGTGCAGGCAGCACCGTCGGGTACGGGTTGTAGAGCCCAATCAGCACGATCTGTGCTTTCGGCGCAGCGGCATGCAGCTGCGAGAGGATCGAGTAGACGTTGGCTGCGATGTGCCCGAACTCTGTTTCGATTTGGGCGGGGGTGCAGGTGAACGTCGCTGGGAAGCCGCATTTGCTGCCCAGGAACTGGAGTACGTCGTTGGCGCCGATGTCTAGCGTGATCGGACTGACGTTGGGGTTTTCTTTGAGGATCGCAAGCGCGTCAGCGAGCTGCGATGTGTAGGGGCTGTAGGAGTGATGTAGGAACGCGTAGGGGAACGGCGTTCCCGTCGGGCCGCCGGCACAGTACCCGGGGATGCCGGAGCCGTTGATGAGCGTTTCGGTGGTCTCTCCGGGACAGCCGTCGTCGATCAGTTTCAGTTTGGGGTTGACAATTTTGAGGGCTGCGGCGAAGTCATTTACGTAGCCTTCGTCGAACGTTTCCGGTTCAACGTACCCTTTGCTTTCGAGCTCGCTTTTGAACTGGGCGGCGTGGTAGCCGTAGGCGAGCGAGTCGCCGAGTGCCAGATACGTGTTTCCAACTGTGGCGGCACCCGCGCTCGCGGTCAACGCGAGTGCGCCAAGAGCGGCAACACAGCACACCAGTACGCGCGTGTGCGCTCGCTGAAAGACAGACATAGACCCTCCTCAGGGGTTAGAAGGTGTGCCTGGGCGCGGCTGCTCCGAGCGCCTTCGCCCAGGCTGGAGTGCCTAGCGTAACCCGGCGACTGAGTTCCGGCAAGCCGACTACTTTCTATGAGGCGGCAGAACGGTGCCTGGCGGCTGGCTGCACGTCGGGCACGCTGCTGCGGCTCGGCTATCCGCGCCTCGTGGCGGCCTCCGTTGGCGACGTCCATGCGTAGTTAAGCCGCACACGTATTTGACCGATCAGTACCCAAATGTCAAGCATCGCTTCCGGATTTGGCGCGCTCGGCGCTGTCGGGTCGTCGCGTCGCGGCGGTCGTGCTGTTTGGCTCGCGTACGGGGCGGTCGCGATCCTGCTTGCGGCATACCTGTCGTTCCTGATCGATCACCCCGACCATCAGTACTCGACGTGGCTCGACGGCTGGTCTGTCGATGGGGTGGAGCTGCTCGCGAGCTCGCTGTGCCTCATCAGGGGCTTCACCAGCAGCCGTGGCCGCGCCGTTCCGCTGGTGCTCGGCGCCTCGCTGATGTCGTGGTCGCTGGGCGACGTCGTGTTGACGATCGAGTCGCTTGGCGGAGCCACGCCCCCGACGCCATCGCTTGCTGACGCTTTCTACCTCGGGTTCTTCCCGCTGGCGTATGTCGCCGTCGTGCTGTTCATGCGCGGAGAGGTGCGCCGCATCAACAGCCCAAGCTGGCTGGACAGCGCCGTCGCTGGTCTCGGCGCGGCGTCTGTTTGCGCCGCGTTCGCCTTCAGCAGCGTGGTGTCCGCGACGGGCCAGAGCACCCTGGCCGTCGTCACCAACCTGGCCTATCCGGTCGGGGATCTGCTGCTGCTGGTGCTTGTCATCGGGAGCACCGCAATGCTCTCCGGTCGCAAAAAGACACCGTGGGTGCTGCTCGCCTCGGGCATGGCCCTGAACGTGGCTGGCGATACCTTCAACCTCCTCGGGTCCGCCTCGGGTGCCGCTCACGTCGGCGCTGTGGTCAACGGGATCGCGTGGCCGGTGTCGATCCTGCTGATGTCGATGGCGGTGTGGGTGTCGAGCGGCTACTCCGATCCGCGCGCGTTGCCGAAGCCGACCGGTTTTCTGCTGCCGGGGCTCGCTGCCTTGGCGGGGCTGGTGGTGCTTGTGGTGAGCGCTCTGGGAGACGTGAACCATGTGGCGGTCGGACTTGCAGCCGCCACTCTGGCTGCCGTCGGCATCCGTCTGGCCGTGTCGGTGCGAAGCCTGCGGACGCTCACGCACCGTCACGAGCGCCATTCCGTGACCGATTTCCTTACCGGCCTCGGGAACCGCCGCTACCTGTTTCACGTCCTCAGCTCGTTCTTCGCTGAGGAGCACGCCTCTGGTGATCCCCGTCATCTGGCCTTCCTGTTCATCGACCTCAACCGCTTCAAGGAGCTCAACGACTCCTTCGGTCACCAAGCGGGGGATGAAATCCTCAGGCACATGGGCGAGCGCTTCAGCGGCGCGCTACGGCCGAACGACGCACTCGTGCGCCTCGGCGGCGACGAGTTCGCGGCTGTGCTAGTGGACGCTGACCGCGAGTGCGCCGAGGCGATCGCCGGGCGTC
>JBEKAM010000076.1:0-15383 GCA_050015915.1 Solirubrobacteraceae bacterium
GCCGTCGCGGCGATCAGACCAGCGAGCGTGTCGGATTCGTCGAAGCTACGCATCTCGACCGCATACTCGAGCGCGTCATCCCAAGCCTTCTCGACGGGCACAAACGCGAACCCTGCCTGGGTGCGCACAATCGCCCTTACTCCCACATAGATACCCGGCGCAAGCTCACCGTTGACAGCGACCTCCGCCAGGCAGGCGCTGCGCCGACGTGCCAGCGTGCTGTAGTCGAGAAAGCCGAGCGCAAGCGGCTTCTTGACCTTGTACGCGCGCCGCCCTACGACAAAAACCCGGGAAGCGTGCGTCTCATGCACGACGACCGGGCCCTCTCCATAGGTCGCTGGGTCCGCCAGCGCCATGAGCAACTCTGACTCGAGCCCGTCCCGGCGCGGAGACTCGGTGCGATCGGTGTTCAATGGAACCGAGCTCAATGCACTGACGCTTTCCGTGTCGATGTCACCTATGGCAAGGATGCTGACCCACCGATGCAGCGCGACCATCCGTGAACCACCGCAAGTCCCAGTGGGAGCACGCCCGCGGTAGGACGAGGGTAGTTCTCCGCAACGACGAACGGGGGCGCCCCGATGGCGGACACCCCGCTCGTAGTTAGCCTCGCTTATGCGATGAGCTCGATGATCGAAGTCGAAGGTGTAACTAAGCGCTTTGGCGCGACCGAGGCGCTCGCTGGCGTCGATCTGTTCGCCGAGGAGGGCAAGGTGCTCGCGCTGCTCGGCCCCAACGGCGCGGGCAAGACCACCCTGGTGCGGATCCTGGCGACGCTCTTGCGGCCGGATAGCGGACACGCAACCGTGGCCGGGTGCGACGTGGTCGCTGACGCGGCGCGCCTGCGCCCGCAGATCGGACTCACCGGCCAGTTCGCCGCCGTGGATGAGCTACTGACAGGACGTGAGAACCTGGAGCTCGTAGGGCTCTTCTATCGTCTCAGCAAGGCTGAGCGTCGCCACCAGGCACAGGATGTGTTGGAGCGCTTCTCGCTCACCGGCGCCGCCGATCAGCTCGTGAAGACATACTCGGGCGGGATGCGTCGCCGCCTCGACGTCGGCGCCAGCCTAATCGGTCGCCCGCGGGTGCTGTTCCTGGATGAGCCGACCACCGGCCTTGATCCGCGCACACGCAACGACGTGTGGCGGTTCGTCGAGGAGCTCGTCGCCGCCGGCACCACCGTGCTGCTCACCACCCAATACATGGAGGAGGCCGAGCACCTCGCCCACCGCATCGTCGTGATCGACACAGGCACGGTCGTCGCGCAGGGCAGCGCCAGCGAGCTCAAGAATCGATTGGGTGGCGATGTCCTCGAAGCCCGCGTGCAGCGCGCCGGCGACCTAGATCGCGCCGCTTCGCTGATCGGAGCACTCGAGCACAAGTCACCTCACGTCGACCGTGACCAGCGCAGCGTCAGCATGCCCACGCAGGGCGCCACGCAAGCGCTCATCGCCGCCGGGCAGCGCCTGCAGCAGGATGGCATCGCGCTGGAAGACCTCGGCATCCGCCACCCCTCGCTCGACGACGTCTTCCTCTCGCTCACCGGCAACGGCAACGGCGCTCATGCCGCCAATACCGAGGCCAACGGCGCACGAGTGAGCAGCGCACCGGCGGACGCTGCTGATGGACACGCGACACAAGCGGAGAACGATCCGATAGTGGCGTCCACCACGCCGTCCCCACCAATCTCACCGCCCACACCGCAGCCACGCGGGGCGACGATTCGCGACACGACCGGCGTCGCCAAGCGCAACCTGCTGCGGATCATGCGTAATCCACGGCTGCTGATCATCTCGGCGGTGCAGCCAGCGCTGCTGCTCGTGCTGTTTCGCTACGTGCTGGGCGGGGCCATCCACATACCCGGGGTCAGCTATGTCGACTACATCGTCCCCGCGGTGTTCATCGAGGCGGTGATGATCGGCAGCATGGCCACCGCGATCGGCCTCGCGGACGATCTCGGCAGCGGCATCATCGACCGCTTTCGCAGCCTGCCGATGGCCCGCTCGGCGGTCCTTGCCGGACGTACCCTTGCCGATCTCAGCCGCAGCGTGTTCTCGTTGGCGCTGATGGTCGGCCTCGGCCTACTGGTCGGCTTCAGCTTCCATGGCAGCATCGGCGCGATCATCGCCGGGCTGGCGCTGGTGATCTTCTTCGGCTACTGCTTTTCGTGGATCTACGCGACGATCGGCCTACTCACCAAGGACCCCGAAACCGCCCAGGTCGCTGGCATCCTGCCGTTCTTCATCCTCGTGTTCGCCAGCTCGGCGATCGTGCCCGTCGCGACCATGCCCAGCTGGCTGCAGGTGTTCGCCCGCCACCAGCCGGTGAGCATCACGATCAACGCCGTGCGCGCCCTGCTGCAGGGCGAACCGACACACAACTGGGTGTGGCAATCGCTCGTATGGTCAGCCGGGATCCTGGTGGTCTTCTTCGTGATCGCCGTGCGCCTGTATCGCAACGTCACATCCTGAGAGCGTCTCCCAAGGAGATCGACACAGCCCAGGTTCACTGCCTGGCGCGCGCAGCGTCAGCCAAACGACAGCGACGCACCTCGCGCCAGCAGCAGCACCGGCGCATGCGCCTGCTCAGTCCGCTCGCGTGCGGTGGCACTGAGCAGCAGCTGTCCAGGTGTTGCGTCCGCCCGCGAGGCGACCACCAGCAGGTCCGCCTCCTCCTCTGTAACCACGGCACCAAGCGCATGCGCGAGACTGCCGGCGGTCTCCTGCGCCGCCGAATCCCCGCCCTCGTCGTACACACTGACCGTGCCAATGCTGTGCTCGACCGGCTCGCGCCGCAGGCCCGCGGGCGCAATCGCCAGCGAGTAGGCGATTCCGCGGTCCAGAAGCTGCTCGGCCGTATGCGGCACCTCCACATGGCCGGGTGGTGTGCGGTAGCTCAAGCCGAACGCGATCAGATCCGCACCCAGCTCCCCGGCAAGTTGCAGAAGGCCCTCAGCGGTCGAGGAATTGTGGATCACCCGCTGTCCGACAGCGTCACCGTCGAGTAGCTCCGCGCCGACCGCGAGCAGATGCTCAGCGTCGGCCTGCGCCGCGACCTCGCGTGTCGGGTCGGACTCCGGTGCGTGGCGTACATACGCGAGCGTTATCTGCGCACCGGCCCGCTCGAGCAGTCGCCCGAAAGCAAGCGCGTCACGGTCGTTGCGTGTGCCGTCGTATGAAACGATCACCTGCGACATTGGCAGTCTCCTGTGTAGGGCTTCACTGTTTCGATGGGGCTAACCAGCCGCACATCTGGTGGCACGGGCATTGTGCTGCCCGACGGCGTTAACAGCGCTGGACGACTGTCCAAAGATTCCCCACTTTTGTCCAATATCCCCACACTGAGGTGCCACTTCACCTCAACGCAGCAGCATCCCGCCATCGGCCACAATCTGTGAACCCGTCAGATAGCTGGAGAGCCCCGAGGCGAGGAACAGCGCCACGCGTCCCATGTCGTCGGGGTCGCCCATTCTGTGCATCGGTATGCGCTGCTCTGTTTCGCGCAGCATGTCCTGATCGACGGCGCCACTGCCGCTGCCGGGCGTCGCGATCGCGCCGGGAGCAAGCGCGTTGACAGCGATGCCATGCTCGGCGAGCTCGAGTGCGACGTTCTTCGTCAGACCCCATACGCCATGCTTGGAGGCGTCGTAGTGAGCCAAGCCGATCATCGACGGGTGCAGCGCGTCGATCGAGCTGACGTTGATGATCTTGCCGCCGCGCCCCTGGGCGATCATCTGCTTGGCGGCGGCCTGCATGGTCGTGAACACACCGAACAGGTTGACCTGCAGGACGTGCTCGAACAGCTCCGGGTCCATCTCGAGGAAAGGGGCGAAGGGATAGATCCCGGCGTTGTTGACGAGGATGTCCAGCCCGCCGAAGCGATCGACGGCAGCAGCGATCATCGCCTCCACGTCGGCGCGCGAGCTCACGTCTGTTTGCAGCGCGAAGGCGCTTCCCTCACGCGCGCTGTTGAGACGCTCGGCCAGCTCCTCGCCCGCCTCGAGATCGATATCCGCGATGAGCACCGCCGCGCCGGCCTCGTGTAGGCGCTCGACGATGCCGCTGCCGATGCCCATCGAGCCACCGGTGACAATCGCGCTCTTGCCGCTGAGGTCCATCAGCTCGGCAATGGAAGGAGTGGTGAGTGTGGTTGGAGTGCTCATGTGACAGACCTTGCCACGCTGTGTAGACGCGCCCTTCCGCACAAATCACCATGCCCACTCGGTAGATCTCCGCGTTCAGCGATTGTGCGCAAGGCTGCGACTGTGCCCGCCCGACCCGAGCGCTGCCGCATGCTCCCACAGCTGCTCGCGCGCGTCGGGGTGGGCGGCGTGCTCGATGATCAGCCGCGCCTGCGCCCGTTCGCTGCGGCCGAACACGTGCGCGCACCCCTGCTCCGTTATCACCGCTGAATGCTGGAAGGAGGTGGAGGGATCCGGCAGCCGGGGCACGATCGTGGAGCTGTCGCTGCGCTCGTGCCAGGAGCGCAGCGCGATCACCGCGTGCCCGCCCGGCGAATGCAGCGCGCCCGTCACGAAATCCGGTTGACCGCCGAAGCCCGAGTACAGGCGTCCGTTGATGTGGCTCGCGCCGGCCTGGTCTGAGAGGTCCACCTGTAGCGCCGTGTTCACCGAGACCATCGCCGCGTGCGCCGCGATGTTCGCCGGATCGTTGGCGATCTCCGTACGCGTCATCCGCAGCCTCGGGTTCTGATCGACCCACTCATAGAGCTCCTGCGAGCCGAACAGAAACGAGCACACGATTGGACGCCGCGGCTCCAGCACACCGATGCGGTCGAGGCTCATGACACCGTCGCTGATCATCTCCGACCACACAGCCAGCTCGTGCCTGCCAACCAGCGCCCGCAATGTCGCATCGGGCACCTGGCCGATGCCCATCTGCAGCGTCGCCCCGTCCTGCACGAGCTCTGCCACGAGCTCGGCGATCCGCTCGGTGTCCGAGTCGGTTGGGCTGGGCACGGGCGATGGGAGCTGTTGATCGACCTCGATCGCCAGGTCGATCAGCTCTTCATCGAGCTCGCTGTCGCCGAGCGTGTACGGCATCCGCGGGTTCATTTGCGCGACGACCAGACCGCCGCGCGCACGCACCGCCTCGACGGCCGCCACGAGGATGTTGACCTCAATCCCCAGCGAAGCCTTGCCGCCCCGCGGGGTGGAGGTGTGCAGCAGCACGATGTCCGGAGGACGCATCGTGGCGAACAGCCTCGGCACGAGCGACAGGCGCATCGGCAGGTAGTCCATCCGCTCGCCCGCCTCGCGCATCCCCGGCCCGACAAACGGCGTCTCGAGGATCACGCCCTCCCGGTCCGGGAGGGGTCCCTGGGCGGCGAGCATGAACAGGCGGTAGCACTGAAGTGAGCGCTCCAGCACTTCCAGCAAAACCCACGGGGTGGCGAGATTGCCGCTCGCCACGATCCGCGGCTCCGGCACACGCAACCCCGCGAGCGCCTGCTCCAGCTGCTGTTCGGAGACGACGCGCATCGCGTTATGCCGTCACGGGCACGGGCGCCATCACCCGCGCCGCCAGATCCACGAGCCGACTGGAGTAGCCCCACTCGTTGTCATACCAGGCCACAACCTTCACCTGGCTCGAGTCCATCACGCTCGTCAGCTGCGAATCGAAGATCGAGGAGAAGGACGAGCCGACGATGTCACTGGAGACGAGCGGTTCCTCGCTGTAGACGAGGATGCCGTGCAGCGGGCCATGCTCCGCGGCGTCGCGGAAGGCCTCGTTGACCTCCTCCACGCTCGTCTCCCTTTCGGTCTCTACCGTCAGATCGACGATCGATCCGGTCGGCGTGGGCACACGGATCGCGATTCCTCCCAGCCGCCCGTCGAGCTCGGGGATCACCAGGCCGAGCGCCTTCGCCGCGCCCGTTGAGGTCGGCACCAGGTTCAGCGCCGCAGCACGCGCCCGGCGTAGGTCGTTGTGCGGGCCGTCCAACAGGTTCTGATCGGCCGTGTACGCGTGCACGGTGCTCATCTGGCCGTGGCGGATGCCGAGCGTCTCATGCAGCACCTTCGCGACCGGAGCAAGGCAGTTGGTCGTACACGACGCATTGCTGATGACGTGGTGGCGCTCGGGGTCATACACATCGTCGAAGTTCACGCCAATCACCACCGTCGCGTCGATCGGTTCGTTGCCCTTGGCGGGGGCGGAGATGATTACCTTGCTGGCACCCTGCGCGAGGTGCTCAGCGGCAGCCGAGCGCGTGCGGTAGCGGCCAGTGGACTCGATCACCACGTCCACCTCCAGCCCGCTCCAGGGCAGCTGTGCGATCGACGACTCCGCCAGCGCCCGGATCGGGCGACCGTCCACGAGCAGCTCGCCCGGGATCGAGTCGACGGAGGCTGGGAACGCTCCATAAACCGAGTCGTGGCGCAGCAGGTACGCCAGCGTGGCGGCATCGGTGAGGTCGTTGATCGCCACCACCTCCAGGTCCGAACCGCGTTCGTGGGCGATGCGCAGGACAGCGCGTCCGACGCGGCCGAAGCCGTTGATTGCGACTCGAGTAGGCATCTTGAATCTCCTGTCGGCGGTGGCTTGAAAAAGTTGCCTGGGGCCGGGGAGAGAACCAACCTCAGGCAGTAGCCACGCTACGCGCGGGCCGCAGGAGAGTCATGCGTGTTCAGCCCTTGGTCTGGGTGGTGAGAACTACGGATTGGCATCAAGGACGACCGCGACAGGCGGCGATAATGGTGCTAAGAGCTCAATAATTGTGCTAATCCTTTGGCTTTTTAGCATCATTATGCGATGATTAGCACTATGCGGAGCTTTGTCGATCTCCAGAGAACCTTCGGTAATCAGCCCCTCGAGCTCGGTGCCATGCTGGCTCGAATAGATACCGGGAGGGGTCGGGAGCGGCTGTTCACAGACCAGATGCCAGAGCTACTCAAACAGCTCTCCGAGTCCGCTCGAGTTGCCTCGATCACAGCGTCAAACGCGATCGAGAACATCGTGCTCGACGACGAGCGGGCTGTGATCATCGCGGAGGGGTCCCCTCGCTTTCGTACTTGCTACTTCAGCACGTGGATGGGCGTGGTGGCTACCTGAAGAGCGAACAGAACTACATAGTCTCGTACGAAAGCGGTCGTCGCGAGGTCCTGTTCACCACCCCCGATAAGAAGCAAACCGAAGCGCTGCTCCCAGAGTTGCTGGACCGTTACAACGAGGCTAAGGACGAGGGGCGAGCCCATCCCCTCGTTCTGATCGGCGCCCTGATCATCGACCTCCTGGCCATCCACCCAGTAGCTGATGGCAACGGCCGGCTGGCGCGACTCGTGACGACACACGAACTGCTCGCTCAGGGGTACGGAGTCGCCCGTTACGTGAGCATTGAGCAGCGGATCTTCGAGTCAAAGAACGCCTACTACGCGAGCCTCTATGAATCCCAACAGGGCTGGCATGAGGGAGAGCACAGCATCTGGCCTTGGACGTCCTATCTCGTTCGGATCCTCGACGGCGCCTACAAAGACTTCGAGGAGCGCGTCACTGCCGACAGGAGTGAGGGCAACAAGCAGCAGCGTGTCCGCGACTACATCCTTCACCAAGCGCCGCGGGAGTTTCGCACGCGGGACATCCACCGCGCCCTTCCCGGAATCAGCCCGGGAACCATCCGCCTAGTCCTCAACGAGCTGAAAAGCGCCAACAAGATTGCGTCTGAAGGGACCGGGCCCGGCGCTCGCTGGCACCGGCTCTAGCCGAGCCGCCCCCAGGTGGTGAGAACTACTGACGCGCTTCCGTGGGCAGCCCGGTGGTCGCGGGCGCTCCCGCGCGGTTGACTGAACTCCATAGCCGCGCGATAGCGAACGCCGAGCCGAGGAGCGATGTACCGATGAGCGCCACCCATGCAGAGGCCCCCGAGACGCAGTCAGCCCAGCCGTTCAATGACGCGGTGCGCCCGTTTGCGCAACTCCGCCGCAGCGACACCGCCTACGCGGGCGGCAAGGGCGCCAACCTCGGCGAGCTCACCTCGGCCGGCCTCCCCGTGCCTGACGGCTTCGTCGTTGGTGCCCCCGCATACGCCGAGTTCCTCGCCCATACCGGTTTGCGCGAGCGCCTGGCCGCGCTGCTCGACAGCGTCGATGTCGAGGACACCGCCGCGCTGCAGGCAGCAAGCGCCGCAGCACGCGAGCTGTTCGACCAGACCCCCGTGCCCGAGCCGCTCGCACAAGAGATCCGCGTCGCCTACGGCTCGTTGGCCGGCGGACCTGATCAAGATCCCCGCCTACCGGTGGCCGTGCGCTCCTCAGCCACCGCCGAGGACACCGACGCGACGTCGTTCGCGGGCATGAACGAGACGTACCTGAACATCCGCGGCGGCGTCGCGGTGATCGACGCTGTGCGCCGCTGCTGGCGCTCGCTGTTCGGCTCGCGCACGATCTACTACCGCGGCGTCAACCACTTCGGCCAGGCGGACATGGACATCGCGGTCGTGGTGCAACGCCAGATCGAGTCCACGCGAGCGGGCGTGATGTTCACCGTCAACCCCGCCACCGGCCAGCGCGACGAGCTCGTGATCGAGGGATCGTTCGGCCTCGGCGAGGCGGTCGTCTCCGGATCGGTGTCGCCCGACCGCTATGTGGTGGAGAAGGCCACGCTCGCGATCCGCCGCCGCGAGGTGCACCACAAGGACCTCGTCATCGAGTACGACCCCCGGGGCCACGGCACCCGCCAGCGCATGCTCTCCGAGGATCAGGCGCTACAGCCGGTGCTCAGCGACGACGAGGTGGTCGCCGTGGCGGAGCTCGGCAGGCGCATCGAGCAGCACTACGAATTCCCGCAGGACACCGAGTGGGCGTTCGACCCCGACGGCGCCCTGTGGATGCTGCAGAGCCGACCCATCACCACTCTGCACGACACCGTCGGCACGGAGCTGCTCCACGGCCTCGGCGGCGCACCTGGCAGCGCTGTCGGCGCCGCACGCGTGCTGAAGACACTCGACGAAGCCAGCTCGCTAAACGACGGCGACGTGCTCGTCACGCACATGACCTCACCCGACTGGCTGCCGCTACTCAGACGCGCCGCCGCCGTGGTCACCGACTCGGGCGGCATGACCTGCCACGCGGCGATCGTCTCACGCGAGCTCGGCATCCCGTGCGTGGTGGGCACCGGCGAAGCCACGCGCAAGCTGCGCGACGGCGAGCTCATCACCGTCGACGCCACACGCGGCGTGGTGTTGGAGGGGGCTCGCCCGGCCACCAACGCGCCCGCTGACACCACGGCTACGCCATCCACAGCCGCGGGCAACAACGCCAGGGATATCCCTGGCTTCAGCGCACCGGTAACCGCCACGCAGATCCTCGTAAACCTTTCAGAGCCCTCGCAGGTGCAGCGCGTCAAGGATCTTCCAGTCGACGGGGTGGGGCTGCTGCGCGCGGAGATGATGGTGCTGGAGGCGCTCGCCGGCGACCACCCGCGCACGCTGCTGGAGGAGGGCCGCGGCGAGGAGTTCGTCGCGCGCATGGCCGAGGGGCTGACAACGTTCGCGCAGGGCTTCGCGCCGCGACCGGTCACCTACCGCACGATCGATTTCCGCACGAACGAGTTCTCCGGACTGCGCGGCGGCGAGCGCTTCGAGCCACACGAGTCAAACCCGATGATCGGATACCGCGGCGCGCTTCGCTACACACGCGAGCCCGACGTGTTCGCCCTCGAGCTCGCCGCACTGCGCCAGGTGTGGGACGCGGGGCTGCACAACCTGCACGTGATGCTGCCGTTCGTGCGCACCACCCGCGAGCTGCGCGCCTGCCGCGAGTTGATCGCGCAGTCCGGCCTGCTCGACCGTCCGGGCTTTGAGCTGTGGGTGATGGCCGAGGTGCCCTCCGTGCTGTTCAACCTCGCCGACTACGCCGCGCTCGGCGTCACCGGCATCTCCGTCGGCTCCAACGACCTCACGCAGCTGCTGCTCGGCGCCGACCGCGACAACGAGGTGCTCGCCGAGACCTTCGACGAGCGCGACCCCGCCGTCACCGCCTATCTGCGCGAGCTGATCCCCACCGCCAACCGCCTGGGGCTGCGTACGTCCATCTGCGGTCAGGCCCCATCCGTGCATCCTGAGTATGCAGAGTTGCTCGTGCGTGCAGGCATAGACGCGATATCTGTGAGCGTCGATGTCGTAGCGCGCACTCGCGCGTTGGTGGCGACCGCGGAGCAGAGGGTGCTGCTGGACGCCGCACGCGGCCGCGGATCTGGCGAGATTGCACCCAGCCGCAAGCCGGCCTCGAGATAGGCCAGGCGATGAGCATGTTCGAGATACGCATTCACGGCCGTGGCGGCCAGGGCGTGGTCACCGCCGCGGAGATGCTCGCGATGGCAGCATTCGACCACGGCCGCTACGCACAGGCGTTCCCCAGCTTCGGCTCCGAGCGGATGGGCGCGCCCGTCGTCGCGTTCTGTCGCATCGACGACCACGAGATCCGCACGCGCGAGCCCGTGATGGAGCCCGACGCGCTGATCGTGCAGGACCCCACGTTGCTGCACCAGGTGGACGTGTTCGCTGGTCTGAAGCCCCACGGCTTCATGCTCATCAACAGCGCCAAGAGCTTCGACGAGCTGGGGCTCGCGGAGTTCGTCGAGGACTTCCACCACGACCGGCTCTTGACGGTCCCCGCTTCCGATCTCGCCCGCGCGCACACCGGACGGGCCGTGGCAAACGCGGCGCTGCTCGGCGGCTTTGTCGCGCTCACCGGCGTGACCTCCCTGCAAACCGTCGAGCGCGCGATCGCCGAGCGTTTCGCCGGCGCACCAGCCGTCGCCGAGGGCAACGTCGCGGCAGCACGAGCGGCGTATCGGTGGGTCATGGATGAGCTATGGGAGCTGAGCGGTGCCGCGCCAGCTTGAGGGCTCGCGCGCCGTCGCCGAGGCCGTCGCCCTGTGCCGGCCCGAGGTCATCTGCGCCTACCCCATCTCGCCGCAGACGCACATCGTCGAGAACCTCTCCCAGCTGGTGAAGACCGGTGAGCTGTCCCCCTGCGAGTTCGTCAATGTCGAGTCCGAGTTCGCCGCCATGTCCGCGTCCATCGGAGCATCCGCCACCGGCGCACGCGCGTACACCGCCACCGCCAGCCAGGGGCTCCTGTACATGGTCGAGGCGCTCTACAACGCCTCCGGGCTGGGGCTGCCGATCGTGATGACCGTCGCCAACCGCGCGATTGGCGCGCCCATCAACATCTGGAACGACCACAGCGACTCCATGTCCCAGCGCGACTCCGGCTGGATCCAGCTTTACGCCGAGACCAACCAGGAGGCGCTCGACCTGCACATCCAGGCGTTCCGCCTCGCCGAGGAGCTGTCCACGCCGGTGATGGTGTGCATGGACGGCTTCATCCTCACCCACGCCGTCGAGCGTGTGGAGATGCCAAGCCAGGAGCATGTGGATTCATTCCTGCCGCCGTTTCAGCCGCGCCAGGTGCTCGACCCCGACGAGCCGATCACGATCGGCGCGATGGTCGGCCCGGAGGCGTTCATGGAGGTCAAGTACCTCGTGCATGCCAAGCAGATGCAGGCGCTGGAGCTGATCCCGGAGATCGCCGAGGACTTCAAAGGCGCGTTCGCCCGCGACTCCGGCGGACTGATCCGCTCGTATCGAGCTGAGGACGCTGAGACGATCGTCGTCGCACTCGGCTCCGTGCTCGGCACGATCAAGGACACCGTCGACGAGCTGCGCGATGAGGGCGTGAAGATCGGCGTCGTCGGCATCACCTCCTTCCGCCCGTTTCCGCTTGACGCCGTGCGCGATGCTCTTGCCGGCGCTCAGCGCGTGGTCGTGCTCGAGAAGGCACTCGCCGTCGGCATCGGCGGGATCGTCTCGATGGATGTGCACGCCGCGCTTGCCGCCGTCCACCACGCCGGCGGCGTCCAGCCCCGCGCCCACACGGTCATCGCCGGCCTCGGCGGACGGCCAATCACCAAAGCCTCGCTACGCACGCTGTTCACCGACGCCACCGCCGATCGCCTCCAGGCGCTGACGTTCCTCGACCTCGACCACGAGCTCGTCGACCGCGAGGTCGCGCGGATGACCGCCTCGCGCGCGTCCGGCCCACACGCGGAGAACATGCTGCGCGACCTCGGCACCGTCGCCGCGGGGCCGGTATGACGCGCTCGGCCCGCACCGCGCCCGGGGGGCGGCCATGAGCGCGCCCACGATCCGCTTCTACCAGACGGGCAGCTTCGCCGTGGGCAACCGCCTGCTCGACCCCGAGCAGCGCTCGGTACAGGCGGGCGATGAGCGCACCAACTCGATCACATGCGGGCACCGCGCCTGCCAGGGCTGCGGCGAGGCACTCGGCGCGCGCTACGCGCTCGACGCCGCCATGCGGGCCACGAATGGCCAGATGATCGCCGCCAACGCGACCGGCTGCCTGGAGGTGTTCTCCACGCCCTACCCCGAGACCTCGTGGCGGATCCCGTGGATCCACTCGCTGTTCGCCAACGCCCCCGCGGTGTCCACAGGGATCGCCGCGGCGCTGCGAGCGAAAGGCCGTGAGGACATCCGTGTGGTCGGCCAGGGCGGCGACGGCGGCACCGTCGACATCGGCATGGCTTGCCTGTCAGGGATGTTCGAGCGCAATGACGATGTGCTTTACATCTGTTACGACAACGAGGCGTACATGAACACCGGTGTGCAGCGCTCCGGCTCCACGCCGCCCGCCGCGCGCACCGCCACCACCCAGGCCGTCGGCCCGAATCCAGGAAATGTCTTCGGCCAAGGCAAGAGCGCGCCGCTGATCGCAATGGCGCACGAGATTCCGTACGTCGCCACCGCCACCGTCGCCGAGCTACGCGACCTCGAGGCCAAGGTCCAGACCGCAATGGAGATCCGCGGCGCGCGCTATCTGCACGTGTTCGTCCCCTGCCCGCTCGGTTGGGGCAGCGCCTCCAAGGACACCATCAAGATCGCCCGCCTGGCCAAGGAGTCGGGCATCTTCCCGGTCTTCGAAGCGCGCGATGGCGAGGTCACCGGGGTCTCCAAGATCCGCCGCCAGGTGCCCGTCGAGGAGTACCTACGCCCACAGAAGCGCTTCGCGCACCTGTTCAAGCCCGAGCCACGAACCGATGTGATCGCTCGCATTCAGGCCGGCGCTGAGCGCAACATCCGTCGCTTCGGACTGCTCGGCGACGCGGGCCCCGCGCCGATCCTCTCCGTCGCCGCCAGTGCCGACTCCGGTGCGGCGCGAGAGGCGAGGGCGTAATGGATAAGCCGTTTGCGATCACGCTGGACGTGGGCTCAAGCCTCGCCAACAAGACCGGGTCGTGGCGCGAGGAGCGCCCCGTGTATGCACACCGGATGCCGCCGTGCAACCACGGCTGCCCGCCGGCGAGAACATCCAGCAGTGGCTCTACCACGCGGAGTCAGGTGACTATGAGCAAGCGTGGCGTGTGCTCGTCGAGGACAACCCGCTGCCGGCTGTGATGGGGCGCGTCTGTTACCACCCGTGCGAGACCGCCTGTAACCGCGCGCAGCTGGATGAGGCCGTCGGCATTCACGGCGTCGAGCGCTTTCTCGACGATGAGGCGATCCGCAACGGCTGGAAGCTGACAGCGCCAGCCGAGCCGAGCGGCAAGCGTGTGCTGGTCGTCGGCGCGGGGCCGTCGGGACTGTCCGCTGCCTACCACCTCGCGCGCCGCGGGCACGCGGTCACGATCCGCGATGCCGGCCCGATGGCGGGCGGCATGATGCGCTTTGGCATTCCCCGCTACCGCCTGCCGCGCGATGTGCTCGACGCGGAGATCGCGCGCATCCTCGAGCTCGGCGTGACGCTCGAGCTGAACTGCAAGGTCACGAGCATCCTCGAAGCGATGCACGACACAACAGCGCCCAACGGCGGCTTTGACGCGGCATTCCTGGCCGTCGGCGCGCACATCGGCAAACGCGCATACATCCCCGCTGGCGAGGCCGCGCACATCCTCGACGCCGTCACGCTGCTGGCGAGCATGGAGGGCGAGGAGCGGCCGCTACTCGGTCGTCGCGTGGTCGTCTATGGCGGCGGCAACACCGCCATGGATGCCGCGCGCACCGCCAAGCGCCTGGGCGCAGAGGAGGCCATCGTCGTCTACCGCCGCACCCGCGAGCGCATGCCTGCACACGACTTCGAGGTCGAGGAAGCGCTCGAGGAGGGCGTGCTGATGAAGTGGCTATCCACGATCAAGCACGCTGAGGAGGGCGAGCTCGTGCTCGAGAAGATGGAGCTCGACGACAGCGGCTTCCCGCAGCCGACCGGCGAGACCGAGGAGCTCGAGGCTGACTCGCTCGTGCTCGCGCTCGGCCAAGAAGCCGACCTGTCGCTGCTGGACGGCGTGCCGGGCCTACAGATTGAGGACGGCGTCGTGCAGGTCGACGAGCGCATGATGACCGGCCACGCCGGCATCTTCGCGGGCGGTGACATGGTGCCCGCTAAGCGGACTGTCACCGTCGGGGTCGGCCACGGCAAGCAGGCCGCGCGCAACATCGACACGTGGCTGCGCGGCGCGGAGTTCGTGCACGCGCGCGAGCCGGAGCTCGCTGGCTTCGACACGCTCAACACCTGGTACTACGCGGACGCGCCCAAGACCGTCGCGCCACAGTTGGACCTGGTGCGGCGGCAGTCGAGCTTCGATGAGGTCACGCAGGGACTCGACGAGTCAAACGCACTGTTCGAGGCGCGCCGCTGCCTCAGCTGCGGTAATTGCTTCGGCTGTGACAACTGCTACGGCGTGTGTCCTGATAACGCGGTGCTGAAGGTGGCCGAGGCTGACGGCTACGCGTTTGACTTGGATTACTGCAAGGGCTGCGGAATCTGTATGGAAGAGTGTCCATGCGGAGCGATCGAAATGATTCCCGAGACCATCTGACACTGCAGTATGGCCGGGCCTTCGACTGTGGTTGCACGGGTTCCATGTCGCACCCTTCCTTATTCGCTTATAACCCGCTCATGCGCTGATCAAGCCCCGCTCGAGTGCATATCCGACCAGCTCCGCGCGGGTGGACAGCCGCAGCTTCTGCTGGATGTGGGAGCGGTGCGTCTCGACGGTGCGCACCGACAGGTACAACTGCTCGGCAATCTCCGCATTGGTGTGGCCCAGGGCGATCAGCCGCAGCACGTCGACCTCACGCTCTGAGAGATCGTCAGGCGGCCCGGGCGGCGGCGCGGAGGCGATCCGCGCGCCGAGCCGCGGGTTCAAGTAGCTCTCTCCTATCGCCGCGTTGCGCACCGCCTGCACGAGCTCGTCGTCGGCGGCCTCCTTGAGCACGTAGCCGAGTGCACCGCCGGCAAGCGCCTCGCGCGCGAACGCGGGCTCCTGCTGCATCGTCAGCACAACGATCTGTGTTTCCGGTGACTCCTCGCGAATCAGCGGGATCGCCTCGAGACTCGAGCCACCGGG
>JBEKAM010000077.1:0-15370 GCA_050015915.1 Solirubrobacteraceae bacterium
CCGCCACAACTCGTCAGTGATCTCGAACCTTGAGGGCACCTCCACCGCCTCCAATCCTCGGGGACACACCCCAAAGATTCAAGACCCCAACCCACAACCCTCCATTTTGAAAGACCTTCTTAGAGAGGGCCAGCGATGACCGGGCGAATCGTGGCCACTCCTCGGGCGGTGAGGCCTGCTGCAAACCCGTCGATCATCCGCTCCTGAACTCGACGGAATAGTCCACGTCATGAATATTCATGAGGCGCCTTATCGCGCCCGGCGCGACTCGCCATGATGACCGTGCGCGATGCTCAACGACGATGTCAGCAAGGCTCCAGCGGGGCCCGGAAGCCGGAACGACCGTTCAGGTAAGCGCGGTGCGAGGGCCCGTGAGGGGAACGTATCGCTCGAGCTGACGACGGCGCAGGTAGAGGGCATCGTTCGGGCCACCGCCGAGGCGCGTGGACCGAGCCTTAGCCTGCTGCTCTCTGGGCTGATCGCTGAGCAGGCGATCTCGGAGAGTTCCCTGGAAGAGCGCTACTGGGCGGAGCTCGAGAGCGGGCGCCTATCCCACTCGCTGTTCCGGGGACTGCTGATACTGGCCTTGTTCATCTCCGGCGAGGAGGGGCGTGGTGTCGTGGAAGTGGCGCGACAGCTGGGGTTGAGCCCGAGCACCACGCACCGCTACATCTCTACGCTAGTCGCCTTTGGACTGCTCATACAAGATCCCTCGACGCGCAAGTATCGGCTTCCGCGTTGAACGGCCCTTGGCACATCAGGCAGAGCTGCGGTGCACGACGGCGCTGCGTCGCGACCATCAGCCAGCACTCCGGCGCCTCAGTCGCATCACTGCCAGGATGGGCGCGCTGGTCGGCCCGAGGCAAGCGAGTGTGCGCATCGCGACAGGTCGGGCGAACTCAGTGCGTGCCCCAGGGGCTGAGAGGTAGAAGCTGGCAATGCCGGCGAGGATGACCATGTGTCGGCAACGGTTGCTCAACGTGCTCGCGAGCGCACGTGCTTCAGCGGTGATCTCCGCAAATCGCTCAGCCGCTTGCCCGCAGGTGTCGTAGTGACCCACAAAGCTGTGATTCGTGCTTTCAGCGTCGCTGGGGTAATCGACCAAACTGTCCAGTAGCGCACTGATCGCGCAGATCGGCGGCGAGTAGGCCGTGTCGATGCGCTCGGCTTCATGGAGCGTCGTCGTGCAGGCGGCCGCGGCGAACAGAGCGTGGAGTGACAGGCATGAGATGCCGCCCGCCGCGAGCTCCCACCACAGGTAGCCGCTGTTCTCAGACTGGGTAGCCGCCCAGCTGACGAGCGGCGTGTCGCCTTCGACCAGCATCGCGTGGTTTCGGCTCTGGGCCTGGCCGCAGCGCTCCGCCGCGTTGAGCAGCACTGGCTCGATTGCAGCTGCAGATGGAAGTGCCCCGATCACCGCCTGACAGGCGCGCACCAGCCCTGTGAGGTAGCCGCCATCGTTGCTCTGCGGGTGGTGTCCGTAGTAGTCGACGACACTGCGTCGCGAGCTGACGGCGTCGCTGAGCGCCCGATGCAGGGACAGGCCGTTGTGCAGTGGTGCCGATGTTGGCTGCTCGTTGATCGCGTCGAGATAGTCGTAAGCGACCTGGTAGTCCACCATCAAGCGCACCAGCCGGGCCCTGTGCCGCCTGGGCGCAAGCACCGCGAAGAAGGCCGCTGCCTCGGGATTCAGGCGCTCGCGTGTCAGCTTGTCGATCGCCGCGGCGCGCAGCGTCGGGTCGGGGATCTGCTGAGCGAGCTGCTGGCAGCGACGTATCTCGCGCCTGGCCCGCGGATAGATCGTCAGCCAATAGGCGATCCCAGCCGTCAGGAGCGCGGCGACCTCACGTGCCTTGGACCTCCGTGTGGGTTTCATACCAGCAATGCTGGTATGAGGACCGGACGCTTCTTAAGCCAAACAAATCAAATGTACTAGTCAGATGTTCTAGTCCTGCAGTGCGAGCTGGGGCGACACTTGTGAGGCAACGTAGCCAGGAATGGTCAGCGCCACCAACGCCCCAATCACAATTAGAAGGATAGTTTGAACAGTATAAATTCCTTCCACTGCAAACGGTGCGGGAAAACCGGTCGTGAGCCGGAGGAAGCGGTCGATCAGCAGATGACCGTAGATACCCGCTATCGCGCCCGTGAGCGCACCGGTGCCGAGCACCAGCAACGACTCGAAGGTGAGAACACCGCGAAGCTGCCAAGGACTGAAGCTGTTAATCCGCAGTGATGCCAGCGATGAGCGCCGTTGCCAGATCCCTGCGCCCATCGCCGCCGCCATCGCAAGCGCCGCCGCAATCTTCAGCAGCAGCGTGATCTGGCTCATGCGGCTGAGCCCTTCACGGGCGAGCGCATCCGCCTGCGCCGCGCGTTCGCCGCTTGTCTGAACGGTCAGTGCAGTGTCGTAACCGAGCAGTCGCTGAATCGATCTCCTCACCGCCAGGACGCTCGCGCCAGGCTGAGTCTGCACTTCCAGGGCGCTCGGGTCCGAGCTCGCCCAGGCCTGGCGATAATCGGAAGCGCCAATGACGATCGAGCCGGAGCTCCAGCCGAGGTTAGTCGTGGTAGCAGCGATGCGGTAGCTAACCTCACCGGTTGGTGTGGGTAGCGTCAGCCTGTCGCCTACCTTCACGTGATGGGCTTCGGCGATCTGCTGGGAGACGGTGATCCAGCCGCCTTGGCGCAGGTGCGCGACCGCCGTGAGCAGGTTTCCTTCTTGGATCTGACTGGCCGGAATCGGTGCTGGAGTGCTCGCGGCGCGCGCGATGATCCAGATGCGCCGGCCGCCGAAGTCGAGGAACCCTCCCTGGTAGGTCCGCACGCTGGCGACACCCGGTACAGCCGCGATACGAGCGGGTATGCCTGGTGCCGTGAAGCTGCTTGTAGCGAGGTCGTCATTGCCGTTGACGACCCACACCTCGGCGGTGGAGACGTATTCGGAGTAGTCGCGGTACAGGCCGTTGAGCAGGTCGTTGTGCGAGCCTTCGGCAGCTACGCACCCGAATACAGCGATCGCACCCGTCGCCGCCAGGGCCAGGGATCGCACGTTCGTCGCCCGCAGCGCACGGACGGCGACTGTCAGCATGTTCAACCGCGGTGTATGCGACGCGATGCGCTCAGCCAGCCACAACACCAGCTGCAGGGCCAGCGGGATGGCGAGTAGCGTCGCAACGGACAAGCCGATGATTGCGACAACGATCGCCGATGGCCAGAAGATCAGCACGCCGCTAGTCACCAACAGCAGCGCCGCGGATGCCAAGAAGAGCTGCAGGTGAGCACGATTGTTCAGCGCTTGGCCTGGTTCGCCGTCCTCGAAGTAGACAGCATCAACGGCGCGGCTACGACGCAGATCGAGCAGCGGCGGGGCGGCAGCTACGCATGTCACGAGCACCCCACCGAAGAAGGAGATCAGTAGTGGTTTCAGCCCGATCACCGTCTGCGTACCGAGAGGGAACGCCGCGGCCAGATAGCTAGGAGTCGCATGAAAAAGCGTATGGGAGAGGAAATCACCTACCGCCAGGCCGATGAGCGAGGCTATGACGCCCAGACACACAGCTTGGAAAACGAGCATCTTGACGAGCTGCAGGGGCTTCACGCCCTGCATTCGCAGATCGGCGATCACCCGCCTTCGCTCGGGCACGGTCAAGAGCATCGCGTTGAACGCCAGCAACAGGCCAACGATGCCGCTGACGAGCGCGAAGAAGCCCGTCGCCTCCGTATTGGGCGCGACCGCCTGGTTGAGCAACGCGACTTCCTGATCGGCAGGAGCCACCGTCAGGCGACCTGCCGCGAGTACCGTCAGCTCCCGCTCGACGGCGGCCTGCCGGCCGGGGGCTGTCGTGAGCAGGATTCGTGTTATCCGCCCGGTTAGACCCGTGAGCTTCTGCACGAACCGAAGCGGCGCGATCGCAGCCATCGCGCCCGACAGGCCACCGAGAGTTTCCGGGCCGAGCACCGCGATCACCCCAACCGAGCTGACACGCCCGCGCACCTGCAGCAAGACATGCGCGTCTGGCACCTGCGAGCTCAAGCCGAGTGCGTCCGCGGTGGCGCTCGGCAGGATCACACCCGGCGTGCTGAGATCGTGAAGCGAGATGCTGCGCGTGATGTTCCCACCAAGCGTGAGCAGGCTTGGAGCGGCACTGGCAATATCAACCGCCACGCGATGACCACTGGGGCCCACCAGCGACGCGTTCTCGTCGAGGATCGGCGCCGCCAGCGTAACGCCTGGCAACCGTCGCACCCGTGCAAGCAGATGCTCGTCGAAGCCATCGGTGTCGCGCGATCGCAACTGCAGGGTCGCGCTTCCGGCGATGCCGCGGACGATCGCGCTCGAAGCATCCGTGATGCTCGTGTTGGCGACCTGCACGGCGAACACGAGCGCTACACCAATCGCGATGCCGACGCCCGCGAGCAACTCCTGGACGGGACGCGTACGCAGCCGCCTACCATAGAAGTAGAGGAGCCCCGAGAGGCGCATGCGCTCTACCCCCACGCCCTGCGGCGTACGAGCGCAGGGGAGGGCAGCGCCGAGTGCTCCCCGCCGCTGAGCTTGCCGTCGCGCAGCGTGCATACCCGATCGGCGACAGCCGCTGCCTGCGGATCATGGGTGACCAGCAAGACCGCAGCTCGCTGCTGACGCGCGATATCCGCCAGCAGCGTGAGGATTTCAGCACCGCGGAGCGTGTCCAGGCTCCCGGTCGGCTCATCGGCGAGGATCACCCTCGGCTCGTTGATCAGCGCCCGCGCGATCGCGACCCGCTGACGCTCGCCACCGGAGAGCCGGTCGGGGGTGTGGCTCAGGCGCTCGCCGAGCCCAACGCGTTCGAGCCACGGGATGGCGGCGCGGCGTGCCTCGCCCAGCGGGACCCGGTCGGCCAGCAGCTTGATCGCCGCGTTCTCGACGGCAGGCACGCCGGCCATGAGATGAAAGGACTGATAGATGAACCCCACCTTCCGACGCTGGTAGTCCGCCGCTTCGCTCGCAGACAGATCCGCAAGGTCTTGGCCCTCAAAACGAACGACCCCCGAATCGGGCGCCATCAAGCCGGCGGCGAGCATTAGCAGCGTGCTCTTGCCGGAGCCACTTGGGCCGTGCAGCGCAACGATTTCGCCAGCGCGAACGACAAGCGTTACATCGTCGACCGCGCGCACGACCTCATCGCCGAAACCCGGGTAATGCTTGACGGCACCCTCCAACTCCAAAACAGCGCCCGGCGCGCCGTCGCTCACCGCCACCTAGCTCCTGACTCGGCGCGCCGAAGCGGCACCACATGAGCCTGGGCGGGCTTTGCGTCGCCCCGCAGCTCACCGTTGTCGATCGAAAGAGCGCGATCCACTCCTGATAGGCCCTGGGCTTCGCCCGTGCTCATCAGCACCGCTGTCCCTTCGTTCGCAATCGAGCGCAGCAGCGCCAACAGGGGATCGCGCTCGAGCAGGTCGACACCGGTCGTGGGCTCGTCGATCACAAGCAGCGCCGGCGCTGTCACCAAGGCGCTCGCGATCGCTACATATGCGACCTCCGCGCCGTCGAGCTCGTGGCACTCAAGCTGGCCGCAGCGCTCCGCGCCGACACGCACGAGCATCTCCTGCGCCCGTCGTCGTGCTTCCGTAGGCGAGGCACGCTGAGCGAGCAATCCAGCCGCGATGTGCTCGACGACGAGACCGCTCTGCGCGGAAGGAAACGACGTTTGGCAGTAGCCGATCTGCCGACCCAGGATGGTGTTGCGATAGCGCGCGAGGTCACGCCCTTCGAACGTGACCTTTCCTTCTTCAGGTGCCTCAATCCCAGCGGCAATGCGCAGCAGCGTGCTGCGCCCGGAGCGCCTGGCTCCCCATACCGCGACCAGCTCGCCTGGTTCGATTTCGAGCGAAATGTCTCTGATTGCCACACGCTCGAGCCTGCCGCGCCGATAGCGCTTGGTGGCATGCTCGATTGAAAGCAGGCTCATAGCGGATCATCGTCCCCAACCGACGCAGTCTCCAAAGAGCGAAGCTCCGCCCGAGCGTAGGTGATCCATCCGAGCTGAGCATCGATCATCCGCCGCCGCTCCTCTATGAGCAGCCGCTCCACAACGCCAGTAATGCCAGGAGAGCCTGGCAGTGCGCTGCGCCCCGGGTGTGCGAGTTCCTGCGCCTCGCGCATGCATTCCTGCTCATAGCGAGCGATGAAGTCGATCGCCGCCTCGACGCTGTGCACACCTGCCAACGTCATCCGCCCGAGCATCTCGACCCGCTGAGGGTCGTTGCGCACACGCTCAGCCAGCCATCCTCTGTATGCGCGCGCACCGCTAGCGGTCGCGCGATATGGCGCACCGGCCTTTGCCCCCCGCCTCACCCCGGTGGTCGACCGACCGGACATCTTCTCGATAAGCCCCGCATCCATGAGCGTGCCGAGTGCCGCGTAGATGGATGAGCGACCGGCGTTCAAAAACGCACCGAAGCGCCCCTCGAATCGCTGTCCGATCTCATAGCCGTGGCTGGGCTTCTCGATCACCAGCCCGAGCACCGCGCACGCGACCTGCGAGCGCAGCGCGGCGTTACCCGCTGGTTCTGCACCCCGCTCTTCGAAGACATGTTCGCCGGACACCAACACAAACTCCTCGCGACACAAACTACCGGATCTTTGACGTGCGCGGAATAGTACCGTTCATTCCAAACATCGCAGATGGTCGAGTGGATAAAAACAGCAGCTCGACTACCTGTCGATTCCGCAATTTGCGGTAAATCCGAGCAGTTGCCTACTCAAGCGCGCGCAGAACCAGCTCGTCGTGTTCGGAGGGCTTGACCTTGCGCAGCACATCGGAGATCCGTCCATCGCGGTCGATGACGAACGTGGTGCGCTCGTTGCCAAAGTATGTTTTGCCGTACATCGACTTCTGCACCCATACGCCATAGGCATCGGCGACCGCGTGGCCGTCATCGGCGAGCAGCGTGAAGTTCAGGCCTTGCTTGTCGTGGAACTTCTTGACCTTGGCAACGGTGTCCGGCGATATCCCCAGAACCACCGCGTTCGCTTTGGCGTAATCGGCACGATGGTCGCGCACCCCACACGCTTGCGTAGTGCACCCTGGCGTATCGGCCTTGGGGTAGAAATAGACGACCACCTGCTGGCCGCGAAGGTCTGAAAGCTTGACAGGATTGCCGTCCTGATCGGGCAGCTCGAAGTCTGGGGCCTTGTCTTTTGGTTCGATCATGCGCGGGATCGTAGTCGGCGCTCCTTTGGTTGGCGTGCAGTGGCAGCCGGCCGACGAGAGCTTCGTCGCCGCATGTCGATCGCCACCGCGACAAACCCCACGACGGGGAGACCCGCGGCAAGCGCACCGGCCCAGCCATCCTTCGCCAGGAGACTGAGCGGACCAGCGGCCCCACCCGCAACTATCGCCAGCCAGTAGTAGGGCGATTTGATCTGCTCCCTGAGGGGAACTCGCTCGTACATAGCAGGATCGTTGGCTGCCTCCCGCGCCTGTCGGGCCAGGCGCTCAGCGAGCCTTTGGTCCCACGGCGCTCTGTCCGCACTCGCGCTCGTCATCGGATAAACAATCTAATTGAACCCAGGGGACGTAGTATCCGTCCGTGAGCACAGACCGCGAACTCGACGTGGTCCTCTTCGGCGCCACGAGCTTCGTTGGGCGACTGTGCGCCGAATACCTCGTGCGCGCGGCTCCAGCCGAGGCGCGGATCGGACTAGGGGGCCGCTCGCGCGAGCGCCTGCTCGACCTGCAGAAATCGCTCGGATCGCGTGCCGCTGACTGGCCGCTGCTCGTCGCCGACACCAACGACGCACGCTCCGTGAACGAGCTTGCGGCAACGACGCGTGCGCTGGCCAGCACCGTCGGCCCCTACCGTCGTTACGGGCTGCCAGTGGTGGAGGCGTGCGCGACCGCTGGCACGCACTATGCCGACCTGACAGGCGAGGTGCTGTTCATGCGCGATGCCATCGACCGCTTCGATGACACCGCCGCAGCGAGCGGCGCCCGCATCGTGCACAGCTGCGGTTTTGACTCGATCCCTTCCGATCTCGGTGTGCTGGTGCTGCACGAGGCGGTGACGGCAGACGGGGCCGGACAGCTCGAGGACACTACGCTCGTCGTTCGCGCGATGAAGGGCGGGGCGAGCGGCGGCACGATCGCATCGTTGAAGGGCACCGTTGACGATGCCCGCAGCGATCGCGAGTTGGCGCGCACCGTCGCCGATCCCTATGCCCTCAGCCCGGACCGCGATGCCGAGCCAGACCTAGGGCCAGAGCCGGACCTGCGCGGCATACAAAACGACCGTGAGCTCGGCATGTGGATCGGCCCTTTCATCATGGGCTCGATCAACACGCGTGCCGTGCGACGCAGCAACGCCCTTCAAGGATGGATCTACGGACCTAAATTTCGCTATCGAGAGGTGATGGGCTTCGGGTCCGGCCCAGTGGCGCCGCTGCAGGCCGGCGCGGTCGCCGGCGGCGTCGGCGCACTGGCGGCCGGGCTAACGATTGCGCCGGTGCGGGCCGTGCTCGACCGGGTGCTGCCCTCCCCCGGCGAGGGCCCCAGTGAGCGCCAGCGCAACGGGGGCTTCTTTCGTATCGAGATCCACGCACGCACCTCGAGCGGTGCGCGCTATCTCTGCCGCGTGGCCGCCCAGGGCGACCCCGGCTACAAGGCCACAGCTGTGATGTTCGGCGAGAGCGCACTATGCCTGGCACTCGACGGCGAGCGCCTGCCGCCGCGTGCGGGTGTGCTCACACCTGCAACCGCGATGGGCGACGCGCTGATTGATCGGCTGCGCCGCGCCGGGCAGACGCTCGAGGTCGAGCGGATCAGTTGAGTGTCGGCGCTGCGCTAGCGCAGCAGGCGCGAGAGACGGCGGTCCTTGAGTACCTTGCCGTCTGTCTGACATGTCGGACAGTAGGCAATCACGTAGTCCTCGAAGTGGACCGCCTCGAGCGTCGTGCCGCAGCGCGGACAGGGCTCGCCCTGGTGACGATGGACCTGTAGCGGCAATGGCAGCTTGTCGGGAATCGGCAGCTCGATCGCCTGCTCGTAGTGCTCGATAGCCCCGCTGAGTGTGTCGACGATTGCGTCTCTAAGCCGCTGTGCCTCCTCATCGTCGAGGTCGGCGCCACGCTTGTATGGCGAGAGCTTCGCCTGCCACAGGATCTCGTCAACCCATGAGCGGCCAATGCCAGCGATCACGTGCTGGTCACGCAGCAGCGCGTGCAGCGGACGCGGCACATCGAGCAAGTCTTTCACCCGAGCTGGATCACCAGGGTCGGGCCACGCCTCGGGGCCGAGCGTGTCCAGCGAGTCGTCGTGCTCGAGACCGTCCGCGCGCAGCAGCTTCACCCAGGCCGCCTGCTTTGAGCCGAACTCGCGCAGCCTCAGCTCGCGGCCATCCTCCAGCCCAATGAGCAAACGCGAGGTGCGATCGCGCGGCCCTGCCGGCTTGTCGTAAAGCTGCAGACGACCCGCAGACATCAAATGGATGAGCAATACGAGCGCTATTTGCTCCACCGCGCCCCCGTCGACGTCGCCACCCGCATTGGCCTCGATCTCCACGATCACATGCTTGCCGCGCCGGCGCACGGACGCGATCCGACGACCCTCGAGCGCCGACAGTGGCGGGTCGAAGGTCTTCAGCGCATTGATCCCCGGCGAGCGCGCGTAGCGCACCTGCGTACCCTCGAGCGCACGGTCGAGCAGACGCGCGGTGATCTCGACCTCGGGCAGCTCCGGCATTGCCCCACCATCGTAGGAGCCCTACTGGAGCCCGCGGCAAACTCAGGTAGCCTTGAAGGCGGCGATCGACGGCCCTTCGTACTTGACGCCTGTCGGGCTCGTCCAGCTCACACGCCAGTACTTCCCTACGGTGGAGGAGTTGAAGCTCCAGTAGCCCAGGCTGTTGGTGGTGACGGTCTTCAGGGTGCGGAAGCGCTTGGAGCCCTTGGCCTGCACGAGCACCGTCACTTGCGTCGCTCCCGTGGCGGGACGCACCAGGCCCCACAGTGAGACGCCGTGACTCTTCTTGGCCACCGTCAGCGGTATCGGCCAGCCGTAGTACAGGGGCTTGGTCAGGCCGTTGACATACTCCAGGCCGGTCTGGAAGCTCGCGCCCGGTTCGGAGCCGCCCACAGGGTCGTCCTCGAGCAGGTACTGCGAGAACGCCATCACGCGGGGGTTGTTGTAAGCGATGTGTTCGCAGATCGCGTCGTATTCGGCCTGCTTTGCAGCGGATACGCCGAGGTACTTGTTGGGCTTGCTCTGCACCCCGAACTCGGTCAGGTAGATCGGCACGTTTGCCGGGATCGCGTGCGCGCCCGCCGCCAGGTTGAGTGCGTTCGACAGGCGCGAGAGTGAGCCGATCGAGACATCGTCGCGCTGCGCGAACACGTAGTACGGGCCCGCCGGCACCGTGTAGGCGTGGTGAGCGTAGCCGGACATCTGTAGCTCGCTGCATGAGCTCGATTTCTTGTAGTGCGCGTTCAAGCACAGGGCTTCGCGCATGAACGCCAATGGGGCCACTGGGTGGTGCAGGGCCGCGTTCGTGCCTTCCCTACGGGTGCTGACGTGGTCGTACCCGGCCGGCGCTGTCTCGCCGAAGAGCACCTTCGGATGAGCCAACCCGGCGGCCTGCAGGCCCGCGTAGCCCGCCTGGTAGAGCCCGCGGTAGATGCGCCCTGAGGCAGGCGTGCCGCTAGCGTTCCACTGCGGCATCAGGAAGACCGACTCGTTGGGCTCGTTCCAGATCGAGTACACCGACACCTCCGAGCCGAACTCGCGCGCCACGGCGGTCATGAATTCTTCGAAGTCTTTGTCGTCGGGACGGGTGACGTAGGGGGCTTTGTGGTTGGCCGTAGCCCAGCGGGGTGCCGGGGCGGTGACGGTCAACAGCACCGGCCAACCCCGCTGCTTGGCTTCCGCGAGCAGGATCGCGTACTGCCCCCAGGCGTAGCTGGCGGGATTGGTGGCTTCGAACGTCGGCGTCGTGGCGCTGGTGGGGTCCGGGGCGACGGTCTCCCAGTTGAGCTCCACGCGCAGTGCCTTGACCCCTAGATGCTGTAGCTGTTCCAGCGCATGAGTGCGGGTGCTGGGGTTGAGCAGCGTGGCAGCACCCTCAAAGTAGGTGATCTGGGTGCTCGAGGCCAGCGCTGACGAGGCACCAGCAGAGCCCGCGACGAGTGCCGTGGCGAGTGTCGAGAGGAGGAGAGTTCGGATTCTGGGCATGGTCGCTTGAGACACCTCAGCGCATAGAAGGTTGCGGTCTTTGTAGTTTTGGGGGCAGTGAGTGCTCCGATCGCCCCAGATGACATCGTCCAGACCCCTGCGGACGCGGAGGTTAACAGCCGCCCGCCCCTGCTCGTCTTGGAGCCGCTGCTGGCTTTCCTCGATGCGCATGGCATCGGCGAGGGACCGATCAACGCGACCCCAATCGGGGAGGGCCACTCGAACGTCACCTACCTAATCGAGCGTGGCGACACGCAGGTAGTGCTGCGTCGTCCGCCGCGCCCGCCGCTACCCCCAAGCGCCCACGACGTGCTGCGCGAGGCCCGGCTGCTGCGAGCGCTACGCCCCACGGCCGCTCGAGTGCCCGACGTTCTGGCGGTGTGCGATGACGAGGCGACGATCGGCGCCCCCTTCTACGTGATGGCGCTGGTAGAGGGAGAAGCGATCGTCGCAAGCCTTCCGTCCGCGCTCGACACACCCGCCGAACGCCGCCGCATCAGCGAGCAACTGATCGACGCGCTCGTTGAGATCCACGCCGTCGACTGGCGTGCCGCGGGACTTGAGGACTTTGGCAAGCCGACGGGCTATCTGGAGCGCCAGCTGCGACGCTTCGGCGGCCTGTGGGAGCTGAACAAGACGCGTGAGATCCCGGCGGTCGAGAGCGTCGGCACATGGCTGGCCGAGCATCTGCCGAGCTCCGGCACGGCGACGATCGTCCATGGCGACTACCGCCTGGGAAACACAATGTTCGCACTGGACGCACCTGCACGTCTGGCGGCTGTGCTCGATTGGGAGATGGCCACGATCGGCGACCCGCTGGCGGACATCGGCTATCTGTGCATGATGTGGGCGCAAGCTGGCGACCCGATCGAGGGCCTGCGCGCCGCGCTTGGCAACGTCACGCGGGCCGAAGGCTTCTACACCCGTGACGAGCTGATCGCCCGCTATGAGGCGCGCTCCGGGCGCCCGGTGGGCGACGTCCGCTGGTACATCACGCTCGCGCTGTGGAAGAGCGTGGTGTTCATGGAGGGCAACTACAAGCGCGCGATCGCCGGCACCACCGACGACCCGTATCTGGCGCAGTTCGGTGAGGGTGTGCTCGAGCTCGCGGCACGCGCCGAGGAGGTGGCGCTCAGTGCCGGAGCCATCTGACGCGCTCGACGGTGATCGCCGCTCCGCGCTGTTGATCGACTGGGGCGGCGTGCTCACGAGCAACTTGTTTGAGTCGTTCAACGCCCACTGCATCGCCAGCGGCATCGAGCCGGAGACGCTACGCGAACGCTTCCGTGGCGATTCCGCCGCCCGCGAGCTGTTGATCGCGCTGGAGAAGGGCGAGCTCGACGAGGCCGCTTTCGAGTTGCAGTTCGCCACACAGCTCGGCGTTGAGCCCGACGGGCTGATCGACGGGCTGTTCGCGGGCGTGCAGCCCGATGCGGCGATGGTAGGGGCAGTCCGCAAGGCACGTGAAGCGGGGGTGCGCACCGCCCTAGTGTCGAACTCTTGGGGGGTGCACCGCTATCCGCGGGATATGTTCGACGAGTTGTTCGACGGCGTGGTGATCTCAGGCGAAGAGGGCATCCGCAAGCCGTCACGGCGCATGTATGAACTAGGCGCCGAGCGCGCTGGCGTAGGCGCCGAGGAGTGCGTGTTCGTCGACGACCTCGAGTTCAATCTCAAGCCCGCCCATGAGATGGGCATGGCGACCGTCCACCACACCAGCGCCGAGACGAGCATCCCGGAGCTGGAGCGGATTCTGGGCGTGTCGCTCGGCGGCTAGTCCCTCTTCCCCCGCCCGTACATCAATTTGAACGCCCCCGCCAACAGCCGGGACGTGCGCGTCTTGTATGGGTACATGAAGAGTTCCTTCTTCATGGCGAGTTTCGCGGTGACGACGATCGCCTGCTGAGAGCAGTACTTGCGGATCCCGCCGGCGCCGTGGCGCGAGCCGATACCTGAGGTCTTGGCGCCACCCATGGGCAGCTCCAGCACTGTGTAGTTGATCATCGCATCGTTGACGTTCGCCGCACCCGCTTCCAGGCGCCGCGCGACCGCCTCGCCGCGCGCGGCGTCGCGTGAGAACACCGACGCACCGAGGCCGTAGGGAGAGTCGTTGGCCAGGCGCACCGCTTCGTCAGCGTCGGCGACCTTCATGATCGGCAGCGTCGGCCCGAACGTCTCCTCGGTCATGCACTTCATCGTGTGGTCGACATCCACGAGCACAGTCGGTTCGTAGAAGCGACCAGCGCCCGGGACCTGCTGGCCGCCTGCGATCACGCGTGCGCCCTTCTGCACGGCGTCCGCGACGTGGTCCTTGATCGTGTCGAGCTGGGGAGGGAACGTGATCGCGCCGACCTCCACCGTGCCAAAGCCGCCATCGGGGTTGCCCACGCGCAGCGCGCGCACCTTGGCGGAGACCTTTGCGACGAACTCGTCGTACACGGGCTCCTCCACGTACACGCGCTCGATCGAGATGCACGTCTGTCCGGCGTTCTGCATCGAGAAGTACGTGGCGAAGTTGGCCGCGCGCTCGACGTCCGCGTCGGCGAGCACGATCATCGGATCCTTGCCACCGAGCTCGAGCGACGCGGGGATCAAGCGCCTGGCGGCGGCTTCAGCGACCTTCCTGCCGGTCTTGGTGGAACCAGTGAACATGATCATGTCGACGTGCTCGATCAGTGCCGCACCGGTCTCGCCGCGTCCGGTGGCGATCTGCAGCACGTTCTCCGGCAGCCCACACTCACGCAGGCCTTCCGCCATCAGCAGTGAGGTCAGTGGGGTGATCTCGGAGGGCTTGAGGATCACGCTGTTACCTGCCATCAACGCGGGGATGCAGTCGCCGAAGGAGTTCGTCAGCGGGTAGTTCCACGGCCCGATCACGCCGATCAGCCCGAGTGGGCGGTAGCGCAGGATCAGCTTCTTGCCCTTGACCAGCACCTGGCTTGACTTGACCGACTCGTCAGCGAGGTACTCGGGTCCACTCTTGGCCCAGAAGCCGAACGCGTTACCGGCATAGCCGATCTCCGCGAGGTTGGCGTCCTCGTAGGTCTTGCCCGTCTCTGAGACGATCGTGTCCGCCACACGCTGGGAGTTGTCCATCAACCACTTCTGCGCCCGCAACAGCACGCGTGCGCGGCCGTCGAAGCCGTAGGCGTCCCACTCGGGCTGTGCCTTGCGACCACGCGCGGCCATCTCCGCGACTGCCTCCGCGCCCAGATCGGGGACAGTGCGAACCGTCTCCCCGGTGGCCGGGTTCTCAACCGCTATCTCGCCGGTGGGCGGGGCCTCGATCGAAGCCTCAATCGGAGCCTCCTCGCTCGCTTCGGCGACCCCGCCGCCAGCCTGGAGGATCTCCTGCTCGACGTGCTGCTCAACGCTCGCCATCAGATGCACTCTCCCCTGCTCGTAATCTCGTACGAACAGAGTACTCCTTGCTCGCTCCCGGCCGGCCTTCGATTGGCTGGCCGGCCAGTGCCGACCCCAGCGTCAGTCGGAGAGATCGATCGAGTCGATGCCGATTGGCTCCGACGGACGGTCTGCGCCGTCGGTGGTGACGCCCTCGAGCTTGTCGACGACGTCCATCCCCTCGGTCACCTGGCCGAAGACGGTGTGCTTGCCGTCCAGCCATGGGCAGGCGTCAGCGGTGACAATGAAGAACTGGGAGCCGTTGGTGTTCGGCCCGGCGTTGGCCATCGCCAGCGCCCCACGCACGATCTTGTGCGGGTTGATCTCATCCTCGAAGGTGTAGCCCGGGCCACCGGTGCCCGTCCCCAGCGGACAGCCACCCTGGATCATGAAGTCCTTGATCACGCGGTGGAATGTGAGCCCGTCGTAGAAGCCGTCGGTGGTGAGCTTGCGGAAGTTCTCTACGGTCTTCGGCGCGTCCTCGTCGAACAGCTCGAAGACGATCGGTCCCTCTGTGGTTTGCATCGTGGCGGTTGACATCCGCCTACCTTACCTTCACGCGCTCGAGGCTCACCGTCTGGCTGCCCTTGTCGCTCCCGATCGAGCGGCCGTTGAGCGCCTCGATCACCCGGTCGGCCTCGCTGGCGGGCACTGACAAGAACGAGAAGCGGTCGAGCACGAGCACGTCGCGCACCGCCTCGCCGTCCAGCCCTGCAGATGAGGTCACCGAGCCGACGATGTCAGCCACGCTGAGG